>CANGXD010000080.1 GCA_947457545.1 Gemmatimonadaceae bacterium
GTGCGGCTCCGTACGAGCGCGGCCAAGCGTTTCAAGAAAGTGGAGCGCGCCACGGCGATCATCTGGCGGCTGCTGCGCGTCGCCGAGAAGCGCTTTCGCAAGCTGAACGCGCCGGAGCAGTGCCGCGATGTGTATCGTGGCGTCCGCTACGCGGATGGCCTCGAAGTGCCCGCTGTGTCATCCACCCAGAAGGCCGCCGCCTGACGCGCATTTACACACTTCTTGACGAGACCTCCGAACGACATACAGGCCGCCTTCGTCAAATTGAAATTGCGACCCACGCCACGAGCCTCGCACTCTTCTCGATACTTCAATAACACCTGATGCAGCTCCGCTACGGAGGCGTTCGGCGAAGACTGGTTCAGCAGCTTGAAGCACGATCCGTACGTTTTCCGTGTCTGCTCGGCCACCTTCGCATGGGCGAGGAAATCCGCCAGTGCATCGGAGAGGGGCACGACGTCTTCAACGAGCACGATGTCCCCAAGTTCGTTCCGCTGGTGCATTCGGAACAACTCAGTGATGCCAATGCGCCCATCGGCGACCGCGTGCAGGAGATCGTATTGGCCGCGCTGGAACATCGATACCAGCATTGCGTCCATGGCGTCCCGGATTCGGCGATTGGTGGTGCCGGTGCGCACCTGAATGCGTCCGATGCCGCTGAATGAGCGGTCCACCCGAAGGCTGCCGGGAGCAGCCGACTGTTGCGACTTGCGATTCATACTTCACATCCCACTGTAGGGGATTCTGGCCCGGGCAATATGAGGTTCGGCCCCGACTCATCAGTACTATACAACACTCGTAAGCCGTTGTCAAATAAGCGTTTAAACAGTACTTGGTCGCTCTTTTCTCCCCTCGGCCAGTCGCATTGCACACTACTCATAATCGTGAGGTCGGGAGTTCGAGTCTCCCCCCAGCTATCGATCATCGGATCCGTAAACGGCCGACTCTCAACGAGTCGGCCGTTTTGCGTTTGCCACACCCCGTCCACGCACTTGTCGAATTGTCTGCATTGGAGACGGGGGCGGTAGAGCATCTGGTGCCTCCCGTCTGTCAGTGCTGGGCCCCACATTACGGGACCGGTGTGTCCGCCGGCTTCTCCCCAATCTGCATCCCCGCTGTGATGACCAATGTCCCGACCGCCGTGGCGTCTGCCGCCACCGCGCGTGCCTCGGCGCCGCCCACCCCGAATCTCTCGGCGTTCATCTGGTCGGTCGCCGATCTGTTGCGTGGTGACTATCGCCAGAGTGAATACGGGAAGGTCATCCTGCCGTTCACGGTGCTCCGGCGTTTGGACTGCGTGCTGGAGCCCACGAAGGCGGCGGTGCTGAAGGAGCTGGATAAGCGCACCTCGGCCGGGCTCAATCCGGAGCCGTTTCTCCTCAAGGCGGCCGACCAGTCGTTCTACAACACCTCGAAGCTCGACCTGCGCACGCTGCTGGGCGATCAGGACCACATCGCGGAGAACCTGCGCAGCTACCTGCAGGCCTTCTCGCCGGCGGTGCGCGACATCTTCGAGCGCTTCGACTTCCACACGCAGATCGATCGGCTCGACAAGGCGGGTCTGCTGTACCTGGTGACAGAGAAGTTTGCGACCATCGACCTGCACCCCGATGTGGTCTCGAACGCGCAAATGGGCACCGTATTCGAGGAGCTCATTCGGCGCTTCGCGGAACTGAGCAACGAAACGGCCGGTGAACACTTCACGCCGCGAGAAGTGATTCGCCTCATGGTGAACCTGCTGTTCATCGAAGACGACGAAGCCCTCACCAAGCCCGGCGTGGTGCGCTCCATCTACGACCCTACCGCCGGCACCGGCGGCATGCTGAGTGTGGCCGGTGAGCACTTGGCCGAGATCAATCCCGAAGCGCGGCTGGTGATGTTCGGGCAGGAGCTCAACGACGAGTCGTACGCCATCTGCAAGGCGGACATGCTCATCAAAGGGCAGGACGTGTCCAACATCTTTGCCGGCAACACGCTCTCGAATGACGGGCTACCGGCCACGAAGTTCGACTACATGCTCTCCAACCCGCCGTTCGGCGTGGAATGGAAGAAGATCGAAAAGGAAGTTCGCCGCGAACACGAGCAGAAGGGCTTCGATGGTCGCTTCGGCCCAGGGCTCCCGCGCGTCTCCGACGGGTCGCTGCTCTTCCTCATGCACCTGCTCAGCAAGATGCGCCCAGCGAAAGACGGTGGCAGTCGCTTCGGCATCGTGCTGAACGGCAGCCCGCTGTTTACGGGAGGCGCTGGCAGCGGCGAAAGCGAGATCCGCCGGTACGTGTTGGAGCACGATCTGCTGGAGGCGATCATCGCGTTGCCAACAGACCTGTTCTACAACACGGGTATTGCGACGTACGTGTGGATCGTGAGCAACCGCAAGCCGGCGCCGCGCAAGGGCAAGGTGCAGCTCATCGACGCCAGCGCCATGTGGCAAAAGATGCGCAAAAGCCTCGGCAGCAAGCGCAAGGAGATCAGCGCGGCGCACATCGACGAGATAACGCGCCTGTTCGGGGCGTTCGAGGAAGCCACGTGTGATGGCAAGCCCATCTCCAAGATCTTCCGCAACGAACACTTCGGCTATCGCACCATCACCGTGGAGCGCCCCGAGCGCGACGAGCAGGGGAACGTGGTACTGGCCGCCAAGGGTAAGGCGAAGGGGAAGCCCACGCCCGATTCGGCGCTGCGCGACACGGAGAACGTGCCGCTGAGTGAGACGGTAGAGGCGTACTTCGAGCGCGAGGTGAAGCCGCATGCGTCCGATGCGTGGATCGATCACGAGAAGACCAAGGTGGGGTATGAGATCCCATTCAACCGGCACTTCTACGTGTTCACGCCGCCCCGGCCGCTGGCGGAGATCGACGCGGAGCTCAAGGTGGTGACCGACCGGATCGTGAAGATGATCGGGGAGCTGAGCCAGTGAGCGGAGACCTCGCACCTCCGGCGCCTGGCGAGTTCCTGCTGTACCAGAGCGAGGACGGTCGCTCGCGGCTGGAGATCCGTTTCGATGGGGAGACGCTGTGGCTCACCCAGGCGCAGATGGCGGAGCTTTTCCAGAGCACCGTGCCGAACATCAACACCCATCTCCGGGCAGTCATCAGGGCTGCCGAAGTCGACCATGCGGCAACTATTAAGCCGTACTTAATAGTTCGAAGTGAAGGCGGCAGAACGACTTCCCGCACCGTACTGCACTACGCACTCCCCGCGATTCTCGCCGTGGGCATGCGAGTACGGAGCGCTCGGGGTACGCAGTTCCGGCAGTGGGCCATTGCGCGTCTCGACGAATACCTGCGCAAGGGTTTTGTCATGGATGACGAGCGCCTGCGTAACCCGCCGGGCGCCGGCGTGCCCGACTACTTCGATGAACTGCTCGACCGCATCCGGGACATACGGGCGAGTGAGCGGCGCGTGTATCTGCGTATCCGCGACATCCTGGCGCTGGCGGCCGATTATGCGCCCAGCGCGGACGACACGGCACGGGTGTTTCAGACGGTGCAGAACAAGCTGCACTTCGCTGTGACCGGTCTCACGGCCCCCGAGATCATCGCACGACGGGTAAATGCCGACGCGCCCAGCATGGGCCTCACCGCGTGGAAGGGCGCGCAGGTGCGTCGCGGTGACGTGACCGTGGCCAAGAACTACCTGCTGGAGCCGGAGATCACGGAGCTCAATCGCATCGTGACCATGTTCCTCGATTACGCCGAGGATCAGGCCTCGCGCCGAAGGCAGATCTTCCTGCGCGATTGGGAGCAGAAGCTTGATGATTTTCTGCGCTTCAACGAGCGCGCGGTGCTCGCGGATGGCGGGAGCGTGTCGCGTGTGGAGGCCGACCAGCGCGCAGCCGTCGCATACGACGTGTTCGACGCGCGTCGCCGGGTCGAGTTTGAGGCCGCCGCGGAGCGGGACACCATGGCGGAATTGGAGCGCAAGGCGAAGGCGCTGCCTAAACGCGCGGGGAAGCGGAATGCACGAGCGGGGGAACCATGAGCCTTCCGCGTTATCCTGAATACAAGGACAGCGGGGTGGAATGGTTGGGACAGGTGCCGGCGCATTGGGGTGTGCCAAGGCTTCGGTTCACGGCGCACCTGAATCCCTCAAAGAGCGAAGTCCGTCAGCTTCCAGCTGAAACTGCTGTGACGTTCCTGCCGATGGAGGCAATCGGAGACGACGGATCCGTTGATCTTAGTCGGGAACGCACACTCGCCGACGTAGCCGAGGGGTACACCTTCGTCCGCGATGGGGACGTCGCGTTTGCGAAGATCACCCCATGCTTTGAGAACGGGAAAGGCGCCATCATGCGGGGGCTTCAGAACGGCATCGGCTTTGGAACAACGGAGTTGATTGTCATTCGGCCTCATGAGCAGAAGCTATCACCTTCCTTTCTTCATTACCTCTTCACTTCCGCGCTGTTCAGGCAAGCAGGTGAGTCTACGATGTACGGCGCTGGTGGGCAGAAGCGCGTGCCGGACTCGTTCGTTCGCGATGCCGTGATCCCTCTGCCGTCGATGGACGAGCAGGAGATGATCGGATCATTTCTCGACCGCGAGACCGCCAAGATCGACGCACTCGTGGCCGAGCAGGAGCGGCTGATCGCGCTGCTGAAGGAGAAGCGGCAGGCGGCGATCACGCAGGTCATCACCAAGGGGCTCAACCCCAACGCAGCAATGAAGGAGTCTGGATCAGAATTGATCGGGAAGGTGCCAGCTCACTGGAATGTACTCCGAGCAAAACATCTGAGCAGCTTTACCACCAGCGGCCCTCGTGGGTGGTCGGAGAAGGTCGGTGATGAGGGTCGGCTCTTTATCCAGAGCGGCGATTTAAACGACAACCTCGGAATTGCATTCGAGGAGGCGAAGCGTGTTGTGGTCACTCTCGATGCTGAAACAGTGCGAACAGAGCTGCGGAATGGTGATGTGCTGGTTTGCATAACCGGAGCACGGACGGGCAACGTTGCCGTATGCGAAAGGTTGACTGAGACGGCCTTTGTTAATCAGCATCTCTGCCTTCTGCGGCCCAACAATCTTTGTCTCCCTAAGTTTCTCGCACTTGCCCTGAAAAGCGACGTTGGTCAGCGTCACTTCATGGTTTCACAGTATGGACTGAAGCAAGGCCTGAGCTTGGAAGACGTACGAGATGCGTTGATCCCAGTTCCTCCAATTGCTGAGCAGAATAGGATCTGCGAGTACATCGAGAGGTTTACTCTCGCGAATACAGAACTAGCTGAAGGCGCTCATCACATGGCTGCGGTGCTTGCGGAACGTCGGGCGGCTCTCGTGAGCTCCGCTGTAACTGGCCAGATCGACGTGCGTGGTCACGCTTCAGTGGAGGCCGCATGACGCCGCGCCCCAAGACCATCCAGATCTTCCTCCCCACCGGCGACCCGCGGGGGATCCGCATCGCCGAGATCACCACGCGCATCGTGCAGGTGATCGAGGTGCCGCGCAGTCTGCTAGCCGACTTTCTTGCCATGCCGGAGAGCACGCAGGTGGCCCTCTACTTTCTGGTGGGCGAGACCGAGGACGGCAGTGAGGACACGGTGTACGTGGGGCAGACCGGTGATCTCCGTGCCCGGCTCGCCGCGCACAACAAGGAGAAAGACTTTTGGGAGCGGGCGCTCGTACTGATCTCTCTCACGAACTCTCTCACGCAGACGCACGCGCTGTTTCTGGAGTGGTACTGCCTCCAGTCAATTAGGGCGGCCGGTCGATTTCGAGACGAGAATGGCAACAAGGGAACAAGGCCCTATACGCCGGCGCCGCTGGAGGCCGATTGCCTGGAGATATTCGAGACGGGACAGGTGCTGGTCTCCACCCTCGGCTTCCCCATGTTCGACGCACTCGTGAGCGCGCCGAGCGTTGCCGCGGCGCCCGAGTTGTTCTACTCCCAGCGACGTGGCGCTGACGGACGCGGCTACTACACGCCCGACGGATTCGTTGTGCTCAAGGATTCTCGCGGTCCGCTGGACAACACCGACTCGCAGGGCGGCGCCCAGGCCGAGCGCTTGCGGGCGCCGCTCATCGCCTCAGGCGTCCTGCAGGAGGATGGTCAGACGTTGCGCTTCACCCGCGATCACCTCTTCCGCACGCCCAGTGGCGCCGCCAGCGTGTTGCTCGGTCGCAGCGCCAACGGCTGGATCGAGTGGATGACCAAAGACCGTCAAACACTCGAAGCGCTCAAGCGCGAGAAGGTGACCGCGTGAACTGATTGGGAGCGGGCCTTCCCAATTCGTCAGAAGTCGCTTACGGCGCCCGCCCGTTCCGAAGCGCCGCGGCGACCACGTTCGGTGTGCGTGACGACGTGAGCAGTCCCTCGCATAGGCGACCAAGAAGCACGGTCGACGCGTCTTGGTCGAGATCGGCCTTACCCGTCGAAAGGGCCTCTGTCAGCCGCCCCGCCGGGGCAAACTTGGCGGTACCGTAATCGACGTTCGATGGGTGTCGTATGAACGGATGATCGCCAACCTCGAGCCGAACGGTGCGGTCAGTGTGGCCGCGTTCGGTCACGACGGCTACGAGTATCACCAGCCCGGAGTCGGGATCGGGGCTGGTGAGCACGAACCAGAGGTGCGTGCCCATGCGCCGGTCGCGAATGCGCAGCGCTCGCCCGGCCGCGATTAGCGGGACCACAGGCGTCCAGCGGTTTACGCGAGCAGTTCGTCGAGCGCGGCCTCTGCGAGCAGGCCTTCCTCGATTCCTTCGGCCTCCTCTTCATCCATGCCGCTCGCAAGCAGCACGTCGCGCACGCTGATCGGGATGGACGAACCGTGAGGGTTGACCCACTCCGGTAGCGTATGGACGAAGTCGACGAGCTCCCATCGGCCTTTCGCACCGTGCGCCGAAAAGACGCCGTCGAGGATACCGATGTGCGCCGCCGACAGTGACGAGGTGGGAGCGTGCACGGTGAGTAGCGCCACCTCGTAATTCTGTGGTGCGGAAATGACCTGCCGCCAATACTCCGGCGAACGCCCGGGCTGAGGCTCCGACGCAATGAGATTGTACGTCTGACTGAGCACCGGGCCATGGTCCATGGACACGTAACGGTCGTACGTGATTGGCCGGCCGAGCGAGACCAACGCCTCACGATCCGCCAGATACAGAAGCTTCAGGAGCTTCATGTACGACATGCGACCGCCCCGACGCTCCAACAGGTACGCGGCGGCCTGGGTCGCTTTCTCGACATTGAAGAGAAGTCGCATAGATCTCCGAATATAGGCCGAAATACGCCGCACGCCAGAGCAGCATGACCCCCGAATCGGCCCGCCATCTCGCGGCCGCACGTCATCCGTGCTGGACGAGCAGGAGAATAGGGGCCAACTTCCGCGCCATGACCATGCAATGCTTGCGCACGCTATCACCAACATGAGTCTCCACAAGGAAATCAGTTTCGAGCAGGAACTCTGCGCCCACCTCGCCGCGCACGGCTGGTTGTATGCCGATGGCGACGCCGCCCAGTATGACCGCGCCCGCGCGCTGTTCCCGGCCGACGTCATCGAGTGGGTGCAGGCCACCCAGCCCCACGCGTGGGAGGCGCTGGTCAAGAACCACGGCGGCAAGGCCGCGGACACGCTGCTCGACCGGCTGCGCGCGCAGATCGATCAGCGCGGCACGCTCGACGTGCTGCGCAACGGTATCGAGCTGGTGGGGCTCAAGGCAAAGCTGGTGCTGGCGCAGTTCAAGCCGGCGTTCGGCCTCAATGAGGAGATCCTCGCGCGCTATGCGGCCAACCGGCTGCGCGTGGTGCGGCAGGTGCGCTATTCGCTGCACAACGAGAACGCCATCGACCTGGTGCTGTTCCTCAACGGCATCCCGGTGGCCACGGCGGAGCTCAAGACCGACTTCACGCAGCGCGTTGAAGACGCCATCGACCAGTACCGGTTCGACCGTGTGCCCAACCCCAAGGGGCAGGCGCCCGAGCCGCTGCTGAGTTTCCCCAATGGCGCATTGGTGCACTTCGCGGTGAGCAACAGCGAGGCGGTCATGACTACGCGCCTCGCCGGGCCGGCCACCACCTTCTTGCCGTTCAACAAGGGCGACGGGGGAGGTAAGGGCAATCCGCTCAACCCGCACGGCCATCGCACCGCATACCTGTGGGAAGAGGTATGGGCGCGCGACAGCTGGCTCGAGATCCTCGGCCGCTACCTCGTCACAGTACGCGACGAGAAGAAGCAGCCCGTTGGCATGATCTTCCCGCGCTATCATCAGCTCGACGTAACGCGCAAGCTGCAGGCGGCCGTGCTCACCGACGGGGCAGGCACCAAGTACCTCGTGCAGCACAGCGCGGGCTCGGGGAAGACCAACTCCATTGCGTGGACGGCGCACTTTCTGGCCGAGTTGCACGACGCCGAGCACACGAAGCTGTTTCACACCGTGGTGGTGGTGTCCGACCGCAAGGTGATCGACGGGCAGCTGCAGGACGCCATCTTCGACATGCAGCGCAAGACGGGCGTGGTGGCCGTCATCAAGGGGGAAGGGAAGCCAAAGAGCGAGCAGCTCGCCGAGGCGCTACAGGGCGACAAGAAGATTGTCGTCTGTACGATCCAGACGTTTCCGTTCGCGCTGTCCGCGGTACGCGAGCTTGCCGCGACGGAGGGCAAGCGCTTCGCTGTGTTGGCCGACGAAGCGCATTCGTCGCAGACGGGAGAGGCGGCGGCCAAGCTCAAGGAGCTGTTGAGCGCCGAGGAGCTGGCGGCACTGCAGGACGGCGGCGAGGTGAGCACGGAAGACCTGCTCGCCGCGCAGATGGCCGCCCGGGCCGACGAGAAGAACATCACCTTCGTGGCGTTCACCGCCACGCCCAAGAACAAGACGCTGGAGCTGTTCGGTACGCGCCCCGACCCCACGCGCAAGCCGGCGCCGGACAACGTGCCGGTGCCATTTCACGTGTACAGTATGCGCCAGGCTATCGAGGAGGGGTTCATCCTCGACGTGCTGCAGAACTACACGAGCTACAAGGCGGCGTTCAATCTGGCGCACGGTGGCGCCGCGTTCGATGACAAGGAAGTCGAGCGCAGCGCGGCCATGCGCGGCATCATGGGGTGGGTGCGTCTACACCCCTACAATGTCGCGCAGAAGGTGCAGGTGATCGTGGAGCACTTCCGCACCACGGTGTCGCCGCTGCTGGGGGGTAAGGCCAAGGCCATGGTGGTGGTCGCGAGCCGCAAGGAGGCGGTGCGCTGGCAGCTCGCGTTGCAGAAGTACATCGCCGAGAAGGGCTACGCGCTGCAATCGCTCGTCGCGTTTTCGGGCGAGGTCGTGGACGCCGACAGTGGGCCGGACCCGTTCACCGAGGCCACACCGTCGCTCAACCCCGGCCTCAAGGGGCGCGACATTCGCGAGGCGTTCAAGGGGTCCGAGTATCAGATTCTGCTGGCCGCGAACAAATTCCAGACGGGGTTCGATCAGCCGCTGCTATGCGCCATGTACGTCGACAAGCGGCTCGATGGCATTCAGGCCGTGCAGACGCTGTCGCGTCTCAATCGCGCGTATCCGGGGAAGGAGACCACGTACGTGGTGGACTTCATGAACGAGCCGGACGACGTGTTGGCCGCCTTCAAGGTGTACTACGAGACGGCGACGCTCGAGACGACCACCGATCCCAACCTCGTGTACAACTTGCGCGCGAAGCTCGACGCGACGGGGTACTACGACGACTTCGAGGTAGATCGCGTGGCGGCGGTGGATCTCAACCCGTCATCGAAGCAGAGCGATCTCATTCGTGCCGTGGAGCCCGTCGCCGACCGGCTCACCAAGAAGTTCAGCGCAGCGTTGGCGGCGTGGCGCATGGCCACCGAGAACGAGGATGAGCCGGCGGCGGAGATAGCCAAGCACACCATGGATGCCCTCGTGCTGTTCAAGGGCGACCTCGGTGCCTTTGGGCGGCTCTACACGTTCCTCTCGCAGGTGTTCGACTACGGCAACACCGAGATCGAGAAGCGCGCGATCTTCTATCGTCATCTGCTGCGGCTGCTCGATTTCGGGCGCGAGCGGGATGGTGTCGACCTATCCAAGCTAGAGCTCACGCACTACGCCCTGCGGTACAAGGGGACGCAGAAGCCGATGCTCGTGAAGGACAGCCCCGTGCCGCTGCCCCCCATCACCGAGGCCGGCGCCGGGGCAGTGCAGGACCGCGAGAAGGCGCGGCTGGCTGAGATCATTGAGAAGGTAAACGACCTGTTCACCGGCGAGCTCACGGAGACCGACCGGTTGACGTACGTCACCAGCGTGATCAAAGGCAAGCTCCTCGAATCCGCCGTGCTGCGGAAGCAAGCGATGTCGAATACCAAGGAGCAGTTCGCCGCCTCGCCAGATCTCCCAAAGGCCAACCAGGACGCCATCATGGCGGCGCTTGATGCACACACCACGATGTCCGCGCAGGCGCTGAACTCGCCGGCGATTCAGAAAGCGATGCTGGAGATTCTGCTGACGTACGGCAAGTTGTATGAGGACCTGCGCGCGCAAGCCGTCTAGTCGCAGAATGCTCACTCTCGAAATCCACACCGTTCACCCCATGCACCCGCCCCTCACCCACGTCGAAGTTCGCGTCCTCGGCTCGCTGCTCGAAAAGGCCGCGACGACCCCCGAGCACTACCCGCTCACGTTGTCGGCACTGGTGGCCGCGTGCAACCAGCTCTCCAACCGCGAGCCGGTCATGCAGCTCGACGAAGATGCCGTGACCTCGGCCGTTGTCACGCTGCGCCGACGCAGCCTTCTGCGCGCCATTCAGCCCGCCGGCTCGCGCGTCACCAAATACCAGCATCTGCTCAACGAAGCGCTCGACCTGGATGCGCGCGAGCTCGCGCTGCTCGGCGTGCTCATGTTGCGCGGGCCGCAAACGGTGGGAGAGCTCAACACGCGCACCCAGCGGTGGGCGGAGTTCAGCGGGCTCTCAGACGTGGAGCAGCTGCTCGATACCTTGGTGGCGCGCGACTCCGGTTCGCTGGTCACACGCCTCCCGCGACGCCCGGGACAGAAGGAGCAGCGCTTCGCGCAACTGCTCGGCGGCGAAGTGGCCGACAGCGCTCCGGTTGCCGCGCACGATACACCTCAGGCGCCCGGGCACAGCGCAGGGAATGCGAGTGATGAGCAGATTGCGGCGCTCGAACTCCGCGTGCAGCAGCTGGAAGAACAGCTCGCCACGCTGCGCACGGAGTTCGCGACCTTTCGCGCGCAGTTCTGACGCAACGGGCGCAGGGGGCGGCGCATTTACGCTGGATGTTTGCCCTGCGCCAACCCTCGCTCATAGCGCGCCAACACCGGCGTCACACTGATGCCGTGCACCACGATGCTGCAGGCGATCACGGTGACCACGATTTGTACCAACGGCAGCGCCAGCGCATCGGGTACGCCGTGATTGAGCGCGTAGCTCAGGTAGTACAAGCTGCCGATGCCGCGAATGCCGAACCAGCCAATGAGACGGCGCTGCCCGCGGGAGATCTCGCGGTCGCGCAAGAGCAGGGTGGTCGCCAGTGGTCGAATGAGTAGCAGCAGGAGGGTCGCCAGCAGCACCGCCGGCCAATACCACGACTGCACGAGCGCAATGCCCACCAGCACCACCAGCAACACTTCGAGCAGGCGCTCGAGTGTATGGCCAAAGGTGAGCGCCTCCGAAATCACCACACCGGCAGCGACGGCAGGCTGTTCGAGTTCCTGCTGATCGGTGTTCGCTGAGACCATCGTTTCGGCCGGCGGATGCGGCATGATGCCGTCGGCGCTACGCGCGATCCACTGGCGCGCGCGCTTCATCATGTGCGGATGCGGCGATGTGCGTACGACCTGCACCTCGGCGTTGCGCAGCCCAACGCCCGCCGCGAAGACGGAGAGAAAGCCCCACGCGTGCACACGTTCGGCAGCCACGTACGCCAGCACGATCAACGCCAGCGCGAGAAAGTCGCTCGACGCGCTCATGTCGCGGTTGCAACTGCGCAGCCTGATAGCGAGGTGACCGACGCCTAACCCCATGGCGTAGCCGATGGCGACCCCTGCTGGTACGGCCCACAGTACGCGTGACGCGAACCAGTCGAACATCCAGGGGCCCAGCGCCCCGCGGCGCATCCCCTCGAGGGCAAAGACGACGAAGGGGAATGCCGCGCCGTCGTTGAGCCCGGCTTCTCCCGAGAGCGCAAATCGTACACGGTCGTGATCCTGCGCGTCGTTCACCGCCACCGCTGCCGCAAGCACCGGATCGGTGGGGGCCAGCATCGCGCCGAGGAGCAGCGCGACGAAGAGCGGCAACGCCAACAGCAGGTGCGCGGTGGCCGCGATTCCTATGATGCTCAGGAGCATGACGGGCCCGGCGAGCACGACGGCACGGCGCCAGGTGGGATGGTGCAACGGCGGTCGCAAGCCGAGTCCGCCAACGAACAGCGACACGATCACCGCGAACTCCGTGAGCGACTCCATCCACTGTCGCTGCGCGGCGATGTTGAGCCGCAGGACATCGGCCGCGGCAGGACCCAGCAGCATCCCGACCGCCAGACAGATGCACGCGGTCGAGATGGGAAGCCGCTGCACGGCAGACGACGTCAGCGCCATGAACAACAGCAGTCCGCCGCCGAGCGTCATCCAGTCGAGGACGGTCACTTAGTGCCGGACGAGACGGCGAAGAAACGGTAGCATGCTCATGCATCATGAGCGGTGCAACCTTTGGTCCAGCGCCTCCGGTCTTGTGCCCCTACTGTTCAGCGGTGACGGGGCCCTGCAAACGGGTCGCGGTCCCAGTCCTCGTCGATCGACGCGATCGCTGCAGCCGCCGGTGGCGGTAGCGGCACCGCACGCGGCGGTGTCACCGCGGCGACGGCGGCGACCGCGTCGACGGCCCCGAGCCCGCTCAGTACGGCAATCTGCGCCGCGCGACCGGCGCCTGCGGCAGACGCGGGTTCGTCGACGGTGAACTGCACGGTGGTCGTGCCACGCAGCAAGCGCCCGAAGTGCAGCGGGTCGCGCATGGACGCACGGCGGAAGTAGTAGTCGAGACCACCGGTGGTACGAATGAAGCCGTAGCCATTGCCATGCACCTTGTTCACCACACCATCGAGCACGGCGCCTTTTTCCGCGGTGTCCGTCAACGTGGCGGGTGGCACGTCGATTACGGGTTCTGCCGTCGGCTGCACAACCGCCGTCGGCTCATCGGCATACGGATTGATGGCCGATAGCTCCTGCGTCGCCTCGTCGCTTACATCATCGACCGTCGCAATAACCGCCTCCGCGCGCTCGCCAGCCACACGCACCAGCGGACGCGCGTTGGGCGCCACCAGCTGCGGCCACAGATCGTCGAGCCACAAGGTGTTGAAGTCGCGCAGGCGCAGCGGGTCGTTCGGGTCGCTGAACTCGCGCGGACAACTGCCGCGCGCACTCACGATGGCCACCCGTTTGCCCAGGCGTCGTACCGCCTGCAACGCGGGAACGAAATCGCGGTCGCCGCACACGATGATCGCAATGTCGTAGGCCGAGAGCGCCGCCATTTCCAGCAGTGATGTCGCGAGGCCGACATCGACCGCCTTTTCACGTGGCTCGTACGACACCTCGTCGGGGCGCAGCGAGCGGCGTACGCGATTGCCGCGATAATCGGTTTCGAAGCGATACACCTCGTACCGATGCTGCCGGCGCAGGGCGTCGAAAAAATCACTGCGTCGCTGTACCGCGTCGTGATCGGCGGCGTCGTAGTTGGTGGCAATGGAACTGAAATAATGCGTGCGCACCACATCGAGACTCGTGCCTGGCTCCATTTGCGCCACCACTTCGGCGACACACGACCGCGGCAGCATGCCAAAATCCAGCGGGCCGCCGGTGCGTCCCTGCAAGCCATGCTGATCAGCAATCCGGTTGGCCGTGACGGACAACCACGTTCCATCGATAAACACCATTGCGCGTGTCGACATCGTCCTGCTCCAATAAAGGCTGCCAGAATTTCATGCGGCGAATAGGGTGGGGAACCGGCGACGGCATGCGCCGGTTCCCCGCACTGCGAGTTACTTCACCAACCACTCAGCGGAAAGCTGCACCGTGCCCCACGAGATGGACAGGTCGCCCTTCTGCGCGCCCGGCGCCGTCGACGGCACGAGCGCGATGCCGAGGCTCTCTACGCCGTGCATGAGCGTCGTAGCCTTGAGCGGAATGCGCGCGTAATCCTTGGCCTTGTCGTACGCGGCCACGTTCACCTGCGCGGCACCCGTCGTTTCCTGCTGTAAAATGAGCGTCCAGCCGCTGGTTTCGGGGAGCAGCTGCGCGACATAGCGTCCCTTGGCGACGTCCTTGCCACCCATGACGAGATCGACGTCGGTGGTGAAGATCGTGGCGGCGTTGGCACCGAGGCGCCACACCTTGCCCATGGGCACGAGGCTGTCGGTGAGCAGCTTGCGGCCGCGGAGGTGCGGCTGGCCGTAATCAATGCGCATGAGCGCCGGCTTACCCGCGACACGCTGCGCCGCGGTATCGGCAAAGGTGAGCGACACTTCGGCGGTCGCGCGCGTGCTGGGGGCCGCACGGCGGGCACCGGACTGCGCGGAAACGATATTCGAGGTCAACGCCAGCGCGACGCCGGCAATGAGGAGAGAACGCATAGGGAGAAAGACAGAGGGTGGGAAAGGGCAGGGGCCAACGTTCCCGAAGTCTATCGCACCCACCCCCTGTCGCGAACGGCTACCCCCCGCGGATACCCTCTACGGCATTACGGGCGCACCGCATTACGGGCGCAACGCCTCACGCTGCAGCGCCAGCTTCACGGCGGCGTAGGCGTCGATGACGCCGCCGGTGCGCGACAGCCCTGCAAAGGGGGCCTGCTGCCCCTCGCCGCCCGGCAGGGCCACGTTGAGCCCCGGGAAGGTGCGTACCGACTGCAAAATGATGTCGCGCACCTCGGCGGGGGTGAGCTTGGGGAAATACGTGAGCAGCAGTGCCGCGACGCCCGACACCACCGGCGCCGCCATGCTGGTGCCGCTCTCGCGCTTCACGCCGCCGCCGGGGGCCGTGCTCAGAATGTCTTCGCCGGGCGCGAACAGATCGACGTTCTGCTTGCCGTAGTTACTGAAGCTGGTGGCGAGCGACGCGGTGCCTTTCCACGAGCTGGCGCCCACTTCGAGCCAGTTGCTCGCGCGCGTGTTGCCGCTCAGCGCCGGCGTGGGGTACGAGGGGACGATGTCGTTGTTTTCGCCATCGTTACCGGCGGCGTGCACGAGCAGCACGCCCTTCGTTGCGGCATAGCGCACCGCGCTGTCCACCGCCGCCTTCCGCGGCGAGTATGCTTTGCCGAAGCTCATGTTGATGATCTGCGCGCCGTTATCGACGGCGTAGCGAATGGCGCGCGCCACATCTTCGTCGCGCTCATCGCCGTCGGGCACCGCACGCACGGCCATGAGGCGCACGTTGGGCGCAATGCCTTGCACCGCGTTGGCGGCGTTGCGTTCGGCGCCAATGATGCCGGCCACGTGGGTGCCGTGCAGCGCGTCGGGGCCAGTCACGTCGGCCGAGCCAGGGGCGTTGAGGGCGCGCGGATAGTAAGCAGTATCGAGGCCAAAGCGCGCTTGTGAGTCGTACGCCTTTTTCGCGTCGACCATGGCCTCGAGGCTGAGGCCGTTGGCGTCGAGCGACAGCCACATTTGCCGCGCGTTGGCCTGCGCGGCGTTGGCGGGAGCGAACGCGAGCACGCGCGCCTTGGTGAGTGCGGCGGGCCCCATGGCCTGCTGCAAGGCGCTGCTCACCTGACTGAGCGTTCGCTCAATCTCGGAGATCTGGGCGAGCGTGCCATTCACCTCTGCGGACTTCTCGAGATAGCTGCTGGCCAGCGAGTCGCAGTGAGCGGCGGTTGGCTTGGCAATGCCCCGTCCGGCGGGCTGACCGCGGCAGGCGGCGTACAACCGTGTGAGCTCGAACGTCTCGGCGCCGACAGCGGTGCCGGTGGGAGTGACCATGAAGTTCCACCCCCAGCTGTCGTCGATGAAGCCATTCTTGTCGTCGTCCTGCCCATTGCCCGCCACGTCGCGCGTGTTCTTCCAGAGGCGCGAGCGCAGGTACGTGTGCGCGGTGTCGATGCCGCCATCGATGACCGCCACCGTGACCTCACGTTGTGGCTGTCGGCCGGCAAGCAGCTCGCGAATGGCGCGCTCGGAGCCCACGCCGAGGACCTTGTCGCTGTCGTAGTCGAGCCGGTGCCAGTTGGACGCGGCGCTGTCGACGGCCACGGGCGCGGGGGCCGGCGCCGGCGGTGCGACCGTGATGGGCGGCTGTTGCACAGGCTGCGCTGCGGGGCGGGGGGCAGGCTGTGGCGTAGGCTCGGGCGTGGTGGTGGCGCGGGCGCA
>CANGXD010000081.1 GCA_947457545.1 Gemmatimonadaceae bacterium
GGTCAGGTAAACCACTCCCGCGGCTGCACGCGCTGCTGCTCCGCCACTTCGAGCACCCAGCTTTGTGCGGTCGGTTCGGTGACCTCGTCGGCCACGCGGCTGAACCAGTGTTCGGCCTGCGCTTCGTCACCCACGCGGCGCCAGAGCTCGCCCACCAGATATGTGATGACGGCGCGCTCGTCGGGCGGGATGCCGTCGAAGCTGGCCAGCGATTCGGCAAAACGCCACGCCGCCTTGCGACGGAAGAACCGTTCGGCCTCGCTGTCCCCCTCGTCCACACAGCACCAGGCCGCGCGCAGATACAGGTCGGCCAGATAGCGCGGGTCGGCGTCCTGCCAGGCCGCGACTTTCGCGGCGTGCTCGTACTTGAGCGAGCCCGATGGCAGCGAGGTGCGCAGCGCCGGGGCGAGTTCACCCCACACCTGCTCCTTGAGCTGATCGCTCGGATTCACCTCGTCGCCGAAATCGCGCGCCACGCCGGCGTAACCGCAATGCGTACACAAATGCACGAAGTACGGGAGCGGCTGCATCCCCGCCGCCCGCTCGTGAAAGTCGGTCCGCTTGCCGCCAAAGCCGTTGGTAGCCACAACCGTCTGCGAGCGGAAGCCGCTGTCGCAGATCGGGCAGGTGAGTTCGATGAGATGGAGCGTCGTCATAAGTGCTTCGTGGGCGGGATGTTGCCGATGAGTGTCGGCACACTCCGTCACGGAGTTGAACGAGTTCTCCACATCCGAATGCGACACTGCCTTGTTGCGACTTCATTCGCGGGCTAACTTGCCGCCTCTCACTAGTCGCGTGGCCGTTTTTCCTCTCCACGTCGACCGCGCCGGGTTCACGACTCTGGGTCGTTGATGTTGATCAATCTCGTTCCAGATTTTCTCGCCGTTCTCGAAGCCGAAGACCGCTTCGCGGCGTATCTCGCGTACTTCGAGCGCCACCGTGATCTGCTGACGGCGTACTGGGACAACTACGTCCTCGAGCCCTCCGGCCCACACTTCGAAGAAGTGGTGCGCGCCACCGTCGCCGCCGATCGCAGCGACCTGCTGTCGCTCCTCGCCAACACCGACCTCGTCACCCTCGCGCGCCTCACCGAAGACAAGGTGCGCATGCTGCTCGATGTCGACGTGCCGTATGACATCGTGCTCATGGTTGGCGTGGGCGCGGCCAACGCCGGTGAACTGGTCGTCAACGGCCGCGGCGTCGCCTTCGTGTGCCTCGAGCACTTCACCGGCGTCACCAATCCGGACACCCAGGGGTTGGGACTCGACCCCGAGCTCATTCCGCTCTGGCTCGCGCACGAAATCACGCACGTCATCCGCTACACGTCGCCGGCGAGCCGCAGCAGCATGCGCGACCTCGTGCAGGATGCGGGCGGGTACTACTCGTACTGGGACACGGGGCGCCAAGCCACGTTGCGCGAGCTACTCGTGAACGAAGGCCTCGCCGTACACGTGTCGCGCGCCGTCAGTCCGGGTCACGCGGCCTGGGAATACTTCGGCTTCGCGCGCCGCCAGTATGCGCGCATCCGCGAGGTGGAGCCCGTCCTCGCGCGCGCCGCCGGCAACCACTTCGATCGCGCCGGCCTCGGCCTGCGCCTGCGCTATCTGTCGGGCGGTATGAGCGACGAAGCCCGCACCGTCGAGCGCATCGTGCTCCCCGAACGCGCCGGCTACTTCCTCGGCGCGCGCATGGTCGAAGCGGCCATCAGTGCGCGCGGCTTTGCGTGGTCGGTGCGCGCCAGCGCCGAAGAAATTGCGGCGGCGGCAGAACCGTTTGTCGAGCGGCCGCGGCTGACTGTCGTGAGCTGAGCGGCGGGGACAGCACCCCAGAAGACACAGAGTGGCGCTGTTCAACCGCCGTTCAGTCACTTCCCGATGCAGAAGTCCCGGAAGACGCGGTCGAGCACATCCTCGATATCCACGCTGCCGATCAACTCGGAGATGGCTTCACGGGCGGCCAGAAGATGCACCGCGGCCACTGGCGCGGGTAAGGCACCCGCACTCCACGCGTCCTCAAACGCGACCACTTCGTCGAGTGCCCCCTGGAGTGCTACACGATGACGCTCACGCGTGAGCAGTGCGTCGTTGGCGCCGTCCGCGGGGAGTACCTGCAGGGCGGCTGCATCGACGGCTGCCAACAGCTGCTCGAGTCCCTCGCCGCGCTCCGCGCTTACCTGTAGCACAACGGTGCTCTCGCCGACGTCGGACTTGGTACGCACCGGAATCACCACGCCCTCAGTGTGCTCCTGTAGCGCCTGCACCGTGTGCTGCACATCGGCGTCCGTCGCGCCACACGCGAGTACCACCTGCGCCTGCCCCACGTAGCGGCTGCTCACCTCGATCCCCAGCTGCTCCAGCGCATCGGTCGTATCACGAATGCCGGCGGTATCCACGAGCCGCAACGGGAGCGATGGTCGATCGAGCAACGCTTCGATCGCGTCGCGGGTGGTGCCGGGAATGGCGGTGACGATGGCGCGCGCTTCGCCCAGCAGCGCGTTGAAGAGGCTCGACTTGCCCGCATTGGGCGGACCGGCAATGACGACGAGCACGCCGTCACGAACCAGTGCGCCTTGCGGTGCGGTGCGCAGCAGCGCTTCGAGTGCGACGCGCAGCGTGCTCACCGCATCGGCAATCCGCGCCGGTGCAATCGGCCCATCGTCTTCTTCGGGGAAGTCGATGTCGTACGCGAGTAGCGCTTCGAGGTGAATGACGTCGTCGCGCAACGCGAGGAGCCGACGCGACAAGCCACCGTCGAGCTGCGACAGCGCCACGCGCTGCATCGCCCGCGTGCGCGCGTCGACGAGATCGGCCACCGCTTCGGCCTGCACGAGGTCCATGCGCCCGTGCATGACCGCCCGTCGCGTGAATTCACCGGGATGCGCCATGCGGGCCCCTGCCGCCAGACACGCCGCCACCACCAGCGACGGTGACACCGTTCCGCCATGCACGGCGAGCTCGACGACCTCTTCGCCCGTGTACGAGCGCGGCGCGGCAAACCAGGTGACGAGCGCCTGCTCGAGCGGCTCACCACTCTCCGGGTGCATCAGGGTCGACAGGGTCGCATGGCGCGGCACTGCGGCGGCACCGTGTACGCCCCCGAATGCACCAAGGGCGCGAGCGATGGTCATCGCGCGCGCCCCCGAGAGTCGTACCAGCGCCACCGCGCCGCGTCCGGGAGCCGTGGCCGGTGCGACGATCGTCTCGTCGTCGCCCGGCAACAGCGTCGGTGTGGCGCGTGGCGCGTGCATCACGTCATCCGCGCACGAGCGGCGTGGAGGACTTGCTCCGCTCCTGCGAGATGAGCCACTGCTGCGGCAACGACGCGAGGTTCTGGATGAAGTAGTACAGGTTGAGCCCCGACGCCATGCTGAAGAAGAAGATGAGCATCATGGCGGGCATGAGATACATCATCATCTTCTGCTGTTCGTTGGCCTTCATGCCGCGCATGCCGATCCACGACATGAGCATCGTGGTGAGGGCGACAAGAATGGGGATCACGTAGAACGGATCCTTCACCGAAATATCGGGGAACCACAGGAACGACACACCGCGGAACTCGATCGTGTTCTGAAACACGAAGAAGAGCGCGAAGAACACCGGCAACGGGATGAGCATGGGGAGACAACCGGACAACGAGCTGAACGGGCTCATGCCATGCTCCTTGTACAGCTCCATCATCGCCTGTTGCAGCTTCTGCGGGTCGCCCTTGTAGCGCGTCTGCAGTGCCTGCATTTCCGGCTGAATGCGCTGCATCTGCATGCTGCTGCGCATCGCCTTCTGGTTGAGCGGCCACAGAATGATGCGAATGGCGACGCCGAAGATGACCAGGATCCAGCCATACGACACACCCAGCGTGGCCTTCATCCACAGCAGCAGACGAATGATCATCGTCGCGAAGGGCTGCACGATGCCCTGAATCCAGCCGCCGTACGGGTTGCTCGTTTCGAACTCGCGCCCCATGGCCAGCAGACGCTTGAACTCCTGCGGCCCGGCATACACGTCGAACGACACGTTGCCCGCCTTGAGCGGCGCCACCAGGGTCGCCTGCGCGCGCGTGGCGTTCTTACCAATGCGCACACCGCCGGTGACGTTCAGCTCGGCGAAGTTCGCGCCACCCTTGGGGGCGAGGACGCCGAGAATGAAGTACTTGCTCTTGGCCACGCCCCAGGTGAGGGGGCCGGCTTCGATTTCGCGCTCACCCGGATCGAGCGAGGCGAACGTAATGGGCTTGGCGCCCGAGAGCTCCGGCTTGTACGCGTACGCGAGGTGCGAATGATCTTCGGTCGTGTCCGACTCGGAGCTGCGGAAGCCCGGCGGCAGATCGACGAGCAGATAGCTGTTCTCGGGGACCCCGGCGACGGCGGCCGCGACACTCACGCGGTAGCTGTCGGGGAGGAACGAGTAGCGCACCGACACCGTCTTGCCGGCGAGCGCGGCGCTGTACGACACCACCGTGTTGCCGTTCTCTTCGGTGGTGGTGCTGCTGAAAACCTGCTTGGTGAGGTCGATCGTGTCGCCCGGAATGACCAGACGGAACCCGAGCAACCGCTCGCCGGGAAGGGCGAGCTCGACGCTCCCGCTGCGCGTGCGTCCACCATTGGAGAGCGCGGCGTATTGCGTGAGCGACGCGCCAATGAGCGCGGCGCCTTTGTTCGTGGTGCGATAGTCGGCGACCGCGGTCTTGATGACGGCGGTGTCGACGGGAAGCACGACGGCCTGCGTCGCGGTCATTGCCGACGGCAGCGCGCCAATCGTGCCCTGCGAGTCGGCGATGGCTGCGGCCGTGGCGGCCGGCACGGCCGCCGTGTCACGCGACAGCGAGTCGGCAGCAACGATCTTGTTCACGGGCGCCACGGGAGGCGCCGGGAAGATGTAGTTGCTGGCGAGAATGACCGCGGCCATCAGGACGACCGCGAGGGCAATGCGACGTGGTTCCATGGGAAATTGAAAGTGATGCTACCAACGCGGCAGCCGCGTTGTCAGGGCACCGGATCGAAGCCGCCTGGGCGAAACGGATGGCAGCGCCCAATGCGGCGCAGTGCCATCCATCCTCCGCGCCACGCGCCGTGTTTGTCGAGCGCTTCGATCGCGTAGGCCGAGCAGGAAGGATAATACCGGCACGCGCCCCCGAAGATGGGCGAGAGCACGAGCTGGTAGCCGCGGACGCCGAGGATGAGCGCGTTCCGGGGCCAGCTGCGCCACGTGGTCACGGGCACCTCAGGTGAGGCGCCGGAGCGCCTGGAGCAGCTCGGTCCGGAGCGTGTCGTAGTCGCGATCGTAGGCCGACGGGAAGACACGCACCACGAGATCGAGGGGCGTGGTGGCCACGGCCGGATCGAGCAGTTGGAGCATGTGGAGTCGTACGATTTCGCGCAGCCGTCGTTTCACGCGGTTCCGCTCGACGCCCGAGTGCTTGTACTTGGGCACGACGAACCCCACGCGTGGAAACGCATGAAGGGAAGCGGTGGCGCGCACGTCTAACGACGCGGTGCGCACTCGCTTCCCTTCGTGACGGACCCGTTCGAGCTCGGTCCCGCGCGTCAGTCGCTGCTGGCGCGGGAACGCTCGTGAATCAGGCGCCCGCGTACTTCGACGGGAGCTGAACGGTCAGGACTTTGCGCCCCTTCTTGCGGCGACGAGCGAGGACAGCGCGCCCCCACTTCGTCTCCATGCGCGCACGGAAACCGTGCTTGCGGATGCGACGCGTGTTGCGCGGACGATAGGTGGGCTTGCCCATGACGAAACTCTAAGAAAACGGAGACGAATAAACGAGCGTAAATGCGAATGAGCCTCAGAATGTAGCCGACTCCACCCCCGAAGGTCAAGGGGCCCCGCTCGGTCCGCGTAATGTGCAAAGTGGCCTCGGGCAACGAGTTGGGCCACGGCATTTCGACTTGCTTGCCATCACGAACCGAAGCGGAACTCACGCCCTGTTGCCCAATTGACTTATCCACACGAAACGGGGTACCTTCGCCGCCCCCTCTCTGTATCGCCACCGTTCGGGACACCAATGTCGCTATCGCCTGCTGAAATCTGGGATCGCCTGCGCCAGCGGGCGCGGCAGGTGCTACCGGAGCAGACGTTCCGCACGTGGCTCGAGCCGACGGAAGCGATCGTCGTCGAAGGCGACACCCTGTTCGTGGGCGCGCCGGACCAGTTCTCGGCGGACTGGAACGAGTCGAAGCACGCGGACCTGCTGGCGACGTTCGCCGCGGTCGCGCTGGGCCATCCGATGCAGGTGCGCTTCAAGGTGGCAGAGGAGCGGGTGGGGCGGGTGCAGATGGACATGTTCGTGGCGCCGCCGCCAGCGACAATTGTCGCGGCACCATTAAAACAGCAGTCGCGCATTTCTGCGCCACTCAACCCGCTCTACACGTTCGACCAGTTCGTCATCGGCAAGTCCAACGACGTCGCCGCCGCCGCCGCCCAGGCCGCCGCCCAAGCCCCCGGCAAGGTCTACAACCCCCTCTTCATCTACGGCGAGACCGGGCTCGGCAAAACCCACCTCATGCAGGGCATCGCCCACGAACAGCTCCGCCGCAACCCGGCGCTGCGCATCGCCTTCGTGGGCACCGAGCAGTTCACCAACGAATTCATCGGCGCCATCCAGACCGGCCAGATGGGCGACTTCCGGCGCCGCTTCCGCGAAATCGACCTCCTGCTCGTCGACGACGTCCAGTTCCTGAAGGGGAAAGAATCCACGCAAGAGGAATTCTTCCACACCTTCAACGCCATCTATGAAGCCGGACGGCAGATCGTGCTCACCTCCGATCGGCCCCCCAAGGAAATTCCCGGGCTCGAGTCCCGCCTCATCTCCCGCTTCGAATGGGGGATGGTCGCCAACGTCGATTCCCCCGACCTCGAACACCGCATCGCCATCCTCAAGAAGAAGGCGAGCGTCGATCACCTCGAGCTCACCATCCCCGACGAAGTCATCGAGTTCATCGCGCAACACGTGAAGTCGTCCGTGCGCGAGCTCGAAGGCTCCATCATCAAGCTGCTCGCCTACGCGTCGTTCAAGCACCGCGACATCTCCGTCGACCTCGCCCGCGAAGCGCTGCGCGACAAACTGCGCGGCGCCAGCAACGCCGACTTCCCCGACATTCCCCCCACCACCATCACGGTGGCGACCATTCAGCAGGTCGTCGCCCGCGAATGGGGGGTCACCCCCGACGGGCTGCGCTCGAAAACCCGCACCAAACAGCTCACCACGCCGCGCCAGGTCGCCATGTACCTCTGCCGCGAACTGCTGGCGCTCCAACTGGTCGAAATCGGCAACGCGTTCGGAGGACGGGACCACTCCACCGTCATCCATTCCCTCGAACGCGTCGCCGAAGACATGGCCGGCGAAGCAGGCTTCACCGAGCGCGTTTTGAAGGTCCGGGGCATGTTGGAAACTCTGCGGACAACCGGTCAGCTCGGCACCTGAATCCCCGCCGCTCCACAGTCCCCCACAAATTTGCCACCCCCTCCTGTGCACTTCCGGGGAGTCTTCGCACCTCCCCACAGGAACTCCACATGAGGTCATATGGCGAAAGCTGTTCTGAACGCGTAGGTTGCAGCGTTTATAGACAAGCCCACATCCCCTGCTACTACCACTGTTTTTATATCTAAGTCTGTTTTTAAACAGCAGGTGTGCGCAGTCCTTCCACAAAAACGGGCATGAAGTTCACGATCTCGCGTGAAAAACTGCAGGAAGGCCTCCAGGCCGTGACCGCCGCCGTACCGGCCAAGACCACCTTGCCGGTACTCGCCAATTTGCTCGTCGAGACCACCGATCGCGGTATTCGGTTCTCCGCGACCGATCTCGATATCGCCGTCAGCACCGAAGTCAGTGCCGATGTCGAAACGCCTGGCGCGATCACCATTCCCGCCAAGAAGCTCAGCGAGATCGCCCGCGAGCTCCCGCCGTCGCCGGTCAAAGTCTCGGCGAGCGGCGAACAGCGCGTCACCATCGAGTGCGGTCGCTCCAAGTTCAAACTGCTTGGACTGCCCCGCGACGAGTTCCCCACCTTCCCGGTGGTGCGCTTCAACGACTCGTGGCGCGTCAAGTCGGGCGAACTGCAAAAGCTCATCTCGCACGTCGCCTTCGCCGTCAGCACCGAAGAGTCACGCCCCATTCTCAACGGCGTCCTCTGGGAGCTGCGCGAAGAGCGCATGCGCATGGTGGCCACCAACGGCCACCGGCTCGCGAAGATGGAACTCCCCGTCGAAGCGAGCAGCGCGCCGCCGGGCGATCTCATCGTGCCCCCCAAAGCGCTCGAACAGATTCGTCGCCTCTTCCCCGCCGAAGAGGAGCTCGAAATCGCGCGCGGCGACAACCACCTCGGCTTCCGCTCCCCGTTCACCCAGGTCTTCACGCGACTCGTCGAAGGCCCGTATCCGAACTACGAGCAGGTCATCCCGAAGGACAACGACCGCTATGCGCTGGCCGACAAGGCCGCGCTCACCAGCGCCCTCAAGCGCATGAGCGTCATCGCGTCCGACCAGACGCACCGCATCAAGATGTCGTTCAACACGGGCATGCTGAAGTTCAGTGTCACCACGCCCGACCTCGGCGAAGCGAGCGACGAACTGCCGATCAACTACACCGGCGACCAGCTCGACATCGGCTTCAACGCCACCTACCTGCTCGAGATTCTGCGCTTCATGCCCACCGAACAGGTGCGCCTGACGTTCAAGGCCCCCGAGCGCGCCGCCACTATCGAGCCCGAAGGCTGGGACGATCCGGCGAAGTACCTGTGCCTGGTGATGCCGCTGCGGTTGATGGACTGAGCATCTCGTGTCGTAGGCGCAGCTCCACCCGACACCCAGCACCAAAACTCAAAGCGCACGGCTCGCCGACATTCGGACGAACCGTGCGCTTTGGGTTTGAGTGCTGAGCTCGGAGTCGAACTGAACCTTCGCCTACCGCCGCTCCGCCCGTATCTCCACGCGCTGCGTTACCTGCTGTACCCGCGGCGGCGCTCCGGAAAGCCGTTCCGTGGCCTGCAGGGTCAGCGTCGACGTGCCCTCCAGCCGCTCCACAGTGCCCCGCTGCGCCCCGATCTCCACCCGCTGCGACCCGGTGGATGTCCCGGCCAATTCAAGGCTCCTGAAGGGCGATCCGCTCTTGCCGTCGAGTCTGGAGACCGACTCACGACGCACTACCAACATGGCATCGTCGATCGATTCCAGCGTCGACGTCACGGTTGTGTGTACGGTCATGGGGACACCACTGCGGCAGATGAGCGTCACTGAGCTGTCACGCCACCGTTCTCCAGCCAGAATGCCGTTCGGGATACGCACGAGCAGCTCGCGCGCCATCGCCGATGCGCCGGCTTCGGGACGATCGCATTCGTTGGCAAGCAGCGGCTTGGTGGTCACGCGCACCGTCGCGCTGTCCATGACCGCCTCGAGCAACAGCAACGCCGGCATCGTGGGGAGCATGCCCCCTTTGCCGGCATCGAAGCTCGTGCGCACCGTGAACGAGTCGACCTGACCGCTGGCCCGCAGCGCGCCCGCACCGGTGCGCTCCACACTCCACGAAATGAGCCCGCGCGATTCGATCCGCTGCTCATCAGCCGCGGCGCCCGTGACCCCGCCACCGGCGACCTTCACCCGGGCGACCGACGAGACCCGCCAAGTGGCGCTGGCCACACGCAGCGGTAAGGCCACACGGCGCGCGTCAATCCGCGCCGGCACCGGCGAGGGCGCCGCAGGCGATGGAAGAGGCGCCGGATTTACAGCGGCACCACCAGCGCATGACGACGCCAGAATAGCAACAATAAACGGAAAAACGGTCGACTTTGCCGAACGCTGCAACAGGATCTCCTTATCGCCCGCCGAGTACGCGGGGCAGCCAGCACACGGATATCGCCGGCCTATAAGCCGGGTTCTGTCGGTACACCGAGGTGCACCGGACGGTCATTCCTCTCGGCGTGCCGTCACCGACACGCTCCAGCAGCCTACCCGCGGTTCACTGCGTCAGCCCGAAGGCCTGGCAGCCCTTTCGAGACGGGCCGTCTCTCACCGCCTATTTGGCCTTGCTCCGGCCGGGGTTTACCGAGCCACGTCCGTTACCGGCCGCGCGGTGGGCTCTTACCCCACCCTTTCACCCTTACCGCCTTCTTGCGAAGACGGCGGTTTGCTTTCTGTTGCACTGTCCGTTGCGTGAAGCTCGCGCCGCACGCACCCAGGCGTTACCTGGCAACCTGCCCTGTGGAGCCCGGACTTTCCTCGGAGCCAGGGCGTGACCACAAGGGTCCGTCCCCCAACTTCGCGACCGTCCGGCCGGCGACATCCGTGTCCCGGAATATAGCCGGACCTTTGGGGAACAGCGGTTGGGGTCTGTCCCGGCGACTTACTGGGTGACGGCGTTAGTCCTCAGGGCAAAGAACGCAAGGCAAAAGGAGAAAGCACGGTTCGCTTTGCACGGAAAAACGGGTCGGTATTTCGAGTGGATGGCACCGCGCTTTTCCCTTTGTCCTTGTGTTTTTCCCCCTGAGGGCTCGATCCGTCCGGCAGTAAGTCGCCGGGAAAAGACCCCGACCGCCGTTCCAAGGCCCGCTGACACCGCCCCCGCATCAATTCCCCGCACTACCAGTCAGCCAGCATCACAAAGCTGACGTCGTACTGACGGCCCATCCTATCGTCGCCGTTGCAAACTCACGCGGCATGCCTCCCCACTTGCCGCACCAGGTGCAACACACGATCGGAGCATGTGCATGGCTACCAGCAGTCGTTCAACCCGGGCGGTCGTCACGTTTCTCACACCGGCGGAGCGGCAACGGGTGGATGCCGTGACCAACGCCGCGTGCGTCACGGTCCATCGCGAGTCTCTCGACCAAGTCATGGCCGATCTGCGCTCGCAATCCGTCTCGGCGGTCATCGTCAGCGTCTCCCGATATCAGCAGCAATTCGCCCCGTCGGTGGCGCGCATGGTGCGCGAGTTTCCGAGAGTGCCGGCCGTCGCACTGCTCACAGCGTACGAAACGCGATCGTCGTCGGCTCTGATGTCGCTGGGAGAGCACGGCGTACGCACCCTGGTCGATGCGCGCGACCCCGGAGGGTGGCGTGAACTGCGGACGCTGGTGAGCGCCAACGCACAGGTGAGTATCGACAACCTGGCCATACAGACACTGCGCACCGACCTCACGGGCGCGAGCGACGCCTGCATTCGGTTCTTCGATACCCTCTTCAGCGTTCCGCCATCCATGACGACGGTGCAGCAGCTGTCGCGCTATATCGGCGTGATGCCCACGACGCTCATGAGCCGATTTTCAAGGCAAGGCATCCCTGCGCCCAAGAAGTATCTCGCAATGGCACGCCTCGTCCGCGCAGCCTATCTGCTCGAGAATCCCGGGTGCTCACTCACGCAGGTGTCGTTTCTCATGGAGTACTCATCGCCACAGAGCTTCTCGCGTCATGTGAGCGGATTGCTGAACATTGGGGCCGCAGAATTCCGACGCCGATTTACCGGCGAGGCAATGCTGAACAAAATGCGCGCGCTGTTGGTGCAACCGTACCGGACGCAGTTACAGCACTTCGATCCGTTTGCGACGCCACCGCAGTGGCTGGTGGTGCGGAACAGCAGAAGCGGTTCGGGTGAAAAGCGGGTGTCTGGTCCGGCGGTCAACTAGCCGCCGAACTAGCCCTCAGGAGGGAGAAAGCAAGGAGAAAGGAAGAAGCGCGGTTCCGTCCACTGAGAACTGCAGTTGTGGTTCAAGTGGACGGAGCCGCGCTTTCCCCTGTGCTCTTACGTTCTTCCCCCTGAGGGCTAGATCCGTAGCCCGTTAACCGCCGGACCAACCCCCGACCGCAGTTCCCAAGCACCCCGCTTCACTTCACCACCGGAAACTCCGTCGTATGCCGCAGTGCCACCGTCCGCATGCGCGCGGCCGCTTGCGACAGCTGCTGCGCACTGCGCGAGAGTTCTTCGATGCTGCTCCGCTGCGCAGTCGAGCTTTCGGCGGCGGTTCGTGCGCCGGACGACGCGCGTTGTGCAGAAAGATCGAGTGCTTCGAACGCGGACGCCGCGGTGGCAGACAGCTGTGCCTGGGTCTGTGCCAACAGCGCGACTTCATCACTCTGCTTGGTGATGCGCGAGATCCCTTCCACCATGCCCGACAGCGCGCGCGTGGCGTCGCGGGCAATGGTTCCGGCGCCCTGCACTTCGTCGGCTGTCGTATCCATGGCCAGCACGGCGGCGCTGATATCATCGCGCACGCGCTGCACGGTGGCGGCGACCCGTTTTGCCGCCAGCCCGCTCTCCACCGACAAAGCGCGGATTTCGTCGGCGACGACGGCAAAGCCCAAGCCGTCTTCACCGGCGCGTGATGCTTCAATGGCGGCGTTGAGCGCCAGCATGTTGGTCTGCCGAGCAATTCGCGAAACGGTATCGACGAAATGGCCGACATGTTCCGACGCCGGTTGTAGCGCACGCACCGTTGTGGCGGCCGCGTTCACATCGGTGCCAACCCGCACTAGCGCCTGTGCCGCGCGCTCAATCGCCTCTCGGCTCGCTCCAGCCATGTCATCGAGTGTGTGCGCGTCGTTGGCGGTGATTTCCGCCGTACGTCGCGCGGCATCGGCCGTGCGTCTCGCATCCTGACCGGTGCGCAGTCCTTCGGCCGCGCGCTCCTGCTGCACATGCAGTTCGTCGCTCAGCGAGTGCGCGCCGCCGGCCACTTCGACCGCGCGCCGCTGCAACGTGCTGGCGGCGCCATATACCTGCGTCGCGACGGCCGCGAGTTCATCGGCTTCGCGTTGCACCGTTTCGATGAGCAGCTGCAGTTCATCGAGCATGCCGTTGAAGCTGCGCTCGAGAAAGCCCAGCTCATCGCTGTGGCGGGCATCGGCGCGTGCCGACAGATCACCGCGCTCCACCTGGGCCATGCGTTCGCGCGTGCGGCGCAGGCGCATGATAAGGCGGGTGGGCATTTGAATGACCTGCTGCGCAACGATCAGCAGCAGTCCGGCGGCCAGCAGAATCTGCGGCACCGGGGTGGGGTGTTGGCTGGAGACCGCGTTGTGCGCAAAGCTGGCCGCGAGAAACCCCGCCACCGACACGCCGGTGGTGACGTAACCGAGCGCCGGGCCGCGATCGAAGGAGTAGGGGACGATCGCGAGGATATACGCGAGCACGAGCACGGGGGCGCCGAACACGTACACGACGCTGCTGATGAGCAGCGCGTCGAAGGAGGCGAAGACGTATTTGAGCCAGCGGCGGTACAGCGCGGGCCGGCTGCCGAGGACGGCGAGCACGCCATTGAGACCGATGGCGGCGCCGAACATGGCGAAGACGGTCCAGAGCGAGACGGTCGCGAGCCCGGCTTGCAGCGCGGCCACGAGGACCGCGGCAATGATGACGGTGCTCCAGAGCCGGCGTCGGGCGGCCACCCGAAAGGTGGCGACGTCTTTGGCGCGCTCTTCTTCGAAGAGCGTGGCGGCCGACACGGGGAGGGCGCGCAGCGCTGCCGGGGTGGGCAGGCGGCGGACGGACCGTGGGGTCGGCGAGGAGAAAAACGCGGGGGCGGCCATACGACCACAGACGCCCCAGCCCCCTCTCAGGCAATAAGCGGCAGCAGCTGTTCGGCGGTGACGAGGCTCATGACCTTGAGCCCGGCGGCCTCGAGGGCTTCGCGCCCGCCTTCCTGGCGGTCGACGAGGGCGAGTACGCCCTGCACATCTCCGCCGGCGGCGCGGATCGCGTCGACGGCTTTGAGTGCGGACCCACCGGTGGTGATCACGTCTTCGACGACGAGCACCTTGTCTCCGGCCTGGAAGGGCCCTTCGATGAGCTTTCCGGTACCGTGCTGCTTGGCTTCCTTGCGGACGGTAAAGCCCCGAACCATTTCGCCATCGCCGCGCTCATGGGCGAGGGCGCTGGCATGGGCAATGGCATACGCGATGGGGTCAGCGCCCAAGGTGAGGCCACCGACGGAATCGACGGGCCATCCGCTCTGGCGGATGGCTGCGAGGCCGGCGCGCCCGATCAGGAGCTGCCCTTCCGGGTGCATCGCCGTGAGGCGGCAGTCGACATACAGATTCGAGCGCCGGCCGGAGGCCAGCACAAAATCGCCCCGCTTGGCCGAAAGGCTGGCCAGCAGGGCGATCAGGCGTGTCATGGTGGTATCGGTCAACGTCCGAACAGTCCCTTCATTTTGCCGAGGAGTCCGCCGCCGTCCTTTTTGGCGGCGTCGTTGCTGCCAGAGGCCTGGGCGGCCGATTGCCCGGAGGGCATGGCGGTGGAGAGTGCTGCCTCATTGAAGGCGTCGGAGAACGCCTTGACCGAGGGATAGCGTTCGGCCGGCGCCTTGGAGAGCGCCTTCATGACGACCGCTTCGACGGCCACGGGGAACGTCATGTTGGGCTTGGCCTTGTTGAGCGTCACCGGCGGCTGCGTGAGCAGCTGCGAGAAGAGCTCGCGGGGCGACTTGCCCGTGTACGGGAGGCACCCGGAGAGCAGGTAGTACGCGATGGTGGCCAGGGAGTACTGGTCAGCCGCCGGTCCTACGAGTTCGCCGGAGAGTGCTTCCGGGGCGACGTACATGAGCGTGCCCACGAAGAAACCGGCGCGGGTGAGGCGCTGATCGGGGGCGGCGTCGGTGTCGGCCGCGATCCCGAAGTCGAGCAGCTTGATGTGCTTGGCTTCGGGGTCGTACATGATGTTTTCAGGCTTCAGGTCGCGGTGCACGATGCCGACATCGTGCGCGGCCTGCACCGCGCCACAGATCTGGGTCATGATCGCGGCGACGTCCTTGCAGGGCAGAGGACCGTGCGTTTCCGCGTACTTGTCCAGAATGGCGCCGCCCGCCCACTCGATCGCCAGGTAATAGCGGTCGGTGTCGGATTGCCCATAGTCTAGGGTACGTACGATGTTCGGGTGTTCTACCCGTGCACCGAACTGCGCCTCGCGCAGGAAGCGCGCGACGGCGGTTTTATCGTGCTGCAGCTTTTCGCGCAGCACCTTCAGGGCTACGGTGCCATGTGTGGCATGGTCAGCACGAAAAACGGTAGCCGTACCGCCTTCGCCAACCTTCCCACGCACCGTGTACCCGGCAAGAGTCGTCCCGACTAGCGTCTCGATGGCCACGGGGCGAACGTAACGCCGTTCAGCAGCTGCAGCAAGACAAATAACAGGAACGTGTCGTAACCTTTCGACTATACGTCATCATATGACACGGAAGACAAATCCCGGTCCCGCCATCGCAACGCTCTTTTCGACCGTTGCCGTGCTGTTGTTCGCTGCCTGCGCATCGCCTCGTCCCACCGGGACGGCCGCCCCACGTGGGGGCCCGCGAGGGGCGCCGGGTGGCGGCCCGCCGGGTGTGCCGGTCGCAGCCTCAGGGGCGCCGGCCGAAATGCAACGGCTGTACCGCTCCATGGGACTCGTGGCGGGCTCGGGGGCGATCCCCTTTGCCGCGTCCGTGTCGTTCCTGCGGGCGCCGTCGACCGATTCCACGCTTACGCTGCTGGCGCTCTCGCTCCCGTCGCGGGCGCTGGGCTTCACGCGCGAAGGCGACCGCTATGCGGCGGCTTATGTGGCGCGGGTGCAGATCCGGCAGGGCGCAACGATGGTGCGCTCCATCGAAAGCACCGAACAGGTGCGGGTGCCGACCTTCCGCGAAACGTCGCGGACCGACGAAAGCATCATCTGGCAGCAGTTCATCCGTCTCGCCCCGGGACGCTACACCATGACGGTGAGCATCAAGGACGAGTCGAGCATCCGGAGCTCGACCGAGGAAGTCTCGCTCGAAGTGCCGCGTCTCGCCCCCGAGGGACTCACGTCGCCGGTCCCCGTGTACGAGGCCATTCCGCGTCAGAGCGTCGACTCGCTGCCGCGGCTGCTTGCCCGTCCGCGGGCGAGCGTGGTGTACGGCGTGGACCCCGAGCTGGCGATGTACATCGATGCGGTCGGGGGCAACGCGCCGTCGTCGGTGCAGATCCGGGTCATTGGTGACGGCGACATCGTGGGTGTGGACACCCTGGCGGCGCTGCCGCAGCGCGTTGGTGGCCGCAGCGGGACAGTAGGCATCCCGGTGAACCGGTTGGCAGTGGGGATCAACACGGTGCTCGTCACGGCGCCCGGCCGCTCCGACACCGCCCGCACGCGTGTGCTCGTCTCCCTCGGCGAAGATGTGCCCATTGGGAC
>CANGXD010000082.1 GCA_947457545.1 Gemmatimonadaceae bacterium
CATCAGGTCACGGTGGTCGAACGCAACAAACCGTACGACACCTTTGGCTGGGGGGTCGTGTTCTCCGATGCCACCATGGAGAACATGCGGAAATGGGACCTCGATACGTGCGAGGCCATCGAGCGATCGTTCAGTCACTGGGATGACATCGAGCTGCGCTTCAAGGGGCAGCGTATCCGGTCTGGCGGCCACGGATTCGTGGGGATCGGGCGCAAGCATCTGCTCAATATCCTGCAGGCGCGGTGTGAGGCGCTCGGCGTGGAGCTGCGCTTCGAGCAGGAGGTTGATTCCGACCTCGACTTCCCCGACGCCGACCTGATTATTGCCAGCGACGGCATCAACTCGAAGATCCGTACCGCGTACGCCGCGACGTTCAAGCCGGATATCGTGGTGCGCCCCAATCGCTTCATCTGGTTGGGGACCCACAAACTGTTCGACGCCTTCACCTTCGAGTTCCAGCGCACCGAACACGGCTGGTTTCAGTCGCACGTCTACAAGTTCGACGACACGACGACCACGTTCATCGTGGAATGCCCGGAGCATGTGTGGCGGGCTCACGGCCTGGATACCGCCGATCAGGACACGTCCATCGCGTTTTGCGAACAGCTGTTCGCCGACTCACTGGGCGGTGAGAAGCTCATGACCAACGCCCGCCATCTTCGGGGATCGGCGTGGCTCAACTTTCAGCGCGTCGTCTGCGAGCAGTGGTGGTTGCGCAACGCACACGGCAGTCACGTCGTGCTCATGGGCGACGCGGTACACACGGCGCACTTCGCCATTGGCGCCGGGACCAAGCTGGCGCTCGAAGATGCCATCGAGCTGGTGCGCCAGTTTCAGAAGCATGGCGACACGCCAGAACACATTCCCGCGGTCTTGACGGCGTTTCAGGAGCTCCGGCGCATTGAAACACTGCGCATTCAGAACGCCGCGTGGAACGCCATGGAATGGTTCGAAGTATGCGGCGAACGCTACTGCGATCAGCTGGAGCCGGAGCAGTTCATGTACTCGTTGCTCACGCGCAGCCAGCGCATCAGTCATGAAAACCTGCGGCTGCGTGATCGCGGATGGTTGGAAGGCTACGAGCAATGGTTCGCCGCGCGCACGCCGTTGGCCTCGCTTGGAGACATGCGGAAGGACACCAGCCGTCCGGTGCCTCCCATGTTCACGCCGTACACCGTGCGCTCGCTCACGCTCAAGAATCGCGTGGTGGTGTCTCCCATGGCGCAGTACTCCGCCGTGAATGGTGTTGCTGGCGACTATCACTTGGTGCACTTGGGCGCGCGCGCCATGGGCGGTGCGGCTCTGGTGGTCGCCGAGATGACGGCACCGAGCCCCACCGCTCGCATTACACCGGGGTGCCCGGGACTTTGGAACGACGAGCAGCAGCAGGCATGGCAGCGCATTGTGCAGTGGGTGCATACCAACACCGATGCGAAGATTGCGCTGCAGCTGGGACACAGCGGGGCCAAGGGCTCCACGCGTCTGGCGTGGGAGGGCATCGACCAGCCGTTGCCCGCCGATGGCCCCGACCCCGCGTGGCCGGTCATCAGTGCGTCGCCGCAAGAGTATCTGCCGGGCATCAGCCCGCGTGCGCACGCCATGACGCATGCGGACATGAAGGTGGTGCGCGACGAGTTCGTGGCCGCCACGCATCGTGCTGCAGCGGTCGGCTTCGACTGGCTCGAACTGCACTGCGCGCACGGCTATCTGCTGTCGAGTTTCATCTCGCCGCTTACCAACCAGCGCGACGACGAATACGGCGGCACCTTGGAAAACCGGCTTCGCTATCCGCTGGAGGTCTTCACTGCGATGCGTGCGGTGTGGCCGGACCATCTGCCCATGTCGGTGCGCATCTCGGCGCACGATTGGGTAGACGGGGGCATCACGCCAGCCGACGCGGTGCAGATTGCCCGCGCCTTCAAGGCCGCGGGCGCCGACCTCATCGACTGTTCATCAGGGCAGGTGAGCAAGCGGGAAAAGCCCACGTACGGACGCATGTTTCAGACGCCGTTCGCGGATCGCATTCGTCAGGAAGCGGGTATCGCCACCATGGCGGTCGGTGCGATCAGTGAAGCCGATCATGTGAACTCCATCATTGCCGCCGGACGTGCCGACTTGTGTGCCGTGGCTCGGCCGCACCTCGCCAACCCGTCGTGGACGCTCACCGAAGCGGCGCGTATTGGCTATCGGGATGTGGTCTGGCCCAAGCCGTATCGAGCCGCCAAGCCACAACTGGAAGCGGGCTTCGCGAGGGCGGCGGCCCCGGTGGTCGCACCCCCCACAGACGGATTCCCGAGCGTACGGGGCGCATCATGACTTCGCTTGCCGGAAAACATGCGCTGGTCACGGGCGCCGCGCGTGGCATTGGCGCGGCGATTGCCGAACGCCTCATTGCCGATGGTGCCACGGTGACGCTCCTCGGGCGCACGCAGGTCTCGTTGGCGGCACTCGCCGAGCGCCTTGGTGCCGGTGTGGTGGGCACGGTCGTATGTGACATTACCAGCAGCGAGCAGGTGGCCCACGCCGTAGCGCAGATTCCACCAGTGCAGCTGCTGGTCAACAACGCGGGGCAGGCCGAGAGCGCCCCGGTGGCGCGTACGACCGATGAGCAGTGGGCGCGCATGCTTGCGGTGAATCTCAGCGGCACCTTCTACTGCAGCCGCGCAGTGTTGCCCGGCATGCTGTCGGCCGGATGGGGGCGGATCGTGTCGGTGGCCAGTACCGCGTCGCTTCGTGGGTATCCGTACGTCGCCGCGTACGCGGCGGCCAAGCACGGGGTGCTGGGGTTGACGCGCTCGCTGGCGCTCGAGGTGGCTGGCAAGGGCATTACCGTGAACGCGGTTTGTCCGGGCTTCACCGAGACTGACATGCTGCGCGAGAGTGTCGCGAACATCATGGCGCGGACCGGACGCTCGGAAGACGAAGCCAGGGCCTCCTTGTCAGCCTTCAATCCACAAGGACGGTTCGTGTCGCCCGCCGACGTGGCCGCAGCCGTAAGCTGGTTGTGCGCGCCCGATGCCGCGGCGCTGACCGGCTTGGCCGTACCCATCAGTGGCGGCGAGGTGATGTAAGCATGGCCACCCGACGATTCGCCCGCGTACACGTGGTCGATGATGCGCAGATAGGGCAGGAGGCCCGCGCCACCTCCAGCGACCATTCCGCTGTGCGGCTGTGGCTGCGTTTGCTGTCGTGCAGTGCGCAAATCGAACAGCATATCCGCACACGACTTCGCGAGCGCTTCGGGACTACGCTGCCACGTTTCGACTATCTGGCGCAACTCGAGCGCCACCCCGACGGGCTACGCCTCAACGCCCTGTCTCGGTATCTCATGGTAACCGGGGGAAATGTGACCGCGTTGACCACACAGCTTATCGCCGACGGGTTCGTGCAACGCATCCCCGATCCCACCGATGGGCGATCCACCATCGTGCGGCTCACGCCCGTCGGACGCAAACGCTTTCTGCGTATGGCCATTGAACATGAACGGTGGCTCGCGGAACTCCTTGATGGGTTCGATGCGCCACATCGCGAGGCGCTCTACTCTCAACTGGGTCGGCTGCGGGTGCACCTTGCCCCGCAACTCACTACGAACACTCCGCGCAAGGAGCGCGCGTCATGACGGCCTCTCTGGCAGCACTCGACGCAGGCACGACCCGCCAGATGGCGGACTACACCGCCACGCATTTCGGCTGGGCGCTGCACGATGGCGTCGCCACCGTGACGCTCAATCGACCGGCGCGCAAGAACCCGCTCACGTTCGAGAGCTATGCCGAACTGCGCGACTGCTTCCGCGCACTGCGCAGTGCGACCGACGTGCACGCGGTCGTCCTCACGGGAGCCGGCGACAACTTCTGTTCGGGCGGTGACGTGCACGAGATCATCGGGCCACTGGTGTCGCTCGCGGCGCCGGATCTCCTGCGCTTCACCCGACTCACAGGGGATCTGGTGTTGGCCATGCGCGCCTGCCCGCAGCCTATCGTGGCCGCCATCGATGGCGTGTGCGCGGGCGCCGGTGCCATTCTGTCCATGGCGAGCGATCTGCGCTACGGCACCGCCCGTAGCAAGACGGCTTTTCTTTTCAACCGTGTGGGACTCGCCGGCTGCGATATGGGTGCGTGTGCGCTGTTGCCGCGCATCATCGGGCAGGGACGCGCCAGCGAGTTGCTCTACACGGGGCGTTCGATGAGCGGCGAAGAGGCAGAGCGCTGGGGCTTCTTCAACAGACTGCTGGCGCCCGACGAGTTGTTGCGTGAGGCACAGGCCATGGCAGCCCAGCTCCGCTCCGGCCCTACCTTCGCCAATGGCATCACAAAAACCATGCTGCATCAGGAATGGAGCATGACCATCGAGCAGGCCATCGAGGCCGAGGCGCAGGCGCAGGCGCTCTGCATGCTCACCGAAGACTTCCGCGCGGCGTACCACGCCTTTGCCGCCAAGCAGTCGCCGGTCTTTCAGGGGCGATGAGCAGCCATGGCTGACACGCGCTATCTCTCGTGGCCGTTCTTTGCGCCGTCGCACGCCGCCTTTGCCCACGCACTCGACCGCTGGGCGGCGGCAGAGGTCGCCGATATCCATAGCGACGATACCGACGGCGATTGCCGTACACTCGTGCGCCTGCTTGGCGAAGCAGGGTGGCTCACCCACGTCGTGGCGGGCACTCAGTGGGGCGGTGCGGCTGATGTGATCGACACACGGGCCATCTGTCTGGCGCGCGAAACGCTGGCCAGACACAATGGGCTGGCCGACTTTGCGTTTGCCATGCAGGGGCTGGGGTCGGGCGCCATCTCTCTGGCGGGAACCCCGGCGCAGCAAGCTGCATATCTGCCTCGCGTGGCGCGAGGCGAGGCGATCGCCGCGTTCGCCCTCTCCGAGCCCACCTCGGGATCCGATGCGGCCGCGTTGCAGTGCGCAGCACGATTGGACGATACGCACTATGTGCTGAACGGCGAAAAGACGTGGATCTCCAACGGAGGGATCGCCGACTTTTACGTGGTGTTTGCCCGCACCGGTGAAGCCCCGGGTGCCCGCGGTATCTCGGCGTTCATTGTGGATGCCGAGACCCCGGGGCTGGAGATTGCCGAGCGCATGGACGTAATGGCGCCACATCCGCTGGCTCGGCTGGTCTTCCGCGATTGTCGTGTGTCGGTTGGTCAACGCATTGGTGCGGCGGGTGAAGGGTTCAAGATCGCCATGCGCACACTCGATGTGTTCCGCACGTCGGTCGCGGCCGCCGCGCTCGGGTTTGCGCGGCGTGCACTGGATGAAGCGCTGCAACGCGCCACCACGCGTGAGATGTTCGGTGGCGTGCTGGCCGATTTACAACTCACGCAAGCAAGCCTTGCCCGCATGGCCACGACGATCGACAGTGCGGCGTTGCTCACCTACCGCGCGGCGTGGCAGCGCGATCAGGGGGAACCCGTCACACGGGAAGCGGCGATGGCCAAGTATGTGGCCACCGAAGGCGCCCAGGAGGTGATCGACGCGGCGCTTCAGTTGTGGGGCGGGCTGGGCGTCAGGTCAGGCGTTCCCGTGGAGCGCTTGTACCGTGAGATCCGCGCCTTGCGCATCTATGAAGGCGCGTCTGAAGTGCAGCAACTGATCATTGCCCGTGAGTTGCTCCGCGACGCGCGAGCGACGTCCACGCCGCCGTCCATCTCCAACGCCTGACACGCGCTCGTCCATGCCCAGCGCTCACGCCGATACCTTCGCACACGATCACCTCCCGCCAGTCGAGGAGCAGCCGGAGTACCTCTTCACGCTGCCGTCGCTGCAGTTCCCAGAACAGCTCAACTGCGCGACCGTCTTGCTCGATGATGCGGTGCAGCGCGGATGGGGTGATCGTACCTGTCTGGTGGCGCCAGGCATTCGGTGGACGTATCGCGAACTGCAGGAGCGCGCGGATCGCATCGCGCATGTGCTGGTACAGGACATGGGATTGGTGTCCGGCAATCGCGTCCTGTTGCGTGGTGCGAATCATCCCATGCTGGTGGCCTGTTGGTTTGCGGTCATCAAGGCCGGGGGCATCGCGGTCACCACCATGCCGATGCTGCGCGCCAAGGAGTTGTCGGCCATGATCGCGATAGCCGACGTCTCCCATGCTCTCTGCGATGCGGCGCTGGTGGAAGAGTTGCGCGATGCGCAGCGAACGTCACCTGGCTTGCGGGAGCTCTGCTGCTATCATGATGCCGGGCCGACCGGGCTCGAGGCGGCAATGGCTCGTCATGACGTGCCGTTTGTGAATGTGGACACCGCAGCCGACGACACCTGCCTGCTCGCCTTCACATCCGGAACCACCGGCGTGCCGAAGGCCACCATGCATTTTCACCGCGATGTGATGGCCATCTGTCGTTGTTGGCCGCCGCATGTGCTGCGTGCAAACGAACACGATGTCTTCATGGGGAGCCCACCGCTGGCGTTCACCTTCGGGCTGGGTGGGCTGGTACTCTTCCCCATGACCATTGGGGCGACGGCCGTGCTGCTGGACAAGGTGTCGCCGCCGCATCTGCTGCAGGCCATTCGAGAGTTCGGGGCCACCGTATTGTTCACGGCGCCCACGTCGTATCGCGCCATGGCGCAGCATCCAGAGCTCTTGCACGGCACCACGTTGCGTAAGTGCGTGTCCGCGGGGGAAGCGTTGCCGCCGGCCACACGAACCCTCTGGCGCGACATCACGGGGATTGAGCTCATCGATGGCATCGGTGCCACGGAACTGCTGCACATTTTCATCTCCGCCGACGAAGCTACGGCGCGGGCAGGCGCCACCGGGAAGGCGGTGCCGGGCTACGTGGCCGAAGTGGTGGATGATGCCGGACAACCGGTGCCCGTAGGCACGGTGGGCAAGCTCCGGGTGAAAGGGCCCACCGGATGCCGCTATCTGCGCGATGAACGGCAGCGGGCCTACGTGAAGGACGGTTGGAACTACACTGGTGATGCGTACGTCCTCGACGCTGACGGATACTTTCACTACAGTGCCCGCACCGACGACATCATCATCTCGTCCGGCTACAACATTGCAGGGCCGGAGGTCGAGAACGTCCTGCTGCTGCATCCGGCGGTGGCCGAATGCGGCGTGTGCGGCGTGCCCGATGCGGAGCGCGGACAGATCGTCAAGGCGTATGTGGTACTGCGTCCCGGATACGACGGAGATGGCGCCATGGTGAAAGCATTGCAGGATTTCGTGAAGCAGTCGGTGGCGCCGTACAAGTATCCGCGCGCCGTGGCGTTCGTGGCGCAGTTACCGCGAACGACGACCGGCAAGCTGCAGCGCTTTCGGTTGCACGAACTCGAACCTGGCCATGCGCCATGACCGTAGTCTCGCCCGATTACTCGCCTCCATCGCGTCCCCGCTTCACCAAAGCAATGCGGGTGCCATTCAGCGCCTGCGATCCGGCCGGCATCGTGTTCTTCGCGCAGTACTACGTGATGTTCCAGAACCTCGTCGACGACTGGATCACCGAGGGGCTCGGCATCGCGTATGGAGACCTGCTGGGTCCCCGACGCGTCGGGCTCCCGACCGTACGCTTCGAAACGGACTTCAAGGCCATCAGTAACATGGGTGACCTCATCACACTCGGCCTTGAAGTAGAACAGCTCGGCAACAAATCCCTCACCTTGCAACTCATGGTGATCGGTCTCGACGGCGTGCGTGTAGAGGCGCGACAGGTCATCGTCTGCACCAATCTCGAGACGCACCGTTCCATGACCTTTCCTCCTGATCTGCGCCACGCCATTGCCATGTTCATGGCGATATCGACGGAGTCTGCATGAATACCCCTCTGCTCCCCGCGGGTTGGAAGCGGCCGCGCGGATACGCCAATGGTGTTGCGGCACGTGGGCAACAGATCCATGTCGCCGGCATGATCGGTTGGGACGAGCACGAAGTGTTTCACACGGATGATTTCGCGCTTCAGGCGCGACAGGCGATGAGCAATGTCGTCGAGGTACTCGCAGTGGCAGGTGCTACGCCAAAGCACATCGTGCGCATGACATGGTATGTCACCAGTCGAGACGAGTATCGTGACGCGCTGCCGGGTATCGGCGCAGCATTCCGTGAGCTCATTGGCCACTACGATATCGCCATGACGGCCGTACAAGTGGTGGCGCTCATGGAGGAGCGGGCCAAAGTGGAAATCGAAGTCACCGCTGTCATCCCGGACTGAATCATCGTGACCACGCCAGTACAGACCACCCGCGATGGCGATGTGCTCGTGGTGACCATCGATCATCCCCCGGTGAACGCGCTGAGTCACGCGGTGCGCGTGGGGCTCATGGCGGCCATGGATGAACTGGATGCGGATGCCACACTGCGAGCCATGGTCATTGCGAGTACCGGCACCGTGTTTATTGGTGGAGCGGATATCCGGGAGTTCGCCGGACCGCGCCTCGATCCAATGCTCAATGTGGTGTGCCGTCGCCTGGAGGACAGCGTCAAGCCGGTGGTGGCCGCCGTGCAGGGCGCGGCGCTGGGTGGTGGGTTCGAAGTGGCGCTGGCCGCGCACTACCGCGTAGCCGCGCCCGTGGCCAGCGTCGCGTTTCCCGAGGTGTTGCTCGGTTTGCTTCCGGGAGCGGGTGGCACACAACGCGCGTCGCGGCTTGCGGGTGCCGCGTTGGCGCTCGACCTCATGCTCACCGGTCGTCGACTGTCTGCCCACGAGGCGGTGGCGGCGGGGCTCCTTGATCACGTGCATGAACTGCCGCTTCAGGAGGCCCTCGCGATGGCGCATCAATTGGCCGTGACGGCGGCACCACTTCGGCGGGCGCGCGATGGGATGGCGCTGCACCCGCCGGCACGAGCCGTGGATGTTATTGCCGAGGTACGTGACCGGTTATCAGCGGACTACCCCAACCTGTATTCTCCGGCGCGCATCGTGGACTGTGTGGAGGCGGCGGTGACACGCGCCTTCGACGAGGGCTGTGCGTACGAGGCGGCGGCGTTTATGGACTGTCTGGCCAGTCCGCAGCGTCAGGCGCTGGTGCACGTCTTCTTCGCTGAGCGTGAGGTGCGCGCGTCCGAACAATCAGGTGTTGATCTTGCGGCGCTGGGAGCAGCTCTCTGCGAGGCGCGCGATGCGGCCATTGCTCAACTGGTGCGCAACGGCGATTCAACAGCTGACGTGTATGCCGCGCTCTCGACGTGGGGAATGTCGCTGGACGGCGCTGCGTGCGAGGCACGGCTGGCGCTCGAGACGGTAAACGTCTGCACTCACGCGATGGCCGTCGCGGCTCGTCATGCGTTGGCATCGGGGGCCGCTCGCATCCCGGCGGATTGCGACGTCGCCAGCATTCGACACGCCGGATTTCCGCGCTACCGAGGAGGTGTGCTCTGGTATGCCGAGCACGGAGCGGCGTTCACGCGATAAACACGCACGCCGACGTGCCCCACAGGAGAGCGAGAGGTGTGTCGGTGTTGGCCCAGCTAGAAGACGAACGTGGTGCCAACGAATCCCCACCGCTCCGTTTGGGTATCGACCAGGGTCTCGCGGAGGAATGCGCCCGGCAGTACCAACGCGCCGCCAAAGATGACCCGCAAGTGCGTGGTCGCCCGCCAGGTACCGGTCACGTCGATCTCTTCGGCCACGTGACGCGCGGTCGAGGTCCCGGCGGCCCGGAACAGCGTGTTCTGTTTGGTATACACGCCATCGTCCAGCCGCAGTCGATCGAACCAGTACACAGCGCCCCGCAGATCCAAGGCGCGGTGCGGATTCCACTGCGAGATGGCGTGCAGCTCCCGGATATTTGGACGCCCGATTACATCGGCGTAGCCACCGTGCTGGTGCGCCGCGGGATACATCACGGAGAACACTTCCAGTGTATTGCTGGTGCCCGGACGCTCACTGGAGGCCTCTTCCACCCCCAACGCCAGCGTCGGCGCCCCCAGTACACGTTTGAATTGCCACTGCGCTTCGGCCACCCAGAAGCCGGCCTGAATGTCCCGCGTGCCCACCGTACCGAACTGTCGGGCCCCCTCAAACTCGAGGGAGTGACTCACGGCGTGCGTCTTGTCCGTACGCCACTGCCACTGCACACGCCCGCCACTCGTCAGTCGATACGCGCGGGACGCCGGTCCCGATGCGGGGCGAACAGACTGCTCGTACCAGTAACTCTGCCAGAGCGCGGGCAGCCCGCGCGCCAATGGCCGCGCGCCTGGGCTACTGCCAATGGACAGCGTGCGGAAGCGCTGGGTGCTGTCGGCCACATTGGCTTTGCGCAATCGTACAATCATGGGACGCGCGTCGACCGCTTCCAGTGCGAACGCTTTGTGCACCAGCTGCAGCCGGGAGCCCGTGGAGCTGCGCCGGGTGTTGGACCAATCGGGCGCTCCGAACATCCGCTCGCGCGCCAAGCCGATTTCCTGTCGGCCCACTCGCAACTGCGACCGGCCGTAGCCGACATCTACGTAGGCAGTCTGGAAGTCGGCACGATCGGCGTCGTTGCTGCGCACGCCGCCAGGGAGCGTGCGCCCATAACTCTGGGCGTCACGAGCTTCGAGGAAAAGACGGCCATAGGCCCCCGCACGCTTACCCACTTGCAGGTCACCCGACAACAAGAGCCGGGTCTGCGAATGATCGTCGTTGAGCGGCAGGGTGTTGAAGCCGCGGAAGAACTCTTCGCGCCACCGCGCGTGCCCGCCAATGGTGAGCGTGACGGGATGTGCGCCGAGGAGCGGGATGTTCTTGATCTGGTCGAACGGATCGTGTGGCGTCGGCGCTGCCGAGGTCTGGGCGGAGAGCACGCGCGGCATGACCGACGTGATCGCGACAGCAGCACACGCGAAGACCACTGCAGTCAGTCGCACACGATACCGCACGATCGACCACACGGTCGCCCGCATTACGCCGGCGCGATGTGGCGCGCGGAAATCTGCTTCAGCGTGGTGGTGCCGCTCTGCTTCATGGTGAGTTCGAACTCCTTGCGCAGAATGGCGAGCACCGCTTCCACCCCTTCCTGGCCAAAGGCGCCGAGCCCCCAGATGTACGGGCGGCCAATGCCGGCCGCCGTCGCGCCCAGCGCGATCGCCTTGAACACATCGGTGCCGCGCCGGAAACCACCATCGCAGATGACGGGAATGCGTCCACCGGTGCCCTGCACGACGTCCGGCAGCGACACGATCGTCGCACGTCGCGAGTTCTCCGCGCGTCCACCGTGATTCGACACGAAGAGGCCATCGACCCCGTGTTCCACCGCGAGTGCGGCGTCTTCCTGCGTGACGATCCCCTTGAGCAACACCTTCATGCTGGTGCTCTGCTTGAGGCGATCGACGAACTCCCACGTCGGCGTCCCCTTCTCCAGCTGCGGTGGCAGCTTTTCGTAGCCCACCAGGTTGGGCTTGCGACGATTGTCCCGATCATCCACGCGTCCGCTCACGCCGGGCAGCGGCGCGCCCCCCAAATGACACTTGATGCAGTCGCGCGTGTCCTTGCGTGCTTCACGAATCATGGTCTCACGGTTGCTCCCGCCGAGCAGGTCGACGGTGAAGGCAATGGCGGGCGCACCGGCGCGTTCGGCACGCTTCACCATCTGCTTGGTGATCGACCAATCGCTCTGGTGATACAGCTGGAACCACACCGGGCCGCCGCGCGCCGCGATCGTGTCTTCGATGGACGTCGTGGCGACCGTGGAGAGCACCATGAGGTGATCCTTGGCCTTCGCGGCCTTCGCCACGGCGATCTCCCCGTCCTTGTGGAATCCCTTCTGGCTCCCCAACGGATTGACCACGATGGGAGAGGCATAGCGCGTGCCGTAGAACGACACGCTCGCGTCGATGTTGCTCACATCGACGAGGCGGCGCGGCTTGAGCGTGTAGCGATCGAAGCCGGCGCGATTGGCAGCGATGGTGCCATCATCGTCGGTGCCGGTCATAAGGTAGCCCCAGTGGGCCACCGGAATGTTCTGCTTGGCCACGCCTTCAAAGTCGAAGACGTCGAGCGCGTCCGATGCTTTGGCGATGAGCGGCGGTTGCAGCACGGCGTGGGTGCCAGCCGCGCGATACGACATCGATTCCGCGGCGCCGAGCAGCGCGTCGTCGTCGGCAGTGCTGCTGCCAAGCCGCGCGAGCCAGTCGCGATCAATACCGGCGGCGGCCGCCAGCGGGCTGGCGGCAAGGAAGGCCAGAAACTGGCGACGGGAGGCGGGGTCGATAGGCATGGGGCAAATGGGCAGCCGCGGGCGACGTCTGTCCAGCCTTGGGGCAGAGCAAAGGTGCGGGCGACGGCGCCGAACGGTTGCCGGGGCGTAGCCGTAAATTGAGCATCCCACCTCCCCTCCTTCCGTATCCGATGTCGACGCCCCTCTCCCGTGTGCCCCGCCTGACGCTGGTTGTTTCGGCCCTCACGCTGGCGGCACACGCTGCCGGTGCTCAGCCTACGCCGCCCGCCGGTGGCATGCGGCTCGATGCCGCGGTCGCGGACTCGTTTGCCCGTGCGGCGCGCGCTCGTCCGCGTCCCACGGTGAACGTGATCAAGATGACCGACGGATCCACCCCGGTGATCGACGGTCGGCTCGATGAGGCCCTGTGGCAACAGGGCACCCCGGTCTCCGAATTCGTACAGCGCGAACTGAACGAAGGCGTTCCGGCATCAGAGCGGACCGACGTGCGCTTCGCCAGCGATGGCAAGTATCTGTACATCGGCGCCCGCATGTACGACCGGCAGCCGTCGCTGATCATTCCCGGCGAGAAGATCCGCGATGTGACACTCGCGAACAGCGATTACGTCGCGTTCATCTTCGACACCTATCACGACCATCAGAACGGGTTCGTCTTTGCGACCACTCCCGCGGGGGTCGAGTATGACGGACAGGTCATCCGTGAAGGGGAGGGAGGCGGCGCCAATGTGCCGGGACAGAATCGCATGCAGGGTGGTGCGATGGGCGGCTTCAATGTGAACTGGGATGCGAGTTGGGCGGTGGCGACGACGGTCGACTCGCTGGGATGGAGTGCCGAGTTCCGCATCCCGTACTCCACGCTGCGCTATCAGTCCGCGAATGGCGAGCAGAGCTGGGGGCTCAACGTGTCGCGCATGATCCGTCGCAAGAACGAAGAGCTGTATTGGTCGTTCATTCCGCGGCAGTTCAACCTGTACCGCCTGTCGTTGGCCGGGAATCTGGCCGAGCTCACGTTGCCCGTGCGCCGCATTCAGACCGTGACGCCATACGTGCTCACGTCCAATCAGGCGCGATGGGACAAGGGGCTCAAGTCGTCAACCTCCCCCTCGGAATTCGGCGGCGAGATCAAGTACGGCGTCACGCCCGCGTTGACGCTCGACCTCACGGTCAACACCGACTTCGCGCAAGTGGAAGTGGACGATCAACGGGTGAATCTCACGCGGTTCCCCATTTTCTTCCCGGAAAAACGCCCGTTCTTCCTCGAGAACGCCGGCGTCTTTTCTGCCGGGACACCGCAGGCCGTGGATCTCTTTTTCACGCGGCGCATCGGAATCTCCGAGACTGGCACCCCGCAACCGATTCTTGGTGGCGGGCGGCTCTCCGGACGTGTCGGGAGCACGACCATCGGCTTGCTGCAAATGGTCACCGACGCACCGGAAGCGGGCACTTCCGGACAATCCTACTCGGTGGCGCGCGCGATTCGCGAATTGGGTTCCCGTTCGCGCCTGGGCGTCATGGCCGTGCAACGACTCTCCACGGAAGATGCGGGCAATGTGAATCGCACGTTCGCGCTGGATGGTCGTTGGGGGCTGGGGCAGAAGTGGACGACCGATGTGTGGGCGGCGAAGACCTCAACGCCGGGTCGCACCGGAGACGACATGGCGTACAGCGCGCGGGCGGCGTTCGCCACCAATGTCTTCAACGCCAACGCCCGTGTGGCACAGATCGGCGAAGACTTCAATCCCGAAGTGGGCTTCATGAGCCGCCCCGCAGGCTACCGCACCTTCGATGCGACGGCCATGTATCTCGTGCGCAAGCCAGAATGGGCCTGGTTCCGTCAGTGGAACCCGCATGTGAGCTACCGCGGCTTTTACGACATCGACGATGGTTTCCGGCAGACGGGCTATTGGCATATCGACGTGACCGAAATCGAGTTCGCCAACAGCTCGCGCTTCGGACCAGAGTGGAACATCTCGCAAGAGGGACTGACGCAGCCCTTCGAAATTTCGCCGGGGGTCGTGTTGCCCGCCGGTCAGTACGAGTGGGGCACCCTCGGGTTCGACTACACCACCGACCCCAGCGAGAACGTCACGGCGACTGGCCGTTTTGACTTCGGCAATTTCTGGACGGGAACGCGTAACGGTGGAAGCGGCACGCTTACCGTACGCCGCGGCGCCACGTTCTCGGGCTCGTTGACGGTAGATCACAATGACGTGCGCCTGCCGCAAGGCAACTTCAAGCGCACGCTGCAGGCGGTGCGCCTCAACTATTTCTTCACGCCGCGCATCTTCGTGCAGACGTTGACGCAGTACAACAACCAGCAGAGCATCTGGTCGGCGAACGTCCGCTTCGGTTGGCTCAACACCGCCGGCACCGGGCTCTTCGTTGTGCTCAACGATGGTCGTGATGCCACCGGCTTCTTCAACTGGGTGCGCCCGCAGCAGCGCAGTGTGTTCGTGAAGTTCACGCGGCAGTTCGGCACCACGGGGTGATACCAGCGTCCGGCCTCGTACGGGTTTCCCCTATGGCGCGTTCTCGCGGACGGATGAATGTTCGCGGTGCAGAGTGAGGGCGATGCCTCCACGATGAATTCGGCGGGTTGGGGATCGGTCCCAATTCCTCGAAGTATCAAGAGGCGAAGCGAGAATGCACCGCGTGCATCGACCCGCTGCTTCATTCCACCGCAGTGTGGAACGCACCGTTGGCAAGCACTCGACCGCTTGCCAAGCGGGTGCCGACGTGGACTTAGATGGCAGCAGGCGCCATCGCGGCCACAGGCCGACAAGTTCTCCGCGGACGGCACAGCAAAGCGCCGGGCATTCGTGCCCGGCGCTTTGTGTTTTTATCTGGGGGCCTCGGTGTGATATTCCGACCATGCGAGACCATTCTGCCGATATCCGGGCCCTGCGTCGTCAGTCGAACGCCGCCATTGCGTCACTCGATGCCAACTACGCGATCTCGTTCATGAGCGACGACATCGTCGTGCAGGTCGCTGGCGGTCCCGTACTTCGCGGTAAGGCGGCCAACCGCGAAGCGTGGGAAAAGCAGATGAGCGAAGCCGGCTTCGGCGGCTACGTGCGCACCCCCGAAAAGATCACCATTGCCGATGATGGCACCCACGCCAGCGAAATGGGCCATTGGGTGGGCCGTTGGCGCGTGAAAGGGCGCTCGCACGTCGAGGAAGGCCGCTATACCGCCGAGTGGCGTCTTGGCGCGATGGGCTGGGAGATCGTACAGGAGACGTTTGTAAACTGACCTGGTTGGCACGCCGCTCAGTGGGCTCTGTCCCTCGGATGCCTCTGTGAAAGCAGTTCCCGATTTCGCGGCGCCCACGCGACGTCAGCGCCGTACCGGCCGCACCATCAACGTGAGCACCAGCCCCACCGCGAGCAGCGCGGCCAACAGCTGCAGCGGCTGATCGTAGATCGCCACCTTCGACATGCCGGGGGCCAGCGCGGCGCGCGCGCGTGACGACAACTCCGTAATGATCACCGGCCCCGCGACGGCGGCGACACTCCACGCGGTGAGCAAGGCGCCGTGAATCGCGCCGACGTTCGCGGTCCCGAAGAGATCGGCGAGAAACGCCGGAATGGTCGCGAAGCCGCCGCCGTACATCGTGAACACCACCAACAGGCAGCCAAGGAACGGGTACCACGCGCCCATCTTCGCAAACATCGGGATGAGCAGAAACAACCCGACCTGCGCGGAAAAAAAGAGCAGGTACGTATTCCGTCGGCCAATCAGGTCGGAGGTGCTCGACCAGAGCAGTCGCCCGCCGGCGTTGAAAATGCTGATGAGAGCGACCACCGCGGCCGCTTGTGCTGGCGTCCGTCCGAAAAGGTCCTGCATCATGGGACTCGCCTGCGCGAGAATGCCGATGCCGGCAGTGACGTTGATGCACAGCATGCCCCAGAGCAGCGCAAACTGCGGCGTGCGCAGCGCTTCTTTCCGTGACATTCCTTCGGCCAC
>CANGXD010000083.1 GCA_947457545.1 Gemmatimonadaceae bacterium
ACGGCTTCCCCATGTTCAGCCCCGACGGCAAGAAGCTGATCTTCGCGAGCAACCGCGGCGCCACGAAGGAAGGGGAAACGAACCTGTTCGTGGCGGAGTGGAAGAACTGAGGTAGGCTCTGCGCTCCTGCCATCTAAAGGCCTGCCGTCTGCCGTCTCGGCGCGATATAGCAGCATCGCGCCGAGTCGGCAGACGGCAGAATTCTAGACAGCAGGGGCGGGGGAACTGCGGCTACGCGTTCAGCCCGGCGGCGGCGCGTCCGACGGTGCGCAGGGAGTTCGCCACCTGCTGCTGCTCCTCGGGGGAAATGGCCGCCATGGCACGCGCCACAACGGCGGCATGCTCAGGGAAGATTTCCGCGACGAGTGCCGTGCCCTTGTCGGTCAGGGCGGCGTAGCGGGCGCGGCGATCGTACTCGCAGCTGCGCCGCTCGACGAGCCCCTTGGCGGTGAGCCGGTCCACCAGAAAGGTGATGCCACCGCTGGAGACGAGAATGCGCTTCTGCACCTCGCCCAGAAGCATCGGGCCACGGTGGTAGAGCGCCTCGAGAATGCCGAACTCCGCGATCGTGAGGCCGTGCCGCGCCACATCGGCGGAGGCGTGCGCCGCCACCGCCGCCTGCGCGCGGGACAAGATCACCCACAGGCGCAATGCCGACGCCGTGTGCTCGTCGAGGGACGGTTCGTGCGCCTCGGGGTGGGGAGCCAAGTCGTGCTGGGGACGGGTGGTGGTAGCCATAATGGGAAGCCTCAGCGTTCAGGCTTTTTTGCGCAAGGGTCGAAGCGGCCTGGGGGGCGCCATGTGCCGCCGCGGCGTGGCCCGAGGCGTGCACGACCAATTCGGGCCGGCGCACATTTTTGCCCCGAAAATGCGGTGTAAGGGGCTGAGTCCTAACGAATAGTGGACCGGTCGTTCCGAGGGAAAAACCACTTAAAGATGTTAAAAGTGGTTATCTGTTACCGCAAAAGTACGAAGAGTAGTGTTGCAAAAAAAATGGTGGTTATAGCTTTCCCTCGCTGCCCCGAATTCCGCAGGTAGCGCACCTTCCGTGGAGGCGTGATGCGTAAGCCCCGACCGAACACGTACAACCCAGCGCAGGCGCTGCACCTCATTGCAGCCGATCGCACTGGACTCCCCCTGAGCTGCCCGAGCTGCGAAGGTCAGATCGACCGTGATCCAGCTGGCTCCCCGCCGCAGCCCCATTCGCACGTGACGCTCAAATGCACGTCGTGTGGTCGGTTGGCCCGCTACATCGCCGGCGTGAACTGACGGCTTGATGCGCGCAGGGAGCTCCCCAGCTGTGCGCATCGGGCCCCGAAACAGAACGCCCCCGCCGAATGTCTTCGGCAGGGGCGTTTCGCTTGTCCGGTACCAGCCGTGACTCAGTGGGTGATCGTGCCCTGCTTGCTGGTATCCACTTCGTCGGCCTGACCGCCCTTGAACAGGAAGGCGTCCATGTTGCGCGTGAGGAACGTCCGCGCCTGGGGGTCCATGACGTTCAGCCCGTAGTGATTGATGAGCATGGTCTGCTGCTTGAGCCACTGCGCCCAGCAATCCTTGCAGATCTCGGTGACCACGCGGGCGCCGATGGCGCCAGGGAAAGGCGGGCGCTCGAAGCCTTCGCGGGTCGTGCCGCAGCGCGTACAGGTTACATCGGCCATGACGGTTACTCCGCGACGCGGACATGCGCGCCAACGCGCGCGTACTTCACTTCGGCGAGTCCGAAAAGTGAAAGAAGCTTTATGTACATCCAGCCGATGTCGAACTCGAACCAGCGATGCGCGAACTTCGCGCTGTGCGGATCGGCGTGATGGTTGTTGTGCAGCTCTTCGCCGGCAATGATGATGGCGATGGGCGAGATGTTGCGGCTCTCATCTTTCACGTCGTGATTGCGGTACCCGAGGGCGTGTCCCACACCGTTCACGATACCGGCGGCCCAGAACGGAATCCAGATCATCTGAATGCCCCACACCACGGGGCCGATGAACCAGCCGAAGAGCCAGATGTTGATGGCGAGCATGAAGAAGATGCCGATGTTGGAGCGCTTGTCGAGCAGGTGGCGCTCTATCCAATCATCAGGCGTGCCCTTGCCGTACTTGTCGAGCATCCCGGGCTGCCGCACCGCATTGCGGTAGTAGAAGGCGCCCTTGAGGAGAATATTGCGCAGCCCTTCGACGACGGGGCTATGCGGATCACCTTCGCGGTCGGCGAACGCGTGGTGCTTGCGATGACACGCCACCCACTCCTTCGTCTTCGTGGCCGTGGTGAGCCACAACCACACGCGCATCGGCATCTCGACGATGCGATGAAACACGACGCTGCGATGTGTCTGCGAGCGGTGGAGGAACAGCGTGACGCAGATGTTGGTGAGATGACCGGCAACCAGCACGAACACAACCGGCTTCCACCAGTCGGTTCCCCAACTTCCAAACTCGGGCATGACAGCTCCAAAACGGTGTTCGCCTCGCCCCGGCGTTCGAGAACGAGCACTGGAAAGTTACCAGCGTGTCGCAGGGCGTGCCAACGGGGCTGTTTGAACGACGGTTGCTTGGTCCGGCGGTTTACTGGCCGACGGATCTAGCCCTCAGGGGAAAGAACGTAAGGAGATAGGGGAAAGCGCGGATCCATTCACATCCACCGCAACTGCAGTTCGCATGTGGACGGCACCGCGCTACTCCCTGTGCTCTTGCGTTCTTCCCCCTGAGGGCTAGAGCCGGCGCCAGTAGAGCGCCGGACCAACCAACCGCAGTGGCCCTACAGCTGTTTGATCTCGCTAATGACCTTGGTAATGCTCCCCTTCGCATCCCCGAAGAGCATGCTCGTCTTCTCATCGTAGAACAGCTCGTTCTCGATGCCCGCAAAGCCCGCGTTCATCGATCGCTTGAGGACGATGATCTGCCGCGCTTCGTTTACGCGGAGAATGGGCATCCCGTAAATGGGACTCGCGGGGTCGGTTTTGGCCGCCGGGTTCACCACGTCGTTCGCGCCGATCACCACCGCGACATCGACCTCGGCGAACGAATCGTTGATCTCGTCCATGTCGTACATGCGGTCGTACGGCACGTTGGCTTCGGCGAGCAGCACGTTCATGTGCCCGGGCATGCGCCCCGCCACGGGGTGAATGGCGTAGCGCACTTCGCCCCCCTTCTTCTCGATCAGTTCGGCGAGCTCACGGACCTGATGCTGCGCCTGTGACACCGCCATGCCGTAGCCCGGCACGATCACGACCTTCTGCGCGAACGCCAGCTGCACCGCGGCATCTTCGGCGCTCACACTCTTGGCGGTCAGCCCTTCGGAGGTCTTGCCGCTCACGGCACCCCCCGCCGACCCGAACGCGCCGAAGAGCACGTTGCCGAACGACCGGTTCATCGCCTTCGACATCACGATGGAGAGAATGAACCCGCTCGCGCCGTCGAGTGCACCGGCGATGATGAGCACGTTGTTGCCGATCGCAAACCCCGTTGCACTCGCCGCGAGCCCTGCGTACGAGTTGAGCAGCGACACCACCACCGGCATGTCGGCGCCGCCAATGGGGAGCACGAGCATGAAGCCGATGGCGAACGAGATCGCCACCATGACATAGAACGCCAACACATTGCTCGGCTCGTACACCAGCCACCCGAAGCATCCCACCGCCACCAGAAACAGCAGCGCGTTGAGGAAGTTTTGTCCCTTGAAGGTGACCGGACGCCCGGTGATGAACTCCTGCAGCTTGCCGAACGCCATGAAGGAGCCCGACACCGTGAGTGCCCCGAAGAGCACCTCGAACCCCAGCGCGGCCATCTTGAAGCGCGCGTCGGCGGCCGACGGGTTGGTGGGGTGATCGCCCTGGTACATATGGTAGAACTCGCCAATGCCCACGAGCGTCGCCGCGAGCGCGCCGAACATGTGCGAGAACGCAATGCGCTGCGGCATGGCCGTCATGGGCACGAACTTGCCCAATGGATAACCCACCAGCGTACCGACAATCAGTCCCGTGACGATCCACGTGTACGTGAGAATCTCACGGTGCAACATGGTGCCGATGATGGCGAGCAGCATGCCGAGTGCGGCGAGCTGCATGCCGCGTCGCGCTTCGTCGGGGCGCGTGAGACTGCGCAGCCCCAACATGAAGAGCACCGACGCCGCGAGGTACGTGACCTGCGAAATGATCTCCTGCACGTTCTCCATTACGCGGCACCATCCGTCGTGCCGGTGGCGCCGGGCACCGCGGGCGCATCGTCACGACGCTTGAACATGTTGAGCATGCGGTCGGTGATGATGAACCCACCCACCACGTTGGTCATCGCACACGCGACGGCAATCGCGCCCAGAATGGTGGGGAGCTTGCCGTACTGCCCGCCGGCGAGCACGATCGAGCCCACGAGCGAGATCCCGCTGATGGCGTTCGTGGCCGCCATGAGCGGCGTGTGCAGCAAATGCGGCACGCGGGAAATGACGAGAAAGCCGACGAAGCCGGCGAGAATGAACACGTACAGCTGAAAGAATCCGGTCATCGACATGATCAGCGTCCCTTGGGGGTGCCAGCGTGCGTGAGCACCATGGCACCGGTGATTTCGTCGGCAAGATCGATCGTGAGCACGCCGTCCTTGTTCACGAGATGCTGGAGCAGCGTGAGCACGTTGCGGCTGAACATCTGGCTCGCGTGCGTCGGCATGGTGGCCGGCAGATTGGCCGCACCCACCACCAGTACGCCGTTCTCGTTCACGGTCTCGCCCAGCACCGTGAGTTCGCAGTTGCCGCCCGTTTCGGCGGCGAGGTCCACGATGACGCTGCCGGGCTTCATGGCGCGCACCATGTCGGCGGTGATGAGGCGCGGCGCCGCACGCCCCGGGATCTGCGCCGTGGTCACTACGAGGTCCTGCGACACGATGTGCTTGCCGATGGTCGCGAGCGTACGCGCCGCTTCGTCATCGCTCTGCGCCTTGGCGTAGCCGCCCTTGTCTTCACTGGCCGCGCTGACCACGTCGCTCTGCACGAACGAGGCGCCGAGCGACTTCACCTGTTCGGCGGCGGCAGGGCGCACGTCAAAGCCGCTGGTCACCGCCCCCAGGCGGCGCGCCGTGGCCAGCGCCTGCAGCCCCGCCACGCCGGCGCCAATGACGAACGCCTTGGCGGGGGTGATGCTCCCGGCCGCCGTGGTGAGCATGGGGAGAAAGCGGGGCATCAGCGACGCGCCCACGAGCACCGCTTTGTACCCCGCCACCGTGGCTTGGCTCGACAGCACGTCCATGCTCTGGGCCCGCGTAATGCGCGGCACGAGCTCCAGCGCGAGTGAGGTGACACGCCGCTGACTGAGGGCGTTCACGGTGGCCTGGGCCGTCGCCGGCGCCATGAGACTCACCAGCACCGCGCCTTCGGGAATGCGCGTCACCTCGCTGTCATCCGGGCGCTGCACCCGCACCACCACCTGCGCCCCCGCATGCGCGGCGTCCGCGTCATCGGCGATCGACGCCCCCGCCGCCACGTAGCTCGCATCATCGAAATGGGCCGGGACACCCGCCCCGCGCTGCACCACCACCTCGTGTCCAGCCTTCACCAACTTTGACACGCTATCCGGAATGAGCGCCACGCGAGCTTCGCGAGGCGCCGTTTCTGCGACGACACAGATTTTCATGTGCTTGACCGGCTGAATGAATCCCGGGACGTGTCGAGCCGCTCCTTCAGCGCTCTAAAAAACCGTCCGGACCCGATTCAACCCGGAAAGCCGACTACTTTGTTCCCTATACCTGAGCGTCAAACCAGGCAATGACCCGGTCGGCTACGACCGCCTTTTCGAGATCGGCCGAAATGATGTGCCCGGAACCATTCAGCCATAACTGATCTTTTACTGGCGCGACAATGGCATTGTAGTGCTCTCTTCCGGCGGCCTCTGCCACACGGTTATCCAGCGTGGACTGGATGAACAACGTGGGGGCCCGCAGCACCGGCAACGCCGCCTGCGCGTCGAGCGCGACACGCCGCAGCGCCAGCAGCGCCCCTGCGGTAACGATGCCCGGCCCCAGCGCCGCGCGTCGAGCCACGGGGTCATGGATCGATCGTTCGCCCCCAAGACTCTTGTGGTACGGCGCCGGACTGAGCCGCGCCAACCGGAACTGCCACCCCATTCGCGGGGCCAGCCCGATGAACGGCGCGAGCAACACCACCGCCCGAATACGTGGCTCGCTCGACGCGAGCAGCACCGTGAGCGCGCCCCCCATGCTCTGACCGCACACGAACACCCGCTCGTGCGTGGCCTGAAGCGCGTCGTACGCTGCGCGGACGGCCTGGCGCCATCCGTCCGCCCGCGCGTCGCGCGCCAACTCGGGGAGCGCGCATCCGTGCCCTGGCAGCCGCGGCACATGCACCGAATACCCGGCCGCCTGCAGCCGCTCGGCCAAATACGCCATCGACTGCGGCGTGTCGTTGAAGCCGTGCAGCACGAGCACCGCAGCTCGGTTCGATCCGGGCAGCCGCAGCTCGGCGGCGCCGATCACCACGCCGTTGGCATCGCGAGGACGGCGCGCCGCGTCGCTCGCTTCGAAACGCGCAGCCACCCGGCGGCGCCAGCGCCATAACCACACACCACCAACGGCCACCACGGCAAGCGCGCCGCCCACCAGCATGCCGCTAGTCACGGGTCAGGTTGCCGCGGGCGTGAGGCAGCGTAGGCCGACCGCGCGCGTCAGTAGCGCGGCAGCGACGGATCGACCTCGACGCTCCACGCATCGATGCCACCGTCGATGTTGATGAGCTGCGCAAAGCCATGCTGCGCCAGCCAGTTGCCGGCCATTTCACTGCGCATGCCGTGATGGCACAGCATCGCGTAGCGCTGCGACGGATCGAGCGTCCCGACCCGCTCGGGCAGTGTCGAGAGCGGAATGAGCACGCTCCCCGCAATATGCGCGATGTCGTACTCCCACTGCTCGCGCACGTCGATGATGACCGGGGGCGCGTCGCCCGCGCAGAGCGCCGCCACATCGGACGGCGAGAGATATTCGAGTGCCATGGAGACCGGGAGGTGAGAGACTCCGAATGTATCGCCCCCCGCACCCATCAATGCAAACTCACCCCGCCTCGAACTCCTCGGCGGCAAGCAGCATGGCCTGCTGCAACAACGCCTCGCGATCGGTGCCTTCGGGCAGCGCCGCCGACAGCACCGTGAACTGCCGCAGCATTTCGTCTTCGAGCTGCAATCGTGTGGGGGAATGCAGCCCCAGCACCGAGAGCGACATGATGGACAGGTCGCGCAGCTGCCGCACGGTCTCCTCGTCGAGCCCCTGCAACGTGGGGGGACGCGGCACCGGCCCCGGCTTCTCGCGCCGGCGTTTGGGCGTTTCGAAGAGCGCCTTCACCGGCGCGAAGGTGACCACGAACGACCCGGGGGTATGCTCGGCATAGCCGGCAATGACATTCCGCCGACGCAGCGACGGCAGCAATCGCACGACCGATTCGCGTACCGGCGAATAGCCGTCGACGCTGTTGTTCCCCCGCCCCGTGATGACGAGCGCTTCGGCGGTGCCGAGTACCTGCTGTTCGCGCAGCCAGCGCTCAGCCAGCGCCGCCGCCTGCAGCGCAGTGGGCTGTAAGGCGCGCAGGTTGAGCGTGTGGCCGGTACCGAAACGCAGTTCGTCGAACGCGCGATCGAGGCTCGTCACTGGGCGGGGAACAATGATGCGGCGGTCAGCGACGCGGCTGCTTGGGCGGCACACGCAGCGCGGGCGTGAGAATGCGTCCATCGATCCGTTCGATGGGGACGACATTCACAAGGTGCGCGAGCGTGGGGGCTACGTCTACCGACCGCACGGGCATGGTGTAGCGCCCCGGGCGCACGCCGGCACCCATGAAGAGCACCGGAATGTGCGCATCGAGGTCGTAGGGCATGCCGTGCGTGGCGTAGCGCGCCGTGTACACGTAGTAGCCGGGCTTGAAGGTGACGGTGAGTGCCACCTGCATGTCGGCGGGCAAGGAGTTGAACCAGCGACGCGCAATCTTGTCACCGGCGGCCGCCTTGGCGGCAAGCTCCGGCACCCGGTCCACGCGCGCCATGCCGGGAATGGCCAGCAGCGCGGTCCGAACGGCGTTGATCGTGGAGTCGGCGTTGATCCCCTTGGCGGCAAACCGGCGCCGGTCGACCATGAGCATCTTGTCCTGATACACCAGCGCATCGGTCTCGAGACCACGCGCGAGGAGCTTGCTGCGCGCCGCATCGATCACGGGGCGCACATCCACACGACCGCGATTGACGTCGGTCCCGCTGAACGTGGCTTCCGGGAGCGGCGTCACACCATGGTCGGCGCCGAGCGCAAACACGATGCGCGTGGAATCACGCATCTTGTACAGCGAATCGATGAGCCGGCCGAGCGCACGATCCACGCGGAGCACCTGGTCGTGCAGCTCCTTGGAGTCGGGTCCCCACGCGTGCCCGACCGCGTCGGTCGTGGAAAGCGAAACGGCGAGCACGTCGATCGTCGGCCCCTTCCCGAGGTCCATGGCTTCGACGCCGGCGAGCGCCATGTCGACGGTGTAGTCGTCCATCCACGGAAACGACGCGAGCGAGTCCATACCGAGCCGCCGATCGGGATTGAGCCGATGCGGGAAGGCGATGTCCTTACCCTCGTGTTCGTACGACACGCTGTCGCGCTCGGGGTACGCGCTGCTGTCGAGGAGCGGTGTCCACTGCTGCCCCAACCACTTGGCGGCCATGTCGCGGGCGTTGAACTTCTGCACCCACGTGGGGAGCGTATCGGCGTAGTAGCGGCTGGTGGTGAAGCTGCCGTTCAGGCCGTACCAGTACACCTGCTGCTTGGCCTTGCCGAGCGGCAGAATGGCGCCGCGGTCTTTGCGCGAGACGGAAAGCGCGCGCGAGAACTGATCGCGAGCGCGGATCCAGTCGAAGAGCGCCGAGCCGCGGAAGCGCCACGGCGAGGCACCGCCGCCGCGGCCGAGCAGCAAGGGCATCTGCGCATCGGCGACGCCGATGTCATTGATGACGATGGCGGTGTTCGACGGGAACCGTCCCGACCAGAGCGTCGCGTGACCGGGCGCGGTTTCGGTGGTGGCGTGATCATGAAATGCCTGCGTGAAAAACGCGCCCTGCGTGAGGAAGCGCTTCAAGCCACCGGTGAACTGCGGCGCCCACTTGTCGAGATAGTCGGGGCGGAGCTGATCGACGGTGATCTGTACGACCAGCGTGGGCGGGGCGGACTGGGCGGCGGCGTGAGAGAACGGGGCCGCAAGAGTCATCGCGCCGAGGGCGGCGCGGAAGAGTGCGCGAGAGTGCATACGGGAAATGTATCGCGCGGGGCACGGTGGAGTTCCCGGCAATAGGGCGGATGCACACTTGGTACATGGCTATCTCGGCGCCACCGGTGGGTAGAACAGCGGTTGGTCCGACGACTTACTGGCGACGGATCGAGCCCTCAGGGAAAAGAACGCAAGAGCGCAGGAGGAAGCGCGGTGCGATCCGCCCCACGCCGCAATTGCGGGTGCGGTACCGGTGGACACAACCGCGCTTCACACTGTGCTCTTGCGTTCTTTACCCTGAGGGCTCGATCCGTCAGCGAGTTAATCGCCGGACCAGACACCCGTTGTTGCACGACCGCGCGTCGCACCCGCCGCCAGTTCGCCCTCACCGGCGGCCCCGTCCGGCCTCGTGCACGTCGCCGGATCGACGCGCCAGGACAGGGCCAACACCGCCGGTAGTTCAGCCGCGAATGGGCTGGGGCGATTCGCGGAATGTGCACGCGAATACACCGCGTGTTTTGCCGCACCGACCACGGAGGCACGTGATGGTGACGTCAATATTGCGCGAAGTTACGAAATGCACTAGTGCAACGCGAGAAGTGGCGAACGTCGCGCACGACGTCGCTTCGCGATCATCCCTTGATGGACGCCTCGAGAATCTCCAATCCGCTCGCGAGCTCCGCCTGCGAGATGACGAGCGGCGGCAAAAAGCGCAGCGTGTGTTCACCGGCGCTCACCATGAGCAGACCGCGATCGAACGCGCGTCCGATGATCGCGGCGGCCGGCTCGTGCACGTCCATGCCCCACATGAGTCCCTTGCCGCGAATGGCGCGCACCGCCCCCGTGCGCTCCGCGATGCCCTGCAGCTGCTCGCCGAACCAGGCGCCCACTTCGCGCACATGCTGCAGGAGCGCCGGGTCGGAGAGACGCTGCACCACATGGTGCGCCACGTGCGCGAGCAGCGGCCCGCCGCCGAACGTGGTACCGTGATCGCCGGGCTGCATCGTGCGCGCGACCTTGTCGTTCACGAGGATCGCGCCAATGGGCAAGCCGTTGGCGAGCGGCTTCGCAATGGTGAGCATGTCGGGCTCGAAGCCCAGCTGCTCGTACGCGAAGAACGAACCGGTGCGTCCCAGCCCGCACTGGATTTCGTCGAGAATGAGCAGCACGTCGCGCTCCTTCGTGAGTGCACGCAGGCCGCGCAGGAACTCGGGATCGACCACCCGCACGCCACCTTCACCCTGAATGGGCTCGACGATCACCGCCGCCGTCGTCTCGGCGTCGAGCACCACGCGGAGCTCGTCGAGGTCGCGCTCGACGATCGTCACGCCACCCATGAGCGGACGGAACGGCAACCGGTACGCGGGACGGTCGGTGGCCGCGAGCGTGCCGGGCAACCGTCCGTGGAAAGAGCCACGCACGGCGATGATTTCGTGCTTCGCCTCGTGCGGCGTGCTCCGGGCCCACCGCCGCGCGAACTTGAAGGCGCCTTCGTTGGCCTCGGCGCCAGAGTTCGAAAAGAAGACGCTGCTCGCGAACGAGTGATCGACGAGCCACTGCGCCAGCGCTTCGCCCGGGGCGGTGCGGTACAGGTTGGAGGTGTGAATGAGCCCCGTCGCGATCGACTCCTGCAACGCGTTCATCACACCGGGATCGGCATGGCCGAGCGACGTCACGGCAATGCCAGCGACGAAGTCGAGGTAGCGCTTGCCGGCGTCGTCGATCATGTAGACGCCCTCGCCTTTGACGAAGAGCGGCGCCTGTCGCTTGTACGTGCCCAGAATGGCGGGCAACGCAGCGGGAGCCGCCGCCGGCGCGGGGGCCGTCGGGGACACGGGCGGGATCATCGTCGAAGTCATCGCAGCTACCTGAAGAAAAAGAGAGAACCGTCGATCAAGCGCGCGCGACGATCGCGGTCCCCGCGTCGGGGACGGTGAGCGCGGCGAGATCGCCGATGCGCACCCGTGATACACCACCACCCAGCGCCATCGCGCAGGCGTCCAGCTTGGCGGCCATCCCGCCTCCTGCCACACCGCTGGCAACGAGCGCCCGCGCCTGCTCGAGCGACAGCTGCGCAATGCGCTGCTTGTCGCCATCGAGCACACCCGGTACGTCGGCCATGAGAAACAGTTCCGCCGCGCCGAGCGCCGCGGCAATCGCCGCCGCTGCGTCGTCGCCGTTCACGTTGTACGCGCCGGCCTCGCCTTCGTGCTCACGCGCCGCCACCGGGGAGATGACCGGCAGATAGCCGCGCTCGAGCAACGCCTGCACCACCCCCGGGTTCACCGAGGCCGGAGTGCCCGAGTGACCGAACTGCGCCACATCGATGGGCGTGGCGCGCAACAGCGCCGCGTCTTCGCCGCTGATCCCCACGGCTGGCGCACCGGCAGCCACGAGCGCACTGACCATCTGCTTGTTGGCGAGACCGCTGAGCACCATGCGCACAAGTTCGAGCGCAGTATCGGTGGTCACGCGACGGCCCCCGATGAACACCGGCTCTTCCCCACGCAGCCGTTGCAGCGCACTGATCTGATCGCCACCACCGTGCACGACCACCACCTGCCCGTTGGTCGCGCGCCACAGCGCGGCGATCGCGGCCGGCAGCTGCGGATCGTTCTGAGTGCGCCCGCCAAGCTTGACGCAGATCATGCCTGCAGCCCCGCGCCTTCCGGGAGCCCCAGCATGAGGTTGGCGTTTTGCACCGCCTGGCCGGCCGCCCCCTTCACGAGGTTGTCGATGGCGCTGAACACCAGCAGCGTGGGCTGACGCATGCCGCTGGGAATCGTGGCGCCAATGCGCACCACGTTGCGGTGCTGGACGTCTTTGAGTGCCGGCAACCCGGTGGTGAGTTCGACGAACGGTTCGTGGGCATACGCCGCCCGATACGGTTCGAGCGCATCGGTGAGCTCGCGCGTGAGCGGCACCGAGATCGTGCTCAGAATGCCGCGGTCCACCGGGAGCAGATGCGGCGTGAACAGGAGGTCGCAGTCGGTGCCAAGCCGCGACAGCGTGGCGCGCATTTCGAACAGATGGCGGTGCGCGTTGCCCACACCATAGGCGCGGAAGTCTTCGGTGATTTCGGCGAAGAGCAGCTCCAGCTTGGGGCTCGCTCCGGCGCCGCTCACGCCGCTCGCCGACGAAATGTTCACCGTGGCACCCGGCGCGATGAGCCCGGCCTTGGCCAACGGCGCCAACGCCACGAGGATGCTCGTGGCGTAGCACCCCGGATTAGCCACCACCGAGGCGCCACGCACGTCGTCGCGGAACAGCTCCGGCATGCCGTACGGTGCGTCGTGCGGAACGCCCTCGGGAAGCGAATGCAGCACACCACCGTGGCCGGGGCGCAGATCGCTCGAGAGGTCGACCACCCGCGTACCGGCGGCAATCACCCGCGCAATCCACTCCGCGCTCGCGCCATGCGGCAGCGCCGCAAACACCAGATCGACGCCGGCCAGGTCGGCTACCTCAGGCGCCACCAGCGGCACGTCGTGCATCCGCCCATTGGCGCGCACCCGCAGCGTGGTCCCGCGCTGCGTGTTGGCCGTGGCGAAGGCCAGCTCGAGCTGCGGATGGCCCATGACGAGCGTACACAGCTCGCGCCCGGAGTAGCCGGACGCGCCGAGCACACCTACGCGATAGGTCGAAGACGGAGAGGACGAGGGCACGATCGGGAATGCGGAAGACGGTTGATTCGGTGCGGTAGACTATGCACAATTAATGCATAATTTTGCATGCAGGCACTGTCAATCACCGTTCGGTGCCGAAATACTGCGGCGGCTGGCACGCCGCTCCTCATCTGGACCAGCTGAACGTCATGTCTGACAAATCCACCCGACACGCGGTAATCCGCGACATCGTCACGGCACACGCCGTGTCCAGCCAAGAGGAGCTGCGCAAGCAGCTCACCAAACGCGGCTGGGATGTCACGCAGTCCACGCTGTCGCGCGACCTCCGCGAGCTCCGGCTGGCGCGTATCCCCGATAATCAAGGGCGGGCCCGGTACGCCTTTTCCGACGGCGGCGGCAACGGCGAGGCCGCGCTCGCGCGGCTCGAGCGCATGCTCCCCGAGCTCCTCACCAGCGTCGAGGGCGTGCAAGTGCTCGTCGTCGCGCGCACCATGAAGTCGGGTGCGCAACCGGTCGCCGAGGTGCTCGACCAGCTCGAATGGCCCGACGTGGCCGGCACCATCGCCGGCGACGACACGGTCCTCATCATCTGCCGCAGCCCCGAGGGGCGCGAGCGGGTGCTGAAGAAGTTGCGGGCGTATATCCGGCGGTAGTCCAACACGCCCCGACAACCAACAACTCACAACTCGAACTGAAAACCCGGAACTGATCAGTTGCGGGTTGTGGGTTAGAGTTCCGTGTCGAAGGTTGTGTCACGGAATCTGCTACTCTCTCCTCGCCCGACCCCTCGTATGTCCAACGAATCCAGCACCCACAAACTCTGGGGCGGTCGCTTTGCCGGCGGCCCGTCTCCGTTGCTCGATGCCATCAACCGCTCCATCGGCACCGACTTCCGCCTGTGGCCGCATGACATCCGCCTCTCCAAGGCGTGGGCGCTGGGACTCGGCAAGGCCGGTGTGCTCACCATGGACGAAGCCGAGGCGCTGCGCAGCGGGCTCGATCGCGTGGCCATGCGCATCGCCGAAGGCGCACAACCGGTGGCGACGGACGAAGACATTCACACCATGATCGACCGGCTGCTGCACGAAGAGGCCGGGAGTGTCGCCTCCAAGCTGCACACCGGTCGCTCGCGCAATGATCAGGTCGCGACCGCCTCGCGCCTCTGGACCATGGATGCCTGCCGCAAGCTCGACGCGGCCATTCGGGAACTGCAGCAGGCGCTGCTCACGCAGGCCGAGTCGATTGTCGATGCCATTCTGCCGGCGTACACGCACCTGCAGCGCGCGCAGCCCGTAAGCGGGGCGCACTGGCTGCTGGCGCACTTCTGGCCGCTCGAACGTGATCGCGTGCGGTTGGCCAACGCGCTGCGCGGGACCGCCACGTTGCCGCTTGGCTCGGGCGCCATTGCCGGTTCGGCCTTCCCCGTGCCGCGCGATCTCCTGCGTGACGAACTCGACTTTGTCGCCATCTCGCCCAACAGCATCGACGCTACCGGCGATCGCGATTTCGTCGCCGAAACGATGTTCGTCTGCACCATGGTCGCGGTGCACTGCTCCCGCATTGCCGAAGATATGATCATCTACGGCTCGAGCGAGTTCGGCTTCATCAAGTTCGGCGACGGCTTCAGCACCGGCAGCAGCATGATGCCGCAGAAGCGCAATCCCGATGTCTTCGAGCTGGCCCGAGGGGGCGGCGCGCGCGTGCTGGGCGATCTCGTGTCGCTGCTGGGCACCATCAAGGGACTCCCGAGCGGCTACAGCAAAGACCTGCAGGACGACAAGCGCGCCATGTTCAACGCCGTCGACCTGCTGCACCTGGTGTTGCCCTCCATGGCCGGCGCCATTGGCGAGCTGCGCTTCAACCGTGAGCGCATGCGCGCCGCGGTGTCGAGTGCCATGATGGCCACCGACCTCGCCGACTATCTCGTAAAGAAGGGCGCGACCTTCCGCGAAGCACACGGTGCGGTGGGCTCTCTGGTGCGTCAGGCCGAAGAAGCGAACATCGAAATGACGGAGCTGCCACTGAGCGCGTTCAGTAGCGCACACGCGTTCTTTGGCGACGACGCGCGTGATGCCCTCGGCGCCGAGGCATCACTCGCGGCGCGCAACATTCCCGGCGGCACGGGTCCCGAGGCGGTGCGCGCGCAAATTGCGCAGGCCCGCGCGGCGCTCACGGTAGTCGCGCTGTGAGTGCATCATGAGTGTGTTCCGCTTCAACGACGCCGACTACGATGGCGTGATCTTCGACTGCGATGGTGTGCTCGTGGACAGCGAGCGCATCACCAGTCGTGTGTGGGCGGGGCTGCTCACTGGCGTGGGTTTGCCCACGACGACGGAGGATTCGCTCGCCACGTACCTCGGCAACTCCATGCAGCGCTGCATCGAGATCGTGACGGAGAAGCTCGGGCGCACGCCGCCAGACGATTTGCTGCCGAGCTTTTTTGCCGCGGTGAAAATCGCGCTCGAGCAGGAAGTCACACCGGTCATCGGTGTCGTCGAGGTATTGGATGCACTCGACGCCGCCGGCATTCCGCATGGTGTCGCCTCCAACGGCGAGTACGAAAAGATGCGCACGACGCTCGGCACCACCGGGCTGCTGGAACGACTGGACGGCCGCTACTACTCGGCGGTCGATGTCGCACGCCCCAAGCCGGCGCCCGATCTGTTTTTGCACGTGGCAAAGCAGTTGGGGCTCACGCCGGCGCGCACCATTGTCATCGAAGACAGTCCGCTGGGCGTGCTCGGCGCGCATACCGCCGGCATGACGGTAATTGGCTACGCCGAGCTCGTGTCACCCGAGCGACTGATGGCGGCGGGTGCCGATCACACCATTCACGACATGCGGCGACTGCTGGCGTTTATTTGAACGCGTAGCCGACGGTGAGGCGCAGGGTGGGCACGAAGTGCTGGAACGTATCGAACTGGCCGTTTTGCTCATCGACGTAGTAGCGCTTGGCGCCGCCACCCATCGTGAGGGCGGTGTTGCTCGACTTGCCAAGCAACCACTGATAGTGCATTTCGACGGAGAAGGTGGCGCCGCTTACTGACGCACGC
>CANGXD010000084.1 GCA_947457545.1 Gemmatimonadaceae bacterium
CGCTCGTCGCCTACGCCGTACGCTCGGCCCTCGGCGCCGCCGTCGGCGACTCCCCGGCGCTCTCCGGGCTGCTCGACGGGTCTGCGGCCCACCAGAAGACTATCGTCGACGCCCTCAGTGACGCAGAACGCCACAGGCTTCGTAACCGCCTCGAAGCGCTGCGCGTGCTCGACCCCGCCTGCGGGTCCGGAGCCTTTCTGGTGCATGTGCTCGAAACGCTCGACGCACTGCTGGCCGCACTGCACGACCCGCGCGACGCGCACACGCGACGTCGTGATCTGCTGGCGCGCTGTGTGTTCGGTGTCGACCGGCAACCCATGGCCGTGTGGCTCTGCGAATTGCGACTCTGGCTTTCGGTCGTCATCGAGTGCCACGAAACGGACGCCGTGCGCATTCCCCCACTCCCCAATCTCGACCACCATATCCGGGTGGGCGATTCGCTGGCGGGCGGCAGCTTCCGCTTCGCGCCGCCCAGTGCGCGCACGCTGTCGTCACTTCGCGAGCGATACGCGCGCGCCTCCGGGGCGCGCAAACAGCGCATAGCGGGCACACTCGATCGTGAGGAGCGCACACGCGCAGTCGCAGAGCTGACGCGCCGCCGTACGGCCATGCAGGAGGAACGCCGGACGCTGCTCACGGTGCTGCGCGGCCGAGACCTTTTCGGGCAGCGACGTCGCGTACAGCGTGCCGAACGCGTTCGACTCGACGCCCTTCGCAAGCACACGCGTGAGCTGCAGACGGAATCGCATCGCGTACAGCTCGGGGCCGCCCTCCCGTTTCGGTTTGCGGCGATCTTTGCCGATGTCGCCGCTGCCGGCGGCTTCGATCTCGTGGTCGGCAACCCGCCCTGGGTGCGACCCCATGCCGTGCCGTCGCAGGAGCGCGAATGGTTGCGCCGCGAGTTCCGCGTCATGCGTCACGCCGCGTGGCAGCATGGTGCTGCACGCGCGGGTGCGGGCACCGGGTTCGCCGCGCAGGCCGACTTGGCCGCGGCATTCATCGAACGCAGCGTACAGCTGCTCGCGCCTCACGGGGTGGTCGGGCTGCTCGTGCCGGCAAAGCTCTGGCGCACCTTGTCCGGCGGCGGCGTTCGCCGAATGCTCCTCGAAGAGGTGCAACTGCGCGTCCTTCACGACTGGAGCGACGCCCCTGCCCAGTTCGACGCCGCGACGTATCCGTCGCTGGTTGTGGCACAGCGACCCGCGGCCACGCCATCGGGCGCCGGCGCCGTCACGCCTTCCGTGCCGGTTCGATGCGCCATTACCGCGCAACGAACTGTCCACTTCGAACGGCATACATCGACGCTGTCGCTGCAAGGCGATCCTGGTGCCCCCTTCGTACTTCTGCCACCGGCCGCCCATCAGGCGTTCGAAGCCATGCGCTTCGCCGGTCCACCACTCGCGACCACGGCACTCGGGCGTCCGTTGCTCGGAGTGAAGTGCGGCTGCAACGCGGCCTTTCTCGTACACGCCGAAGAACATCACGACGACGCGGCCACCGTGTCGGCGCTGTTCGGTACTCCCAGACAGGCGGTCGTCGAACGCACACTGCTCCGCCCCGCGCTGCGCGGGGAAGCCATTGGCGCCAGCAACCGCTCCGACAGCTCCGCCGCCAGCGAGACACCGCGCGATGTGCGGGTGCTCTGGACACACGCTGCCGACGGCACACCACTGCGCACGCTCCCCCCGGCCACCACCCGCTGGCTCGCGCATTGGCGCCCGCAGCTGCAAACCCGCGGCGACGCCAAAGCGAACCAACCCTGGTGGACACTCTTTCGCACCGAAGCGGCGCGCGCCGACACCCCACGCGTCGTGTGGGCCGACATGGGACGCCGCCTGCGCTCGACTGTGCTCGCCGCCGGCGATCCCACGGTACCACTCAACAGCTGCTACGTACTCCGCACACCAACCATGGCCGATGCGCTCGCCGTGCACGCCCTCTTCGCCTCGACGGTGGTCAATGCGTGGCTCGATGTACTGGCGGAGCCTGCACGCGGTGGCTTTCGACGCTACCTCGGCTGGACCGTCGCCGCACTCCCCACTCCCGCTGATTGGCCACGCGCGGTACGGCTGCTCCGACCGTTCGGCAGCGCGCTCATGAACCACAGCGCATCGCGCGACCACGCCATTGCCGCCCTCGATGCCGCAGTCCTCGAGGCCTACCAACTCACGCCGCTACTCGTCTCCCCCCTCCTCGACTGGTATCACCATGAGTGACCGGACCTCCTCGGCGTTTCCCGGGCAGCACGGAGGCCACACGTTGTCCGCGGACGCACAGCTGCGGGCCGTGCGACGCCGCATGGCGATGGCGGTGCTTCCACCACTCCCGCCCGAACAGCTTGGCGATGTGCTCCTCCTCCCGCATCAACGCGAAGCGGCCGCGCGCCTCCTGCGCATTCTGCAATGGCATCACGGCGCACTGCTCGCCGATGATGTGGGGTTGGGGAAGACGTTCACGGCGCTGGCCGTCGCGCGCCGGTACCCACAAGTGCATGTCTTCGCCCCCGCCGGACTCGTGGCCATGTGGCAGGCCGCGCTCCTGCGTACGCGCCAGTCACAGGTGCAGGTGCATTCTCTGCATCGCTGTTCTCGTGCGGCACCAGCGCTCGCCGTCGGCAATACCGCCGATACACCAGCGACTCCCCAGCGGGCACTGGTCATCATCGACGAGGCGCACGCGCTCCGCAACGCCGCCACCGCTCGCTACCGACGTCTGGCCACGGCGCTCGCCGGTTGCGACGTACTGCTCCTCAGCGCCACGCCGTTGCACAATAGTCCGCGCGACCTCGAAACCCTCTTCGCCCTGTTCCGTGGTCATCGTGCAGACACACTGAGCCATGACACACTCGCCGCACTCATCGTACGGCGCGATCACCGTTCGGCGCTTCCGTCTGAGCCGCGGACACGACGACCCACCACCGCGCCCCGTGCCGTCGCGGCGCCAGCGGCTGGACGCCCCGATATCCGACAACATCGTCCCGTCGTCGTACCGCAGGACCGCACCACCCTCGACCTGCTGCTCGCGCTTCCCGCACCGCTCCCCGCGCACGACGGCGCCGTAGCGGGGGCGCTGATACGACTCGGCCTGTTGCGCGCCTGGTGCTCCAGCGACGCCGCCCTCACGCATGCCCTCACGCGTCGCCTGCAGCGCGGCAGCGCCATGCAGGACGCGCTGCGCGCCGGTCGCCATGTCACGGGCGCCGAACTGCGTTCGTGGGTCATCGGCGATGAACACGCCACCGAAATGCAGCTGGGGTTTCCGGAATTGCTCGCGGGTCACGTAGTGCCCAACGATGGCGAAGTCTCCCATTCACTCGAGGACGTGCTCGAGACACACCTGCGCGCGCTGCGCGCATTGCGCGAACACCACATCACCGCCGGGCAGGCCGACCGCGTCCGCGCAGCGCTATTGCGTCGCATTCGTGAACGACATCCCGGTATGCCGGTGGTCGCGTTCTCGCAGTTCGGACGCACCGTGCAGGCGCTGTATCGCGCCCTCAGCGACATCGCCGGCGTGGGGCTGCTTACCGGTAATCAGGCGCGCATCGCCAGCGGTACCATTACGCGCCCGGAACTGCTGGAGCAGTTCGCCCCGCGCGCGCATGGTCGCCCTCCGCCGCCCGCGCATCGTGCGCTCTCATTGCTGCTCGCGACCGATTTGATCGCCGAAGGCGTGAACCTCCAGGACGCCGGTGTCGTCGTGCATCTCGATGTCCCATGGACCGATGCTGTACGCCGTCAGCGCACGGGGCGTGTCGCGCGACTAGGATCGCCGTTCGCCATCGTGCACGAGTATCGCGTACGAGCGTCACGTTTGGCTCGGCGTTCACTGCGCGCGGAGCACCGCGTGGCCCGCAAGGCCGCGTGGAGCGCCCGCTTGGTCGGTGGTACAGACGGGCCGTCATCCTCTTCACGTCGCCGGTCGGGCGCTGACATGCAATCACGCTGGGTCGCCGTGCTCACGGAGTGGGCAACGGCAGAACCGAGGGAAATCGAGCCGAGTGGGGCGGCGGACGACCAGAGCGGACGCGCGTTCGTGCCACCGTATGCCGTACTCGCCGGTTCGGGCGAGACACCCGCCGCCATGGTGCTTGTACGTGCCGACCGCGAGTTACACCTGCTGGCCATTACTCGCCGAGGCACACGCTGGTGCGTATCGGCACGTCCGCGTGCGCTGCTCGCACTCCTCGATTCGTCGCCGCATCGGTACGATCGACACGAGCCCGCGATCCACTCACCCAAGTTGGCGGGGGCGAACATGGCTCACCGCGTGCACCGGCTGGCGTTCGCGTGGCACCAGCACCGGCATCTGCGCCGCGCGCTCGGGACGTCCATCGAAATGCCAGCGACCACAGGCATCGTGTGCGGTCCGGCGCAGCGACAGGCGCTGCGATGGCTGCAGGGCCTCGTAGCGCAATGCGGTCCCGTACACCGGCAACAGCTCGCGCGCGAGATCGCGCTCGCCCGGCAATGCATCGCGTGCGCACGTGGTGCCGCGGCCGAAGACGCCCTGGGCGTGTGGATGCGCGCGCCGGCCTCGCCCGTCGTCACACAGCTCAGAGCGTGGCGGGAAGTTCCTGTGCTGGCACACCTGATGGCGGCGTCCAGCGACATCGTGTCCGCTGATCCGCGCGAGACGGCGGACGACGAGGCGTTCCGCGTCGAAGCATACCTCGTGTTCTTGCCCGTCCGAACGGCACCGTGAATCGCACGACCGGTTACACTTCCTGATGCCCCGCCCCGCCCTGCTTTTCGACCTCGATGGGACGCTCATCGACTCCATCGGCCTGCTGCTCGAATGCATGCAGTTCGCCTTCGACGGACGCGAACGCGCCCCCACCATTCCACAGTGGGTGGCCGGCATCGGGACCCCGTTACGTACGCAGTTGGCGGAATGGTGCAGCGGCCCCGACGAGGTCGAGCAGATGGTGGGGCGCTACCGCGATTACCAGGATCTGCATCTGGAACGGCTCACCACCCCGTTCCCGGGCGTCATCGAAACGATGCAGTGGGCGCGCGCCGAGGGGTTCAAGACGGCGCTGGTGACCAGCAAGGGAAAGGGGATGACCGGGCGTTCACTCGATCATGTCGGTCTGGCCACAGCGTTCGATGCCGTGGTGACCTTCGAGGAAACCACCCGCCACAAGCCGCTCCCCGACCCCGTATTTCTCGCCCTCGAGCGGCTGGGCGCCTCGCCCGACCGTGCGCTCTTCGTGGGCGACTCGCCTCACGATATGCATGCCGGCCGGGCAGCCGGGGTGAAAACGGCGGCCGCCCTCTGGGGGCCGTTCACCCGCGACGAGCTGGCCGTGGCCTCCCCCGACTTCTGGATGCAGCGGTTCGACGAACTTCCGGCCGTCGTCGGCGTCCTCGGGTAGCCCGGCCCACGGCCGCGAAACCCGATTCAAACCCTCCGCCCCTCCGCGCCGTCCAATCGGGTGCCAAGTTACCGGAGCCCACTCTGCTCGCCCTGCGCGTGACCGATTCCACTCTCGAACCGATGCTGCCCGTCGTCCCGGCGTTCTCGCCCGGGGCGGATGATGTGGCCGCCGCCGCTGGCGGCGACCGCCGAGCGTTCGAGCGGGTATACCGGACCCATGTGCCCAAGGTGTTCAGTCTCTGCCTCCGGATGCTCGGGGATCGTTCCCTGGCAGAAGAGGTCACCCAGGACGTGTTCGTGCGTGTCTGGCAGAAGCTGCCCAGTTTCCGGGGCGACGCCGCCTTCGGGACGTGGCTGCATCGGGTGGCGGTGAACGTGGTGCTCACCCGGCGCAAGAACGCCGGGATCGAGCAGGACCGCAGTGGCGGCACCGACGACGTCATCGATCTGGCACCGGGACGCCCGGAGCCGGTTGGTGACCGGATGGACCTTGAAGGCGCCATTACCAGGCTGCCGCAGGGCGCCCGCACCGTCTTTCTGCTGCACGACGTCGAAGGCTTCACGCACGAAGAGATCGGCGAGCAGCTCGGCATTACGCCGGGTGGCAGCAAAGCCCAGCTCCACCGCGCCCGCATGCTGTTACGTGCGGCGCTGACCCGATAGGAACCGCCATGACGACCACATCAGATCGGCCCGACACGCCATCCGACTGCGCCCGCTTCGAGGCACAGCTGGGCCCATGGATGGAACAGGAGCTCGGCGCTGCCGACCAGGCGTTCATGCTGCGCCACCGCGCCGGCTGCCAGACGTGCGACATCCTGAGCAGCGAGCTCGAACAGCTGGTGGCCGACGCCGCGGCGTTGCCTGCGGTGACGCCGGCGCGTGACCTGTGGCCGGAGATCGAAGCGCGCCTGACGACCCCGGTGGTGCCGATCCTCACCGCCGCCGCACAGGCGTCGACATCGCCCCCCGCGAAGGCCCGGACCATCTCGCTGCGCCGGTTCGCCGTGGCGGCCACGTTGCTCGTGTCGGCCACGTCGGCGGTGACGTGGCAGCTGGCGCAATCACGTGCGCGCACGGCGGGGCTCACCGCATCGTCAACGACGACGCGCCCGGAGAGCGCTGCCACGAGCGACGAGCTCCCCGCGGCGACCGAAGAGCTGGCGGTGGGCTCCTCGGCAACCGGGAGCACGATGGGCACCGCCACGTCGCGCGCCGTATCGCGGCGCAGCGACAACGCCGATGCGCCGGACGCGAACGCTACGTACGAACGCGAAATCGGTGCGCTGCGTCGCATCGTCGACGAACGGTTCGCCGAACTCGACACGGCCACCGTGCGCGAACTGCGGCGCAATCTCGACATCATCGATCGCGCCATTGCCGACAGCAAAGCCGCGTTGGCCAGTGATCCGCGCAACAGTGTGGGATCGTCGCAACTCGATCGCGCGCTGCAGGCCAAGCTCGAGCTGCTGCGGCGGGTGGCGCTGTTATGAACCGGCACCACACGAAGCACCGCCACGAGCCGCTCGCGCTGTTCGTCGGGGCCGCTCTGCTCACCACTGTACTGTGTCCGGCGCCGGTGTCCGCGCAGTCACGCGATACGTCCGTCCGCGTGAGCGCGGGTGCCGTGGTGGATATCACCATGCGCACCGGACGGCTGATCGTGCGCGGCATTGACGGCAGCACCGGCTCGGTGCGTGCCTCGGGGGCCAATTACGAACTGCGCAGCACCGGTGTCACCCTCACACTGCAATCCCGCGAATCATCGCGCAGCGCGATGCGTGATCGCGAGGTGGACCGTGAGGATACGATCGAGTTGGACGTCCCGCGCGGCGTGCGCCTGGTGGTGTCCACACTCTCGGCCGACGCCGAGGTGCGCGACATCGCTGGCTCGGTGGAGATGCGCAGCACGAGTGGTGATCTGCAGCTCACCAATGTCTCCGGGCGCACGATCATCGAAACGATTTCCGGTGATGTGCGTACGACGGCAACGCGGACGTTGTTGCGGGTAAAGACCGTGAGTGGTGATGTGCGGGTGCGCGAAGCGGAAGGCGATGTTGAACTCAGCACCACCAGCGGCGACATGAGTGTGAGCGGAGCGCAGATCGGGCGCTTCGTGGCCAGCAGCATCAGCGGCAACGTGCAGTTCGACGGACTGTTCACTGACGATGCGCGGGTCCAGGTGAATACCCATAGCGGCGACGTCTCCCTGCGTCTCCCCGATGGTGCGCATGGTCAGGCCACGCTCTCCACGTTCAACGGCGATTTCGTGCCTGGTGGCGCCATCACGCTGCTCCCCGGCAACGATGCAGCACGCCGCGGCCGCAACGCACAACGCTTTGCCTTCGGGACCGGCAGTTCGCCGGGGTTGTTGCTCGACATCACCACCTTCAACGGCGACGTTCGTCTCCTGCGAGGCACACGTCCATGACATCACCACTTCCGGGACTTCCCATGTTCACGGCCTCCATGTTCCGGCGCACCCTCTCGCGCCGCACCACCATCACGGTGAGTTCCCTGCTGCTCACGGGAACGCTCACCACGACGCTCGCCGCGCAGGACTCGCGCCGCGAGAACGCCTTCACGTGGTCGGGGGCCGTGCCGTCGCGTGGCACGCTGTTCATCAAGAACATCAACGGCGGGATCGAAGTCGAGCGCAGCACCAACGGTCGCGTCGAGATCACCGGTGAGAAGCGTTGGCGTCGCGGCGACCCCGAGGATGTGCGCATCGAACAGAAGAGTTCCGGCGACAACATCGTCGTCTGCGCGCTCTACACCGAAGGGTCCACCTGCTCCGAGAGCGGCATCAAGTCGGAGCGTCGCAGCCGCTGGAACGATCGCAACGATGTGTCGGTGCGCTTCGTGGTGCGCGTGCCCGAAGGCACCCGTGTCGATCTGGCCACGGTGAACGGGGGCATCGAAGTGCGCGACGTGAGCACCGAAGTGCACGCGACGACCGTGAACGGCAGCATCACCGCACGCAGTGCCGGTGGACCGATCTACGCCAAGACCGTCAACGGGAGCATCAACGTGTCCATGGGCTCACTGGGTCGCGCGGACGATCTCGAATACGAGACGGTGAACGGCGCGATCACGCTCGAGTTTCCCGCCAACTTCGGCGCCGAGTTGGAGCTGAGCACCGTGAACGGTCGCGTCAGCACCGACTTCCCGATTACAGTGTCGGGAACCCTCTCACCGCGTCGTCTGCGCGGGACCGTGGGCGACGGGCGCACGCGGGTGCGCGCGAGCACGGTGAACGGTTCGGTGACGCTGCGCAAAGGCCGGTGAGACACGAACGGCGTCGCGGATGAACTCCGCGGCACCACATGGCGGCCGAGTGATACCGAACCGGTGTTACTCGGCCGCGAGTGTTTCTATCGCCGTCGCGAGCGCAAAATCCTTGGCGGTGATGCCACCGCTGTCGTGCGTGCTGAGCGCGAAGGTGATCTTGGTATAGCGGATATCGACGTCGGGATGATGCTGCTGCGCTTCGGCAACGTCGGCGACGCGCGCAATGAAGGCAATGCCCGCCGGGAACGTCGCGAAGTGATAGCTCTTCGTGATCGTCTCCCCTTTGCGGGACCAGCCGGGAAGGGTCCCGAGAGTACGCTGGATTTCGATGTCGGACAGGGCGGGTGCAGTGCTCATGATCTGGACACTACCGGGCAACCGATGCGGTCACAATGGCCCTTGATGCTTCGGTTTTTCTTTGGTAGGGTCATGGTGGGGTGTACATCCCCTCGGGACTATTCCCGGTCGGGGACGACGCGCTCCCTGCGGAGCCCCATGGAAGAACGGAAGAACCTAAGGAAGATATCGAGAATCCGTCGCCAATTGTCAGACCGCTCACCCTTTTTTTGATGCACCCGCCGCCGGCCTCATCCGGCGGATTTTCCGGCCTCTGAGTTTCGGCTTTTATTCGGTATCCCCCATGCCTTTCCTGTCTTCCCTTGCTACGGCTATCGAGCCGCCCCCATTCCCGGCGCCAGAATCTGTTGCCGCTTTGGAGGCGCTCCAGGCGCAGCTGCAGGCCGTGGTGGTGGGCGGGCGCACGGCAGGGTCGCCGTGGAGCACCGGGCTGCCGGCCCTCGATGCCGCGCTGGGGGGCGGCCTGCCGCGCGGTCGTATCACCGAAATTGCCGGTCCGCTGGCGGTCGGCAAAACGGCGCTGCTCCGTCGGGTCGTGACGGGGGTGCTGCACACAGGCGCGTGGGTCGCCTGGATCGATGCCACGCGGACGCTCGCGCCGGCGCCGTGGGCCGACGTGGGCGAGCGCTTTGTCGTCATCAGGCTGCCGGATAAAAAACGGGCAGCGTGGACGGCCGACCTTCTGCTACGCAGCGGCGTCTTTGGCCTGGTGGTCATTGACGGGGCGCCCCCGCTGTCGCGGGTCCACGGGGTGCGTCTGGCCCAGCTCGCGCGGGAAAAGGACGCGGCCTGTGTGGTACTCGAGCACGTGGCCCCCGGTGAGGCGCGGTCCAGCCGCCTGGCCGGCACCGTACGCGTACGGGTGGCGCTGCACACACCCCCTTCCATGCAGGAGCCGCCTCGCTGGGGCACCACCGCGCGACGACGATCGCTGGCCATGGTGCCTACCCCCGTGGCGGCAACGCCGGAGACGCCCGCCGCCGCCCCGCCCCCGCGCATGCACGTCACCGTCGAAAAGGGCGGCGTACTCGGCAGTCAACCCAGCAGCCCAACCAGCAGCAAAACCATCGAGGTGGATCGTGTCGTCGTCGTGGCGCGTCGCGTGTGTACGGATTCCGAGATTCCCGATCGGCGCGGGGTGGCGCGAAGCGCGCGTCGTCCCTGGACCGCCCGCGGCAACAGCACCGACCCCAATACCGACACCAGCAGCGGCCAGGAGCTCCACCGACAGGAGCACCCCGTCACCTGGGGAGGGCTCGGCGTCAACACGCACGACCTGTACGGAACTGACGTTCCGGGGCATCCAGCTCGACTTGCTGCTGGACTCGACCTCCCCGGGGACCGGCTCGGAAACGGCCGGCTCGACAACGACCAGCACGGGCGCGACCTCGACCGCCGCACCCGCGACTGGACGACGTACAAGGGGCGTCGCCGCGCCGCCGAATCCGGCTTCGGCCGGCGCGGACGGCGCGAGCTCGCCCGCACGACATTGGGATGACATGCCACGCGCGCTCGCGGTCGATACGCGACTGCGCGCCGTCTCGCTCGCCGCCGGACGCGCTGGCGTCCGCGCCGGTATGACCATTCCCGAGGCGCGCGCCCGCTGCGCCGAGCTCGATGTGCGGCCGTGGGACGACCATGCGCTGAGCGACGCGATGCTCGCCGCCACGACGGCGTTGCTGGGCGCGAGCCCGCAGGTCACCCCCGCCGCCGGCACGCCGGGCATGTGGTGGGTGGGGGCCACGGGCTTCGAGGCGCTGGGAGGCGAAGCGCAGCTCGTGCACACGCTGCTCGCCATTGCACAGCAGTGGCACCCCGGCGCGCGCGTCGCCGTTGCCGACAGTTGTGTGGCCGCGCGCGCCGCCACATGGGCACCGCTCCCCGATCACGGCGCGCGCACACACACCAACGCGTTGCCGCGCCATGCGACCATCATTCCGCCCGGTGGGTGCGCCCGCTATCTCGCGCCCGCGCCACTCGGCCTCGTCCCTATGGACGACGAGCTGCGCGACGCGCTGCAGATGCTGGGGCTGCGCACCGTAGGCGCGCTGGCCACGCTCGACGCCGGCGATGTGGAGCAACGCTGGGGTAACACCGGACTCGTGGCGTGGCGCCTCGCGCGCGGCGACGACCCGCGTCGCCCGGGGCTCGTGCGCGTGGAAGCGGTGCGCAGTGCGAGTGTAGAGCTGCCCAGCGCGGTGGAAAGTGCGGAGCCGGTGCTGTTCGTGTTGCGCGCACAGCTGCAACGATTGCTGCACGAGTGTGTGCGCGACGGACGCGCCGCCGCCGCCGTCGCCATCACGCTCGTGCTCGATGCAGGACGGCAGTATCCCATCGAGGAGATTGGCAGTGAGATGCGCGGGCATGTGCACGTGCCGGAAACGAGTGACGACGCCACGCATGCGCTCTCGCCCGCCGCGACGACACCGGCGCATCACGATACGCCGCCAGAACTCCTGCGCGTGCACAAAGCCGCCGCCTCACTGCTTGGCATTCCGCAACGCACCATCACGCGCGAAGTGCGTCCGGCGCGTCCGCTCGCGCGCCTCGAGCCGCTCTTCGATCAGTGTCGTGCGCTGCTGGAGCGGTGGAATATTCCGGCGCCCATCATTGGCGTGACGGTGAGTATCCCCGCCACGGCGCCACTCGCCGCCGATCAGGGCGATCTGCTCGTGCCGTCGTGGCGTGATGCCGCCATGAATGCCGAAGCGGTGCTCGCGCGGTTGCGCGCCACGCTCGACCCCGACAACCGCGGCGATGTGGTCGTGCATCCGGAAGCGCACGATACGCATCGTCCCGAAGACACCGGCACGTGGGCCAACGCCGACGCCATCACACTGGCGGCAGCGCCCATGCCAGCTGTGCTCGCCACCAGCGCATCACCGCAGGCCGTCTTGCGATTGCTCGCGGCCCCTGAGCCGGTAGACGTCGAAGCCCCGCACGGCGCACCGGGCGCCGTCTGGTGGCGCGGCCGTCGTCTCGATGTCGCCACGGCACACGGCCCCGAACGGCTCAGCGGCGACTGGTGGCGCGGTGATGCCTACGCGCGCGACTACTGGCGCTGCACCGCCGATCACGACGGCGAATTATTGCTCTATCAAACCGAAGACGGCTGGTTCGTGCAGGGGTGGTACGACTGAGCGTGGCGGGCGGTTCACCTGCGCCCCTGCGGTCTGTGTGGCTGCCGTCTGCCATTCTCGGCGCGATGCCGCACGTACGCGCCGAGACGGCAGACGGCAGAAACTTCAGACGGCAGGCGCGCAGAAACACCGAACGATTGCGCTCTCCTCACCCGAACCGCCCCGCCACATAATCGGCCGTGCGCGTATCACGCGCCGCCTCGAACAGCTGTGGTGTGAGCCCGTACTCCACCAGTTCGCCCATGAGCATGAAGCCGGAATGCGTGGACACGCGCTGCGCCTGCTGCATGTTGTGCGTCACCACGATGATCGCCCGCTCGCTCGCCAACCGGAGCATGAGCGCCTCGATGTGCTCCGTGGCCACCGGATCGAGCGCCGAACAGGGTTCGTCCATGAGCAATACCGCCGGCCGCGTGGCCAGCGCCCGCGCAATGCACAACCGCTGCTGCTGCTCAGGTGACAATCGTAACGCCGACGTCTGCAACCGGTCCTTCAGTACCTCCCATAGTCCCACGGCCTGCAGCATCTCTTCCACCAGCACCGTGGCATCGCTACGCGACAGCGCACCATGCAACCGCGGGCCGTACGTGAGATTGTCCGCCACACTGAGCGGAAACGGATTGGGACGCTGAAACACCATCCCCACCAGCCGCCGCAGCTCCTGCACCGGCAACTGCGAACCCAACACATCCTGCCCCGCCACCTGCACCTGCCCACGCACCCGCACGCCGGGCACCAGGTCATTCAACCGGTTGATGCATCGCAACAAGGTACTCTTGCCGCATCCGGAAGGACCAATGAGTGCCGTGATGGTGCGATCGGGAATCTCCACCGACACATTGGTCAACGCCTGAAAGGCGCCGTAGTGCAGATACAGATCGCGCACCGCCACCACCGTCGGTAGCACCGGCGCATCCGCCGCCGGCAACACATACCGGTTGATTCGCCGCGCACTGCCCTGCTGCGCCACCACTGGCATCGCTGTCGTCATCATCATCTCAGCCGAATTGGCCTGCAAGGTAAGCGCGCGTTTTGGGGTGCGACGCCGCGTTGAACAGGTCCGGGGTCGACGCCGTTTCGATATGCTCGCCCATCAGAAAAAAGCTCGTAGTATCACACACCCGTTCAGCCTGCCGCATGGTATTGGTCACCAGCACGAAGGTGATCCGCTCCTTGAGCGCACGCATGGTCTCTTCGATGCGCGCCGTGGAGATCGGGTCCAGCGCCGAGCACGGCTCGTCCAGCAACACCACCCCCGGGTCGAGCGCCAGCGTGCGCGCCAGACACAACCGCTGCTGTTGCCCGCCAGAGAGCTGCATCCCAGACAGCGATAGACGAGACGACACTTCATCCCACAGATGCACTGCGCGCAACGATCGCTCCACGAGATGATCAAGCGCGTCTTTCTCCCGCACGCCGGCAATACGCGGGCCGTAGGCCACGTTGTCGTAAATGCTGCGTGGCAGCGGCTGCGGCGTGGCGAACACGATGCCGATGCGCCGCCGCAGCCGGGCCAGTCCGTGCGCATCCACTATCACGCCGTCGCCGAGAATGGCGTCGCCATCCAGCGCAATGCGCCCCTCCGCCGTGGCGCCATCGAGCTCCACACTCATGCGGTTGAGCGTGCGCAAGAATGAGGTTTTCCCACTCCCGGCCGGGCCGATGATGCCGTGAATACTGCCCCGCGCAATGCGCAGCGACATTGGTTTCAGCGCCACCTGCGCGCCGTAGCGGATCGTGAGCTCCTCAACGTCCAGCGCGCCTGCGCCCACCGGAGCCTCTGTCGTCACGGTCACCGATACCGCCGCGTCATGCGGTGCATCAGGCTGTACGCCATGACATTGAGCAGCAGAATCGTCACGACCAGCACCGCTGCCGTGCCGTAGGCCTTCTCGTCGGAGATGCCTTCCATGGTGAGCGTGTAGAAGTGCACACTCATGGTACGGGTGGATGAGAACAGCGACGTCGGCATATCGAGCGCCACCCCCGCCGTGAAAATCACCGCGGCCGTTTCGCTGATCGCACGCCCCACTCCCAGCACCACACCCGTGGCCACACCCGGTGCGGCCACCGGCAACACCACTGTGCGAATGGCGTCCCACTTGCTCGCGCCCAATGACTGCGCGACATGCCGGAACTCCCGCGGCACGGCGCGCAGCGCCTCTTCAGCCGTGCGAATGATCGTCGGCAGAATCATGGCGCCCAGCGTGAGGCCACCCGACAGAATGGACCACCCCAATCCGAGCGTAGTGACGAAGAACGCAAACCCAAACAGGCCGAAGATGATGGACGGCACACCGGCCAGACTTTCGGTGCCACTGCGGATGATGCGCGACACCCGCCCTTCGGCCGTGTACTCGGCGAGATAGATCGCCGCCCCCAATCCCACCGGTGTAGCCAGCAACACGCCCGCAGCAGTGACATACAGCGTGCCCACGATCATGGGCCAGATGCCGCCCTCGGCACCCGATCGGCTGGGCGCCTGGCTCAGAAACTCCCACGTGATCTGCGACAGCCCACGCTGCATGACGAACACAATGATGAGCACCAGCACCGCCAGCGTGAGCAGCGTGGCCGACCACAACGCCACGGTCGCCACACGCTGAACCAGCAACGCGCGACCGGTGGACGGTGCGGTCGAACCATGGGAGCCACCGACCGCATCCGAGAACGCCGGCGACGTTACGCGCGAAACCGTTGGCACCGTCATGTGTGCCCCGCCCGTCGCGCCCGTCCGGCCAGCGCATTCAAGCCGAGCGTTACGACAAACAGCACAATGCCCGTGGCAAAGAGCGCCTGTTCATGCTCCCCTGAGGCGTATCCCATCTCGAGGGCAATATTCGCGGTGAGGGTTCGCACCGGGTCGAGCAGTGAGCCGGAAATGAGCACGCTGTTGCCCGCCACCATGATGACCGCCATGGTTTCTCCCACGGCACGCCCCATACCCAGAATGACCCCGGCCACGATACCGGCTCGTGCCGCCGGCAACACCACGCCGATGATGGTTTGCCACTGCGTGGCACCCAACGCATACGACCCATCGCGATAAGCGCGCGGCACCGCCTCAATGGCATCAATGCTGATGCCAATGATGGTGGGCAGGACCATGATGGCGAGCAGAATCGAGGCGGCCAATGCGGAGTATCCGCTGCCGCCCAGCCACGTCTGCCCACGAATGAATGGCACCAGCAACTCCATGCCAATGAACCCGTACACCACCGACGGGATACCGGCGAGCAACTCGATCATGGGCTTGAGCAGGCGGCGCCATTTCTTTGACGCCAGTTCCGCGAGTGTCACCGCACACGCCAATCCCAACGGAACACCCATGAGCAATGCGCCCACCGTCACCATGGCCGATCCGGCAATCATGGGGAGCAAGCCGAACTGCCCCTTGGTGGGCGCCCACGTCGCGCCCGCAATCATGTTGAGGACACCGTGGTTCACCAGCACCGGCATCCCTTCGCGCGCGATGAACAAGGCGATCAGCGCGAGCGTACCCACCGCGCTCATCGCACACAACAACAACCCACGTTCAATCAGCTTGTCTCGCATGTGATAGTCAGGGCGTCAGCGAGACGGGAGCCAACCCTTCGTCGCGAGCAATCTGCTGCCCGCGCGGCGACAACACGAAATCGAGAAACCGTCGCGCCGCGCCCGTGACTTCACCACGCGACACAAAGAGGAAAGGGCGTTGCAGCCGGTATTGGCCACTGGCAATCGTGA
>CANGXD010000085.1 GCA_947457545.1 Gemmatimonadaceae bacterium
ACGCTGGGGGTCGTCTCGCTCGGCCCGGCGCCGCGCACCCTCATGCCCGACACGGCAGCGTTCAAGCAACTGCCGTACGACCCGAACGCCGCGAAGGCGCTGCTCGATTCCGCCGGCTGGCGCGACGGCAACAACGACGGCGTGCGCGAGAAGAACGGTCGCGAGCTCGCCTTCGAAATGATCGCCCCCAACAGCAGTCCTACACGCTCCCGTTTCGTGGTGCTGCTTCAGGAGCAGTATCGTACGATCGGCGTGAAGGCCTCGCCGCTGTTGCTCGATATCAACACGCTGCAGGAGCGCCTCCCCCAGAAGCGTTTCGACAGCTATCTGGGCGGCAACTCCGCGAACCCCGGTCTCGTGGGCATTCGCCAGTCGTGGATGTCGAACGGTGAAGACAACGATCTCAAGTATCGGAGCCCGGTCTTCGACGCCTATGCCGACAGCGCGTTGTCGACCTTCGATCTGGCCAAGAGCCGCGTCTATTGGGCGCGCGCCTTTCAACAGGCCGTCAATGACGCGCCGGCGATCTGGCTGTTCGAGCAGCGCACACCGGCGGTGCTGCACCGTCGTGTCATCATCCCGCCGCTGCGAGCGGATGGGTGGTACTACAATCTCGCGGACTGGCGCATCGATCCGGCACAACGCATCGACCGTGACAAGATCGGGCTGTCAGCGCCCGGAGGCGCGCGCTGAGCTCCATGCGCCGTCGGCTTGGCGTGCGGGTGCTGCAGGGCGTGCTCGCCACGTTCGCCGCGGCCACGTTCGCCTTCATCTGCATTCAGCTGGCTCCGGGCGATCCGGCGACGTCGCTCGGCGAGGGCGTGCCGGAATCCGTGCGCGCCAGCCGACGCGCGCTCTATGGCTATAACGATCCGATGCTCACGCAGTATGTGCGCTGGCTCGGGGCGGTCGTACAAGGCGACCTGGGATGGTCGTCGGCGCAACAGCGCCCGGCAGCCGCCGTCGTGATGCAAGCGCTGCCAAACAGCGTGCTCCTGATACTGCCAGCCGTGGCGCTCGCGTTCGTCGCGGGATCGGCGCTGGGCATGTGGCAAGCCGTGCGCGCCCGCTCTGCCGGCGATCGCGTCACGTCGACGCTCGTCTTCGTGCTGTACGCCCTTCCCGAATTCTGGGTCGCGTTGTTGCTGCTGCTGTTGTTCAGCGGGATCTGGCGGGTCTTCCCCAGTGGCGGCATGGTGAGTGACTGGTATCCGTATCTGCCCCCGGTCCAGCAACTCGCCGATCGATTGCATCATTTGGCGCTGCCGTGTGTCGTCGTCGCACTGTTCGACGCGGCGGCGATCGCGCGCTTTCAACGAGACAGCATGCGCGAGGCCCTGACGCAGCCATTCGTTCGCACCGCGTGGTCGAACGGGTTGCCGGCGTGGCGCGTGTACCGTCGCGCCTGGCGCGCCTCGCTCCTGCCGGTGGTGACGGTGCTGGGGCTGCTGCTGCCGATGAACCTGCTCGGGGTCATCTTCGTCGAGCAGGTTTTCGCGTGGCCGGGCATGGGACTGACGCTCTTCAACGCGATCAATGCCCGCGACTACGACGTCGTCAGCGCCTGTGTCATTGTGGGTGGAGGCGTGATTGCTCTGGCGGCGCTCTTTACCGACGTGCTGCGTTTCACGGCGGACCCGCGCCTCCAACCGCATAGCGACACGTCCGGCGTTTTGCCGCCGTCGGCTCGCGCCGCGTGAGCGTCGGCGGCAGCCCGGCGCCATCGTGGCGCGGCGGCGTGGTGCTGATGGCCGTGCTCATGGCCGTCGCGATCGCGGCGCCGTGGTTGGCGCCGTACCCGCCGAACGAGATGCTCGACCTCATCGCCCTCAAGAGCCAGGCGCCGTCCGCATCACACCCGTTCGGTACCGACGCCTTCTCTCGCGATGTGCTCAGCCGTGTGTTGTACGGGGCGCGGGTGTCGCTCGGGTTCGCGCTGTCCGCCGTGTCCATCGCCCTGACCGTCGGAACGCTCTACGGGGCCGCGATCGCGTTCGCCCCGTCCGCGATCGCCACGGTGCTCCGCAGGCTCCTCGACATCGTCCTCTCCGTCCCTCGCCTTCTGGTGCTGCTGGCGGTGGCCGGGGTGTCCGGCCCGCTCACGGTCACCATGCTGGTGCTGCTCATGGGTCTGACCGGCTGGTATGCCGTCGCGCGCCTCGTGGCCGATGAGCTGTCGTCACTCGCGACGCGGGACTTCTCGCTCGCCGCGCGCGCCACTGGAGTGCAGACGGTTCGTCTTTTCACCCACCATCTGCTCCCGCATCTGGCACCGATGTTGATGATCAGCGGCGCGTTCAGCGTGGCCAGCACCATCGGCCTCGAAGCCGGCCTCAGCTTTCTCGGACTCGGCATTCAGCCTCCGACCGCGAGTTGGGGAAACATCCTGCGTGATGGCGCTGGCGGCGGCGCCGTACCGACCGAATGGTGGCTCACCGTCTTCCCCGGACTCGCCACGGTCCTGCCGGTGCTCGCCTGCAACGCCGTCGGTGACGCCTTGCGCGACCGCTTCGCGCCGGTCCAGTTTGCCGAGTCTGCGCCGCGGCCGTCCGTGGCCCCTTCCCCCCAGCAACGCCCGTGACGTCCCCTTCCTCGCATCAGAGTCTGCTCGACGTGCAGTCGTTGCAGGTGGCGTTTCCCGGCGCCGCCGGTGACGTGCGTGCCGTCGACGGCGTGTCGTTCACCGTCGAGCAGGGGGAGACCGTGTGTCTGGTGGGCGAATCGGGGTGCGGCAAGTCACTCACGGCGCTCTCGCTGCTGCGCCTGGTCCCGCCGCCCGGGCGCATTGCCGCCGGCAGTCATATCCACTTCGACGGACGCGATCTGCTCTCGCTCGACGAGCCGTCGCTGCGCAGTATTCGCGGTCGCCAGATGGCGATGATCTTTCAGGAGCCGATGACGGCGCTCAACCCCGTACTGACGGTCGGCGATCAGATCGCCGAGGTCGTGCAGGTGCACACCAAGCGCTCGCGGCGCGAGTCGTGGGATGACGCAGTTGCCATGCTGGCGCAGGTGGGCATTGCCGATGCCCCGGCGCGCGCGAAGCAGTATCCGCACGAACTCTCCGGCGGCATGCGGCAGCGCGTCATGATCGCGATGGCCTTGGTGCTGTCGCCGCGACTCGTCATCGCCGACGAGCCGACCACCGCCCTCGATGTCACCATTCAGGCGCAGATTCTCGAGTTGCTGCGCGAGATGCGCGAGCGCACCGGCATGGCGCTGCTGCTCATTACGCACGATCTCGGAGTCGTCGCCGAGATGGCCTCGCGCGTCATCGTGATGTACGCCGGTCGTGTGGTCGAGGAAGCGCCGGTCGACGCGCTCTTTGCCAATCCGTCGCATCCGTACACCGAAGGATTGCTTGCTGCGATGCCGCGCCTCGGCCAGGAGCAGGAGCGTCTCACCACCATTCGTGGCTCGGTGCCGCCACTTGGCGCGTTGCCCAGCGGCTGCACCTTTCGCGATCGCTGCCCGCACGCGTTCGACCGGTGCGCCGTGGAAGAACCGGTGCTGTATCAGGTCGGTCCCGCGCATCGCGCGCGCTGTCATCTCGTGCAGGAACCCGAGCGTCGTACTGACGTGAACGTGACAGCGAACCGTGTGGAGCGAGCCTCGTGAGCACCAATGGCGCACCACTGGTGTCGGTCCGCGGACTGACCAAGCATTTCCCCATTCGCAGCGGCATTCTGCAGCGGGTCACCGGCGCCGTGAAAGCCGTGGACAACGTGTCGTTCGACGTGGGGCGTGGTGAAACGCTCGCGCTCGTCGGTGAATCGGGATGCGGCAAGACCACCACGGGACGCGCACTGCTGCGCCTCGTCGAACCCACCAGCGGCGCCGTCCATTTCGACGGCACCGATGTCATGGCGCTCAAGGGCGAAGCGTTGCGGCGCATGCGACGCCATATGCAGATCGTCTTTCAGGATCCCTACGGATCGCTGAATCCGCGCATGACCGTTGGCGCCGCCATCAAAGAAGGGCTCATCGTCCACGCGCTCGCCGAAGGGGCGGAGGCGGATCGTCGTGTGGCGCAGCTGCTCGATGAGGTGGGGCTGCGCGCCGAGTACGCGGCGCGCTATCCGCACGAATTCTCGGGCGGCCAGCGGCAGCGCATTGGCATAGCGCGGGCGCTCGCGGTGCAACCGTCGTTCATCGTCTGCGACGAACCAGTCTCCGCCCTCGACGTCAGTGTGCAGGCGCAGGTGGTGAATCTGCTCCGCGATCTGCAGCGTGAGCGCGCACTCTCCTATCTGTTCATTGCGCACGACCTCGCCGTGGTGTCGCACATGGCCGACAGAGTCGCCGTCATGTACCTCGGCAAGATCGTCGAGCTTACCACGCGCGCGAAGCTCTTCAGCACGCCGCGCATGCCGTACACCAAGGCCTTGCTCTCGGCAGTCCCGGTACCGACCCCGGGCGCTGTTCGGCAGCGCATTCTGCTCCAAGGCGATCCTCCATCGCCGGCGAACCCGCCTTCCGGGTGTGTGTTTCACCCCAGGTGCCCGCATCCGCTCAAGGACGCCGCGTGCACCCGCATCGTCCCGCCGCTTGAAGAAAAAGCACCCGGCCACTTTGTCGCGTGCATCAAGGAACCTCCCACCTCAGTCCCCACCTCGTGAGCACCGACGTTACCAACGACCGCTCATTCTTCGGTCATCCGAAGGGCCTTGGTCTGCTCTTCGCGACGGAAATGTGGGAGCGCTTTTCGTTCTACGGACTGCGCCCCCTGCTCGTGCTCTTCATGGCGGCCGCACTCAACGATGGCGGTTTCGGCTTCGAGCGCACCCAAGCGTCCGCCATCGTCGGCATCTACGCGGCCAGTGTGTATCTGGCGTCACTGCCGGGCGGGTGGATCGCCGACCGGTGGCTCGGATTGCGTCGTGCCATTCTCATCGGTGCGGTGCTCATTACCGCGGGACATCTGGCGATTGGCGTGTCCGGTTTTGCCGGCGCGGGTGTGGGCAAGTCGTTCTTCTTTCTCGGCCTCGTCTTCATCGTGCTCGGCACGGGACTGCTCAAGCCGAACATCTCCGCGATCGTCGGCGATTTGTATCCCGAAGGCGGCGCGCGTCGTGATGCCGGCTTTTCGATTTTTTACATGGGCATCAACACGGGCGCCTTCGTCGGCCAGCTCGTCACTGGCTACCTTGGCGAGCGCGTGAGCTGGCACTGGGGCTTTGGCGCCGCTGGCGTTGGCATGGCGTTCGGCCTGTTGAGTTTCTGGCTCTTCTCCGACCGACTGCTTGGCCCCATTGGGCGGGACATCGTGCGCAACCCCGACGCCAAGGCGCAGGCGCGTCAGGAAGCCACCGTGCGCAACAGCACCTTTGCCGGACTCGGCATTCTCGCGCTGGTGTTTGCATTGGCCGCGAGCGGTGTGATGACCATCGATCCGCTGGCGGTGGGCGGCGCGATGACGTTCGTCCTGGTCGGCATCGCGGTCTCGTACTTCGCGTACCTCTTCGCGTTCGGCGGGCTCACGAGCGACGAGAAAAAGCGTAGCGCCGTCATCTTCGTACTGTTCGTTTTCGCCGCGATCTTCTGGGCCGCGTTCGAGCAGGCACCTACCTCGCTGCAGCTGTTCGCCAACGACTTCACCGACCGCAACCTGTTTGGCTTCAGCATTCCGGCCACGTGGTTCCAGTCGATCAACTCGCTCTTCATCATCATCTTCTCGCCGGTCTTCGCGGCGCTCTGGCTCTGGCTCGCCAAGCGCAACCTGGACCTGTCCAGCCCCGCCAAGTTCGCGCTCGGCCTCGCCCTCGCGGGGCTGGGCTTTCAGATCATGGTCTATGCTGCCAACGCGGTTGTCGCGGGCGGCGGCAAGGTGCTCGTCTCGCCGTGGTGGCTCATCTTCAGCTATCTGCTGCAAACGTGGGGCGAGTTGTCGCTCAGCCCCGTGGGCCTGTCGTCGATGACGAAGCTCGCGCCGCGCCGCTACGTGGGGCAGATGATGGGGATCTGGTTCCTGGCGGCGTCGGTCGGCAATCTCGTCGCCGGCCTGGTGGGTGGACACGTCGATCCGACCAAGGTGGAGCAGACACCGGCGGTGTTCAGCTGGACCGCGATTGCGCTCTTCGTGAGTACGGCGGTGTTGCTGGCGATGGTGGTGCCGATTCGCAAAATGATGGCGAACGTGAAAGCCTGAACTACGGGTGATTGGTCCGGCGGTTTACTGGCGACGGCACTAGCCCTCAGGAAGAAGAACGCAAGGACAAAGGGGAAAGCGCGGGACCATCCACTGACAAACAACGGTATTGTTGTTCGGTGGACGGCACCGCGCTTTTTACTTTGTCCTTGCGTTCTTTTTCCTGAGGGCTAGTGCCGGAGCTGGTTGACCGCCGGACCAATCCACCGCAGTTGCAGCGGCGTTACGGCCACGTGAACAACGACGTCGGCGCCGTCCGCTCCCTGCTCCGCTCTACGTCGCGCGTATCGCGCCAGAACGTGCGGCTGCGGTCTGCCGACGACAGTCGAATTTCGAATTGCTTGAACTGATCGTTACTGACCGGCACGCCGACATCGAGTCGCCACAACCGACGTGAGCGCGGCGGAACCGCCGCGAGGAACGACACGCCGAGTGTCCCGCGCCACGGGGTATCGACCGAATAGGGCACCGAGCGCTCGGCCCACAGACGGCCGGCTTCGGCAAAGGCGGCGAGGCCGACGTCGGCCACATTGAAGCGCGTGGGAATCACGAATCGCTGTTCGCCGCGGAACACCATGCGTCGCGCACCGGGCTCGCGCGAACGGAGATGGCCAAGCAGTCCGCCTTCGCGATCGGCAAGCGACACCTGAAAGGGTGCCTGCATGCGACGCCCGGTGGCCCATTCTGCCTGCAGTACCGTGGTCTGTCGCACGGCCGGACGGAAATACCAGGCGGCCCGTCCACTCCCCAACACGTTCTCCCACCGGTCGCGGTCGACGCTGTAGCGCGCTTCGGTAATCCCCTGCGCGCCGGCGAACCACTTTTCGCCGCCCCATCCGAGATAGATGTTGGTGGCGAGAAAGCGGTCGTTGTCCACGGCGGGGCCAATACGCAGCGAATGGCCAGCGGCCACGCCCACCTGAACGCCGACACGAATGTCTTGCGCGCCCGTGAGCGCGTCGAAGCCGCGTACCGGCACGAAGCGAATGGCGCGGAAGCCAAGCAGCACATTGGCACGCATGACGTTCTGCGCGATGTACTGTCCCGGTGGTTCCCCCAACGTGTCGGGGCGCGGCCCTTCGCGCCGCAGCAACAACGGCAGCGAATCGGTGCGCTCGTCTTCGCGGGTGAACGAGAAGCCCACCAACTTGAGACGACCAACAGGGCCCACGCGGGTGAGCGCTCCGACGTTGCCGTACGCGCGCCGCACGTTCACCGCGTTCTGCTCTATGGGGCCTCGCAGAAGGCGCATGGGCTCACGGGTACCGCCAACACTGGCCACCCATGCGAGCCGTTGCAGATCGGTGTAGTACGGGCGGACGACATCGAGCTGCAACTGCTGGCCGAACGGATTGCGACGGGCCTCGAGGCGCAGTTCGTCGCGCTGCCCGAGGAACTGATAATCGGTGTAGCGCATGGCGAGCACATCGTTGTACGCGAGGCCGTCACGCCATTCCACCGCGACCTGTTTCGCGTTGCCACCGAGATTGCTTTCGCCAAGCCGCATGCCGCGAAACACCGGCGCCGTGCCGCGAAACATCGGTTCAAAGAGCAGACTGAAGTCGTCCCGTGTTTCCACTTCGAGACGCACACCACCGGCTTCATCATCATACGCCCGAATGCGCGCGTCGACGAGATATGGCTGTGCACGCAGAATGCGCTCCGATTCCGCGCGCTTGATCTGATTGCACGGCTCACCGACCTTGAGCAACAGAAAGCGCCGGATGACTTCGTCGCGCGTGTTGCTGTGCATCGCCCGCACCGTGCGGCGCACCCACTCGAGATCGCGCGGCAGGCGGTCGGTAAAGGGCGGCTGCGTGATGACGATGATGTCGCTGATCACCTGCCCTGAGCAGCCGGTAACCGGGAGAACACCCTGGCTCGACACGGGCGGCTGCCGCACACTGTCTGCACGCACATTTTGCGCACGGAGCGGCGAAAGCGGCGAGGCGCTGAACGTACATACGGCAACGGCGGCAACCGCATGTGCGCGGCACCGCCGCGACACACCGACGATCATTTGCCGAGCTGTCGCTTGAGAGCCGCGAGTCGCGCCTCCGCGTCGGCCTCACGATCGGCACGACTGCGGCGGGACGGCGGCGGCGGAAGGTCCACACCGGCCGCAGCCGGATCGTCGGAGAGCAGGGCGTCGACTTCGCGTGCAGCCGCGACTTCCGGCGACGACTGATCCGGGGCGAAACCAGAGATCACCCGCTTGAGATCCGCACTCATGGCGTCGTATTCCCGCTCGGCCAGCTCCAACTCCTGCTGCTGCACCATACGCTTCGATTCGAGCATCGCCACGCGCTCCGCGTGCTGCGCCGCAAAGCGTTCGGCGATCGCGACGGTTTCCGCATCGTCGATCTGCGCGGCTAGCCCTTGGCGGCGACGGACCGTGTCGAGCTCGGCCTGCTCCGTCTTGAGACGCGACTCCGTTGTGGCCAGCGCGGTGCGCATGTCCTGAATGGCCAGCTTCGCGTGCACCATGGCCTCCCGCATACCGCTGCCCATGCGGCGGCGCTCATCGGGATCGAGGCGGGAGGAAAACTGGCGTAGCGTGTCACGGATCTCGTCGAACATTGCTGAAAGGTAGACCGCTCTTCCGACGAACGCGATATGGGCCCAAAATGCGTCCGAATAGCCCCATTCATCGCGATTCACCACCATTGGGGCTCTCAGTCTGTTATTATCGACGCACACCAGTACGCCAGTGTCGGGACGCCGAACGCCCCGTCGCCACGCCAGACCGCCCCTTAATCGCTCCTGTGCTCTACCTCGCCATTCCCGCGCATAACGAAGTTGCCACCATCGGCGTGCTGCTCTGGCGGCTCCGCACGGTATTGGCCGAGTTTCCGCGTGAATACGAGGTCGTCGTGTACGACGACGCGAGCACCGACGACACGGCGATGGTGGCTGAGCAGTACGAGCGGGCGATGCCGGTGTCGGTCCTGCGCGGAACCACACGCTTGGGCTACGCCGGTTCGGTAGACGTCCTGCTGCGCCACATTGCCGCGCAGACGCGCTATCCCCGTCGCGACGCCGTCCTGCTGCTGCAGGGCGACTTCACCGATCCGCCGGGCATCGTGCCGGAGTTCGCGCGCCGCTTCGAAGGGGGGGCCGATCTGGTGGTGGGCGAGCGGCTCACCGTGGCCGATGCGCCAACGGCCGTCAAGCGGCTGTTCAAGTACGGACACTGGGCCATGCGCCCGTTCGTCAAAGTCGAGGGTGTGAAGGACCTCACGGCGACGATGCGCCTCGTGCGCATCTCCGCCCTGCGCGAAGCCCTGCGCGTGGCCGGAAACGCCCCACTGGTCAGTGGCGACAGCTGGACCGCCAACACCGACCTGCTGCTGACTCTCGCGCCACATGCGCGCCGCGTGGAGTCGGTGCCCATGGAGCCCACGTACGGGGTGCGCATGCGCGACACCCGGCGCGTGGCCATGACGGACGCGCTGGGTGTCCTCAAGTGGGCATGGGGCGCTCGTGGCCGTCGTGCCGTGGTCGGGTCGTCGGCACCGGAAGGTGGCGCTCCCGACGACCGTCGTGGACCGCGCGCCGGTGGCAAGCGCCGCGAAGAGGCGCCGGAACTCTCGGTCGAGCGGTTGCGGGAAAAGGTGCGCGAACGAGATGGCTCCCGCGGTATCGATGGGGAGCCCGCTCCCGATCCACGTCGCCGGCGTCCGCGCGAGCGGGACACGGAAACGGAGCGACCGGCTCGCACCGAAGCGCGAGCGGAGACGCGTCCCGAGCGGACCGAGCGTCCCGAGCGTCCGGCTCGCGGCGACAAGCCGGAGCGGCCGGAGCGCCTGCCCCGTGGCGAGCGCCCACCGCGCGATGGTGGTGAAAAGGGGCGTAGCCCACGTGGGGATCGTGCGAGCGAGGCGCGTTCGCCGCGTCGACGCGAGCAGCCGCCCGCCTTCGCCGACGCGACGCTGGAGCTGGACGATCCGTTCGCCGCCCCCGTGCGCCGCGAGCCGCGTCCGCCCAGCGATGACGTGTTCACGGACGAGCGCGTGTCGTCGACCGCGGCTGAGGCCGCCGAAACACTCGGGGTGACGCCGGCGCCTGAAGTTGCCGAACGCGAAGCGTCTCCGACTCCGCCGCTTCGCGAGCGGAAGCCCCGCGCCGAACCGGCGGACGTCGAGGGTGACGACAACGCCGACGACGCAGATGCCGAATCGAACGGCGAGAGCGGCGAGGAGGGCGACGGCGGCACGGTTGACGCCGACGGTCAGCCGGCTCGCAAGCGCCGGCGTAACCGCCGGTCACGCCGGGGACGTCGCAAGAAGGAAGGCGGCGCCGAGGGCGCGGAGAACGGTGAGGGCACCGAGGGCGAGACGGCGGATGACGGTGAACCGGCGCGCGCGCCGCGTTCGCCTGAGCCCGACGAAGAGGTCCGCTTCCTCCCCGGTGATCACATCGATGGGGAGCCAGTGCGGCCGCGCCGTCCGCGGAAGGCCGCGAGCGATGACGAGGCCCCTGAGGGCGAGGGCGACTCCGGCGCTGACGATGGCGATGACGGTGACGGTGACGACGATGAGGCCGGTGGCATCGAGAGCATGGCCGAAGGGGCCGCTCGCCCCCGCCGACGTGGCCGTCGGGGTCGCCGTGGCGGTGCACGCCGGTCGCGTGGTCGCAAGGACAAGGGCGAAGGCGATGGGAGCGGCAATGGGCCGGCCGACGCGCCCGACGCCCCGTCGGCAGGCGGCGAGTAACTCGCCCACCCGGCGCAAACGAACGCGGCCCCGTGCAGATGCACGGGGCCGCGTTTGCATGCCAGAAGGCACCGGAGTGGGACTCAGCTCCGGAAGGCGCGCTCGATCTTTTCGGCCGTCACCGGACTGACGAGACGAAGAATGAAATACACCACCGCGCCCAGCAGCAGCACCTTGATCGCGAGCCCGATCAGCCAGAAGAGCAAGGCGACCAGCGGGCCCAGCAGGCCAAATACGACTTTGAGCGCCACGAGCCCCAACAGGGCGACGAGTCCAACGGTAAACAGAGTGCGGAGCATAAGCGCCTCAGCGCGAAAAAGGGGTCTTCCGGCTCTACGATTGACCAGTCGGGAAGTTTCACCCGAGAGGGGAATGCCGGCTATAATGAATTAAGGGGTTACGCTACTGTTTCCGGAAACAGTGCACAGGGCTAGCTTCCCCACTTCACGTCCCGGGCCCACCCCGGGCACTACCGTGCCGATATGGCTGAGCAGCTGGTACAGATCATGGGGCGGCACCGCCGCGAGGCGCTTCCTGAACGGAAGCCGTCGTGGTTGAAGGTCAAAGCCCCGGGCGGAGAAAACTACATCCGTCTCAAGCACATGATGAAGGAGCTCAATCTCCATTCCGTGTGCGAAGAGGCGCATTGCCCCAACATCGGGGAATGCTGGCAGCATGGCACCGCCACGTTCATGATCCTGGGCAGCGTCTGCACGCGCAATTGCGCGTACTGCGCGGTCGCACACGGCAAACCGCCGGAGTACGACATCGAGGAACCGATGCGCGTCGGCGAAGCCATCGCGCGTATGGACCTCCGCCACGCGGTCATCACGTCGGTCGACCGTGACGACCTTCCCGACTTCGGCGCGTACATCTTCGCCGAAACCATCCGGCAGATTCATCAGCGCCTGCCCGGCTGTTCGGTCGAAGTGCTCGTTCCCGATTTTCAGGGGAACGAAGACTCCATCCGGGCCGTGCTCGAAGCGCGGCCGGAGATCTACAATCACAACACCGAAACGGTCCCGCGTCTTTTCAAGAAGGCGCGTCCGGGCGGACGCTACGAGCGCGTGTTGCAGATCTTCCGGACCGCCAAGCGCATCGCCCCCGACATCCCCACCAAGACGGGCATCATCCTCGGCCTCGGCGAGACCAACGAGGAAGTGGTGGAAGTCATGAAGGACCTGCGTGCGGTCGACGTGGACATCCTGACGCTCGGTCAGTATCTGCGCCCTTCCGATTCGCACATCGAGCTCGATCGGTACGTCACGCCGGAAGAGTTCCGCGAGCTCTACGAAATCGGCATGCGCATGGGCTTCAAGCACGTCGAAAGCGGACCACTCGTTCGCTCGAGTTACCACGCCTGGGAGCAAGTCCAGGCCGCATCACTAGCCTGATCACTCAGAACGCACCACCCAACACTCCCCCTCTGTTGTTCTGATGCCTCCCAAGAAGAAATCCGACCCCCAGGTGACCGTGAAGACGGACAACACCGCTGCCCTGCACAAGGAGCTGCTCTACAGCATGCTCCTGCAGCGCCGCTTCGAAGAACGGACCGCCGAGATGTACGCCATCGGCCGCATTGGTGGCTTCTGCCACCTCTACATCGGCCAGGAGGCGGTGTCCACGGGCATCATCTCGCTGCTGCGCCCCGACGACTACATCATCACGACCTACCGTGATCACGGGCAGGCGCTCGCGCGTGGCATGACGCCGCGTGCGGTGATGGCCGAACTCTTCGGCCGCCAGGACGGCTGCGCGAAGGGCAAGGGCGGCTCGATGCACATGTTCGACAAGCAGCTCGGTTTTCTCGGCGGTCACGGCATCGTGGGTGGCCATGTGCCGATTGCCTCGGGCGTGGGCTTCGCCATCCGTTACCGCGGCGGCGATCAGGTCATTGCCTGTTTCATGGGCGAGTCGGTGGTGAACACGGGCGCGTTTCACGAGGCGCTCAACATGGCGGCGCTCTGGAAGCTGCCCTGCATCTTCATCATTGAGAACAACCGCTACGGTATGGGCACCGCGCTCGAACGCGCGTCGTCCATTCACGACATCTACAAGCGCGGCGCGTCGTACGACATGCCGCGTGACGTGGTGGACGGACAAGATGTGATTGCCGTGCGCAAGGCGACCGCCGAAGCCATCGAGCGCGCGCGCAAGGAAAGCATGCCGACGCTGCTCGAAATCCGCACGTATCGGTTCATGGGCCACTCCATGTCCGACGCCGTGAGCGGCACCTACCGCACGAAGGAAGAGTTGGAGCAGTACCTCAAGCGCGATCCCATTTCCCTGCACCGTCAGCGCATGGAAGAGGCGGGCGAAATCACCGCCGCCGAAGTGACGGCGATGGACGAAGAGATCAAGAAGATCGTGCAGGAAAGCATCGACTTCGCGGAAGCGAGCCCGGAGTTGCCGCTCGAGGCGCTCATGGAAGACATCCTCGTCGAAACCACGAGCTGAGAGCGCCACGACCATGCCATTGATCACATATCGCGACGCTCTCAATCAGGCGTTGCGCGAAGAGATGCACCGCGACGACCGCGTCTTCCTCATGGGTGAGGAAGTCGCCGTCTACCAGGGTGCGTACAAGGTCTCCAAGGGACTGCTGCAGGAGTTCGGCGAAATGCGCGTGGTGGACACGCCCATCACCGAACTCGGTTTTGCCGGTGTGGGTGTGGGCGCCGCCATGTGCGGCCTCCGTCCCGTCATCGAATTCATGACGTGGAACTTTGCGCTGCTCGCCATCGACCAGGTGGTGAACGTCGCCGCGAAGATGCTCTACATGTCGGGCGGCCAGTTCCCCATGCCGATGGTGTTCCGCGGCCCCAACGGTGCCGCACTGCAGCTCGGTGCGCAGCACTCACAGGCGTTCGAGTCGTGGCTCGCGCACATCCCCGGGCTCAAGGTGGTGGCGCCGGGCACGCCGTACGATGCGAAGGGGCTGCTCAAGGCCGCCATCCGCGACGACAATCCGGTGTGCTTCCTCGAAGGCGAAATGCTCTACAACACCAAGGGCGAAGTGCCCGAGGAAGAGTACGTCATTCCGCTCGGCAAGGCCGATCTCAAGCGGGAAGGCGATCACTGCTCGCTCATCACGCACGGCAAGATGGTGCTGGTGGCCATGCAGGCGGCCGATCAGCTGGCGAAGGAAGGCATTCGCTGCGACGTCGTCGATCTGCGCACCATCCGTCCCATGGACGTCGACGCGATCGTTGCGTCGGTGCGCAAGACCAATCGTGCCGTCGTCGTGGAAGAAGGGTGGGAAGTGTGCGGTGTCGGCGCGCAGGTGGTCGATTATGTGCAGCGCCATTGCTTCGATGATCTCGATGCACCGGTGTTGCGCGTGCATCAGGCCGATGCGCCCATGCCGTACACGAAGAGTTTGGAGAAGGCCGCCAAGCCCGACGTCCCCAAGACGATCGCGGCGGTGAAGCAGGTTCTTTACATCGACTGACCAGGTTCACCCCAAAGGCGATCACATGGCGACCAAAGTATTGATGGAGGCGCTCTCCCCGACCATGGAGGAGGGACGTCTGGCGAAGTGGACCAAGAACGTCGGCGACGTGGTGAAGTCGGGCGACACGATTGCCGAGGTCGAGACCGACAAGGCGATCATGGAGCTCGTCGCGCGTGGCGACGGCGTATTGCGGGCGCGTCTCATCGAAGAAGGCGCGACGGCACCGGTCGGCAACCTCATCGGCGTGATTGCCGCGGCCGACGAAGACATTTCGGCGTTCGGCGCTGGGGGTGGGGCCGCTGCGGCGGCGCCCGCGGCGGCTGCCGCAGCTCCGGCGCCCGCTCCTGCTGAGGCCGCACCTGCGGTGGCGGCACCTGCTGCGGCACCTGCAGCCCCGGAACCGGCGGGCGCCACGCGCTCGTCGCCATTGGCGCGCCGCCTGGCCGCCGAGAAGGGGCTCGCGTTGTCGGGCATTCAGGGCAGCGGTCCTGGTGGCCGCATCATCCGCCGCGACATCGAAGCAGCGGCGGTTGCGGCTCCTGCCGCGCCTGCCGCCGCGGCGGCGCCGAGTGCGGGCAGCAAGCCCACGGGTGTTGCCGTGAGCATGCAGATCGACGGCGAGCACAAGGATGTCGCGCTCACGCAGATGCGCAAGACGATTGCGCGTCGCCTGGGCGAATCGATCGGCCCGATCCCCACGTTCTTCCTCACGTCGGAGATCGACATGACGAACGTGGGCAAGTTGCGCGAGCAGATGGTGGCGGCCGGCGATGCGTTCAAGGTGTCGGTGAACGACATCGTGATCAAAGCGGTCGCGATCGCGCTCACGCGTCACCCGGAAGTGAACGCGCACTGGATGGGCGACAGCATTCGCTACTTCAGCGCCGCGCACGTCGGCATGGCGGTGGCGACGGACGACGGGCTCATCGTGCCGGTCATTCGCGATGCGCATCTCAAGGGTCTTGGTGCGATCGGCAAGGAAGCGCGCGAGTTGGCCAAGCGTGCGCGTGAACGGAAGCTGCAGCCGGCCGAGTTCACGGGAGGCACGTTCAGCGTCTCCAACCTCGGCATGTTCGGCATCGACCAGTTCACGGCGATCATCAACCCGCCCGAAGCGGCGATCCTCGCGGTGGGCGCGACCGAGACCAAGCCCGTGTGGGAGAACGGCCAGTTCGTGCCGCGTCAGCGCATGCGGGTCACGATGAGCTGCGACCATCGCATCATCGACGGCGCGGTGGGCGCGAAGTTCCTGCAGACGCTGCGGCAGCTGCTGGAAGCCCCGATGATGATGCTGTTCTGAGACGGGAGACGGCAGTTTGCAGTCGGCAGTACAAAAGGCCCCAGCGTCATGCTGGGGCCTTTTGCGTCTGGGTCTGGGTCGGGGTCTTGGTCGGAGGGATTGCTGTGTGGGCGACCCGCCCGCCGGGTCACCGTACACCCCCTTGGCGCGTTGCTTCGGGGCGGCCGGGCGCTGAAGCGCCGGCGTCGCCCCGAAGAGACGCGCTGACGGGGGTGTACGGCGCCCCGACGGGCTGGCCCCGACCCCGACCCCGACCCCGACCC
>CANGXD010000086.1 GCA_947457545.1 Gemmatimonadaceae bacterium
CGCTCGATTTCAGCAGCTTCCCGTCGTTGCTGTTGCTGCTCACGCTGTTCCGCATCGGCCTCAACGTCTCGTCCACGCGCCTCATTCTCACCGAGGCGCACGCGGGCAAGGTCATCGAAGCGTTCGGACAGTTCGTCATTGGCGGCAACTACGCCGTCGGTATCGTGATCTTCCTGATGCTGATCGGCATCAACTTCATCGTCATCACCAAGGGTGCCGGCCGTATCGCCGAAGTGGCAGCGCGCTTCACCCTCGATGCGATGCCCGGTAAGCAGATGGCAATCGACGCCGACTTGTCGGCGGGGCTCATCGACGAAAAGGACGCCCGCATCCGCCGCGAAGAGATTGCGCGCACCGCCGACTTCTACGGCGCAATGGACGGTGCTTCCAAGTATGTGAAGGGCGACGCGATTCTCGGCATCATGGTGGTCGTCGTCAACATTATTGGCGGCATCTTCATTGGTGTCGTGCAGCGCAACATGGACATCGCCAAAGCCGCGAGCACGTACACCATTCTCACGGTTGGTGACGGTCTCGTCTCGCAGGTGCCGGCGCTTATCATCTCCACCGCCGCCGGTCTCATGGTCACCGCGGCGACGAGCACCGACAAGATGGGCACGACGCTGAGCAAGCAGCTCGGCTCACACCCGCGCGTCATGTGGATGGTGGCCGGCGTGCTGGGCGCATTCGCGCTCATTCCCGGCCTCCCCATGTTTCCGTTCGTCGCCATGGCCATTGGCGCCGCGGCGCTGGCCAAGGTGTCGGAAAGGGCTGCGGAGCGCCGGATGGAACTCGCGACGGTCATGACGCCCGCCACCGGCGACATCAGCGACGCGCCGATCGCGCCCGATCCCATGCAGGATCTGTTGCAGATCGATCCCATCGAACTCGAAGTGGGCTACGCGCTCATTCCGCTCGTCGACGAAGGCCAGGGTGGCGATCTTCTCGAGCGCATTTCGCTCCTGCGCAAGCAGGCCGCACTCGAACTCGGCATTCTCGTGCCGCCCATTCGCATTCGCGACGACATCCGTCTGCCGGCCAACGAGTACGTCATCAAGCTGCGCGGCTCGGAAGTCGCGCGCGCCGAAGTGCTCCCGCGTTTCATGATGGCGCTCAACACCGGCGGTGTCGTCGCGGAAATCGACGGCATGGAAACGATCGACCCGTCGTTCGGCATGCCCGCGCGCTGGGTGGCTGCGGCGCGGCGCTCGGAAGCCGAAGCACTTGGCTACGTGGTGGTCGAGCCGACCACGGTGGTGGCGACGCATCTCCTCGAGACGCTCAAGGGCAGCGCCGCCGAACTGCTGGGCCGTCAGGAAGTGCAGGAAATGGTGGAGACGCTCAAGAAGTCGCACCCCGCGCTCGTGGAAGAAATCATTCCCGGCAAGGTGTCGCTCAGCGTGCTGCACCGCGTCCTGCAGCGTCTGCTCCGCGAGCGCGTACCCATTCGCGATCTCGTCACGATTCTCGAAGCGCTCGGCGATGGCGCCGAGGCGACGAAGGATCCCGAGGCGCTCACCGAAGTCGTGCGCAAGTCGCTCACCAACGTCATTGCGCGGCTCTTCGCCGACCAGACGGGTACGGTGCGCGGCATCACCATCGGCGCGCGTCTCGAAAGTGCACTCCTGGGGCTCTTCTCGCCGCGTGCGTCGCAGCCCAACGCGCCGGTGCTCACACCGGAATCGCTCGCGGCCATGCTGCGCGACCTGAACAACCTCGCGACCACATATGCGGTCGATGGTCGCCCCATGCCGCTCATCACGCCGCCCTCGTTGCGGGTCGGCGTGCGCCGTCTCATTGAACCTGTGCTGCCCAGCCTGCCGGTGGTCTCGCTCGCCGAGCTCCCAGCGCAGATCACGTTGAGCAGTGTTGCCACCTGGGAGATGCCGAATGGCTAATCACACGCAGGCCGAGCGCTTTCGCGGCGCCGACCTCTCGCGCGTGTCCGATCGTGCCCGTCGCACGCTCGGCGACGACGTCATGATTCTGCATACCCGCACCGTACGTGATGGCGGCGTGCCGATGGTGGAAGTCCTGGCCGCGCCGAGCTTCGCTATCGATCATGTGCGCAGTCGCCTCGAGCCGCGTCCGTTGCCAGCGGCGCTACGCAAGGCCGATGGCCGTCCGTTCTGCATCGCGCTGGTGGGGCCCACGGGCGCGGGCAAGACGACGACGGCTGCCAAACTCGCGGTGCGCCGCGGCATGTTCGGCGCCGCGCGTTGTGGCTTGCTCACGATCGATACGTATCGTGTGGGCGGCATGGAGCAGTTGGCTACCTACGCTGAACTGGCCGACGTCCCGTTCGAAGTCGTGTACGATGCGCGCGAAGTGGATGGCGCGATGAAGCGGTTGTCGCTGAACTGCGACGTGATCATCATCGACACCCCGGGCCGCAGTCCCGCGAGTGCGGAGCTCACTGAGCGGTGGCGTTCGCTGCTGGACACGATCGCACCGGACGAAGTGCACCTCGTGCTGCCGGCCTCGTTGCGTGCGGATCTCGCGGTGGATATTGGACGCGCGTACAGCACGTCGCGCGCGCATTGCGGCGCCACACATCTGCTCATCTCCAAGCTCGACGAAGTGCCGCGCGAGCGTGGGGTGACCGATATGGCACTCTCGCTCGAGATGCCGACGCGATGGGTGACCGACGGGCAGGATGTACCCGCCGACCTCAAGCCCGGCCTGCAGCGGTTGCTGCGCAGCTGGGGGCTTCCCGCTGATGCGGAAGCCGACTGGATGCCCGCCTGATGTCGAGCCTCCTCATGTCTCCGCCGCGTGGCACCGCGGCGCTCTCGCAAGCCGATGCCGTGCGCGCCGCGCGTACGGGCGCCGGTAGCGAAGGCGTCGGTGTGCCCACGTTGCTGGTGGCGAGTGGTCGCGGCGGCTCCGGCACGACACTCGTCGCGGCCTTGCTCGCAGTCAGCGCCGCGGGTGAAGGCAAGCGTGTGCTGCTCATCGATGCCGATGACTTTGTCGGGCCCCTGGCGATGACGTTGGGTGTGACGCCGCGGGCCAGCTGGGCCGATCTGCGCGGCGGTCGTGTGACGGCGCAGGATGTCGGGACACCGGTGAGCGCGACGCTCACGTTGGTGGCCGGTGGAGCGCCGCGTGTCGGCGCCGATCACGCGGCGACGCCCATGACCGCGACAGAGCGTCGCGCGTGCATGCGTCGCGTGAGTGCGTTGGCCGATCAGATGGATCTCGTTGTGTTCGACTGTGGCGCGCGGCTCGACACGGTGCTTGGCGCCGTGACCCCGCACGCCGATGAACGACTCGTTGCAGTCTCCGCCGGCAGTGATCCGGTGGGGTTGGCAGCGACGTACGCACTGTGCAAAGCCGTGGTGCAGCGGCACAGTGCCCTTCCGGTAGATGTACTCGTCAATCGTCATGAAGGCAGCGAGGCAACTCGCTGCTACGACGCCATCGACGCCGGTGCCCGTCAGTTTCTGGGGCTTACGCTGCGCCTGGCCGGAGCAATTCCGGCCGATTCCACTCTCGATGCTGCGCTCCGCGCGGGGATGCCGTTCCCCGATGCGGCCGCCGGATCTCCGGCCGCCATCGCTGCTCACGATGTCGTGATGCGCGTACTGGCCGCCCGAACCCCCTCCCGTTCCGGTGCTTGACCGTGACTCTTGCAACTCCTTCCGCCTCCATCGCCATGAATGCCCCGCTCTGGCAGTCGTTTCAGGCCGGCAATCAAGTCGCCCGTGACCGTCTGCTCGAAGAGCATCTCGGGCTCGTCCACCACGTGGCGCGTCAGGTATCGCGTACCCTCGCGGTGCGTGCGGACTTCGACGAGCTGGTGAGCGCCGGTACGATCGGCCTCATGACGGCGCTGGAAGGCTTCGACGCCACACGCGGACTGGCCTTCAGCACCTTTGCGGCGCCGCGTATCCGCGGTGCCATACTCGACGAACTGCGCAAGCAGGACCATGTCCCGCGCTCCATCCGTCGCAAGACGCGCGAAATCACGGCGGCGCGCGAAGCGTATCAGCGCGCGCACGGGCATGCGCCCGAAGATCGCGAACTGGCGGCGCAGCTCGGCGTGGACATGGATACGCTCTGGCGCTGGCAGGCCGACGTCGAAGGCGCGCATCACATTCCGCTCGATCGGGCGCCTGGTGATCGCGAAAACACCGCACCGGTGCCCGCGGAGACGCTCACGAGCGAACTCGATGGCGACGTCGAAGAGTCGATGACGCACGAACAGGAAGTATCGCATCTCAAGGAAGCGATTCTGCGGCTCAAGGAGCAGGAGCGCGTGGTGTTGTCGCTCTACTACTTCGAGGAGCTCAAGCTGCACGAGATCGCGAAGGTGCTCGAACTGACCGAGTCGCGCGTCTCACAGATTCGGAGCAAGGCGTTGAGCAAGTTGCGCGTGGAGCTCAAGCCGCTCCGCGACGCCTGATACGGGAACCGGGGAATCGCACGATGTTGAAGACCATGAAGGGTGTACTGCAACTGACAGCGTTGGGCGTGGGGGTCACGATCGTCGGGTTGATCGTTGGCGCGTTCCTCATGTCGCCGGGCGTCTCGCGTGAGCAGCGGATCATCGCCTTCGTCGCGTTGGGAGGCGCGGCGGGGTTGGTGCTGCTGTACGACGTCGGGATGCGGGCACTGGCCAAGTTCCGAAAGGGGCGGAGCCGGCGCGCCACCCTGAGCGGGGTCAACCGGCCGACCGCGGCCGCGACCCCCACCATCAAGCTGGCCGGTCGCAGCAGCAAGACGCCGCGGGCGGTCCAGGCACTGGCCGCGGCAGGCGCCGCCCCGGCAGAAATCGCCTGGAAGACGGGGCTGCCACTGGACGCCGTGTCGATGCTGCTGGAGATCGGCGGCCGGCGCTGACGACACGGAACGCGCGGAAAAGGCGTCCGGGCGAGGGGGGTACCGGCACGAATTGCCGTGCCAAATCCTCGGCGACATGCCGGAAGAAATTTCCCGATCGCTCCGTAACACCATAAGAAACAACAACTTACAATTTTCTTTCCGGTCGGGCCAGCTTTGGCCCGACCGTTGCTTTTCCCCCTGGTGAGTTCGTGTCCCCATTTCCAAGACCACGACATGCCAGGTCCCGTCCAAACCAACGGAATGAGCAGTGCGGCTTCGGCCCTCCAGATGCTGGAGCGCCGACAGGCCGTCCTTGCCAACAATCTCGCCAACGCATCCACCCGTGGGTTCAAGGCGGAAACCGCCTTCTCCCGTCTCATGGGCAACGCGCTGGCGACGACCGATACCGCCATCGACCTCACCCCCGGGACGCTCACGCAGACGCACAACCCGTTCGACCTCGCGGTCAGCGGGAACGGCTTCTTCGTGGTGCAGACCCCGAATGGGGAGCGATTCGTCCGCAACGGCAGCTTCGAGCTCAATGCCAACCGCCAGCTGGTGGACGGCAAGGGCAATCCGGTGCTCGCCGATGGCGGGCCGATCACGATTCCGCCGGGCCAGGTCGAGATCGATGAGTCGGGGGCAATCAAGGTGAACGGCAAGCCGCTCGCGCTTCTGCGGGTCGAGCGCGTCGCCGACGGGACGGACCTCCAGCACGAGGGCGGCACGATGTTCGTCCCCGATGCCACGCGCGTCGCCATCGCCCCCGGCGATCGGAAGGTGATGCAGGGGTTCGTCGAAGAATCGAACGTGAATGCCCTCACCGCCATGACCGACATGCTGAGCGTGCTGCACCGCTACCAGGCCGCGCAGAAGACGCTGACCACCATTGACGAGGCCCGCGGCATCGCCGTGACCGACCTCGCGACGCCCGTTTAAGGAGACCTGACCATGGATCCAGCACTTCGCGCCGCCGCGACCGGCATGATGGCGCAGCAGACACGCACCGAAGTCATTGCCAATAACCTCGCCAACGTGAACACGGCCGGCTTCAAGCGCAGCCGTGCGCAGTTCGAGGACCTGCTCTACCAGACCATTCAGGGGTCGCAGGTCATCGGTGGCACCGAAGCGGAAACGCTCCCCGCCATTCAGGTGGGACGCGGGACGCGGTTGTCGGGCGTGCAGCGGTTGCACGAGCAGGGGCCCATCGAGCAGACCGGGCGGAATCTCGACGTCGCCATCGAGGGCGAAGGATTCTTCCAGGTGCAGCTGCCCAACGGCGAGCTCGGATACACGCGTGACGGCAGTCTCCAGATCAGCGATCAGGGAGTGCTCGTGACCGGCGCCGGCTACACCATCCAGCCGCCCATTCGCATTCCGCAGGACGGCGCCGAACTCACGATTTCGAAAACCGGTGTCGTGAGCATCCGTCGCGGCAACGACATCAACCCGACCGAAATCGGCCGCATCGAGATTGCGCGTTTCGCCAATCCCAGCGGCCTGCTCAACCTCGGACAGAACTTGCTCGCGCCGACGACCGCCTCCGGACAGCCCGTCGTGGGCTTTCCGGACGACGAAGGCATGGGGCGTCTGCAGCAGGGCAGCCTCGAAGGGTCGAACGTCGAGATCGTGCAGGAGATGGTGGAGATGATCGCCGCCCAGCGTGCGTACGAGATCAACTCCAAGTCCATCAAGACGGCCGACGAGATGGGTCAGATCGCCAACAACATCAAGAACTGACGATGTCTTTCGTGTCCCGGCATCTCGTCGCCCTCGTGGCGTTGCTGCTGCTGCCATGCGTGCTCTGCGCGCAGCCGGCAGCGGTCAGCACGCCACTCAAGAGCGATCAGCGTCGTGTGTCGCTCACCGTCGCGACGCGGGCCATGGCTCGCGGCGAAGCGTTGCAGCCCGCCGACATTGCCGTCGTCGACACGATTATCACCTGGCGGTGGAACGGGCTCGCGCCCGACACCACGCGCGCACTGCCCGGCTGGGTCACGCGTCGGCCGATCATGGCCGGCGAAGTGCTGCGTGCGCCCGCCGTGTCGGCCCCGCCGGTCATTGCCGGTGGCGCCACGGTGAAAGCCATCTGGCAGGACGGTCCGCTCACGCTGGTGCTGAGCGGCGTCGCCACGAACACCGCCTCCGTGGGCGCCCCCGTGGGCGTCCGCATCGATCGTACTCGCCGGCTCGATGGCATTGCCATCGCGCCGAACACTGTCCGCCTCCGCTGAGCCTCTGATGTCCCATCAGCGTCTTGCCTCGCTGCTCGTGGCCCCGTTGGCCACGCTGCTCTGCCCCATCGCCCTTACGGCGCAGCCCACGCCGCCAGCCGGCGCGACCGGAGCCGCCACGACGGCACCCGCCGCCGCGGCCGCGGCCCCTGCTACGCCTGCCGCCGCAACGCCCGTGCGCGCGTCCTGGGTCGCCGATCGTCGCCAGTTTCTCGTGGGCGACATCATCACCGTGCTCGTCGACGACTACACCATCAGCACGGCCGTCAAGGAAAACATCGCACAGGACACGCGCAATCGCGGACTCGGACTGAACGCGCGACTCCCCGCCTCGTCCAGGAACGTCGGGATCGACACGCGCAACAATGCCGACCAGACGCAGCGTGGCCAGGCGCGTCGTGAGAATCGCTTTCAGAACGAGATGAGCGTGCGCGTCGTGGCCGTTGGCCCCAACGGACTGCTGCAGGTGAAGGGCACCAAGAAGATCGACGTCGACAAGGCGATGCAGGACATCGTCTTCAGCGGCTGGGTGCGCGCGCAGGACGTCTCCGTTTCCAATGTCATCGAATCGAGCCGCGTGGCGGATGTGCAGCTGGGCTACGCCTCGCCCGGTCCACTCGGCAAGCCCAAGCAGGGCATTCTCACCAAGGTGGTTGGAGCACTGTGGCCGTGACCTCTTCTCTTTTGCTTTCGCTGGTCAAACCCATGATCCTGTTCCACGCCACGCGTGTCGCGAAAGTGTGCGCGCGAGTCATCGTCGCCGCCACGGCGCTGTTGCTGCTCATGCCCACGACGGCGAGCGCGCAGAACGACACCAAGATCCGCGATCTCACGTCGGCGGAAGGCGCCCTACCGGTGCGGCTGGTGGGCTACGGTCTTGCGGTCGGCCTCGACAACACCGGCGATCGCGCCATTGGCGGACAGACCGGCGGCCCCACGGTGCAGAGCGTCATCAACATTCTGCGTCGCTTCAATGTCGAAGTGCCCGCCGATCTCATCCGCATGCGCAACGTGGCGGCGGTGCTGGTCACGGCTGAAGTCTCGCCGTTCCTGCGTGCCGGTGGACGCTTCGAAGTGCAGGTTTCCAGCATGGGCGATGCGCGCTCGCTTCGTGGCGGCACGCTCTTCATGACACCGCTGGTGGCCGATCCCAACGGGCCGCCGCTCGCGTCGGCGCAGGGATCGATGCTCGTAAGCGATGGCGGCTCGACCACTCGCTTTCAGCCGTCGCATGAAACGGCCGCGCGCATTCCTACTGGCGGCGTGCTCGAAGCCGATCTCCCGCGCCCCACGATTGCCGCCACGTCACGCCTCCTGCTGCGTGAGCCCGACCTCGGTACCGCCATGCGCATCGCGACGGCGATCAACGGGGCCATGGGCGAAAAGACCGCTACGGTCGAAGACGAAGGCTCGGTCATGGTGACGATCCCCGACTCCGTCCAGAAGCCGGTGGCGATGGCGAAAATCCGCGATCTGGCGATCAGCACCGAAGCCCGGCCGCGCATCATCATCGACGGTCGCGACGGCACCGTCGTCGCCGGCGGCGACATGGTCGTCGGCGCGGCAACGGTGAGCCATGGCGCCATTACGCTCGCCATCGGCAACCTCGCCCCCAACGACACCGCCGCCATTCCGGGCAGTGTGCGCCTTCCCGCGGGTATCCCGGTGCAGCGTGTCGCCTCGGCACTGCACGCCGTGCGCACGCCGCCCAGCGAAATCGCCGCCATCTTTGCCGCGCTCCGTGAAGTCGGTGCAGTGACCGGGGAGATCATCGTCCGGTGATCGATCCCATCGCTGCCCGCGCCCGCATGTCGGTGACTGCAGCGCCCGTCGCGGCGCCGGTCATCGACGCCGCCACCGACCAGAAGCTGCGCGACACCGCCAAGCAGCTGGAAGGCCTCTTCGTGCAGCAACTGTTCAAGGCCATGCGCGAAACCGTTCCACAGCAGGAAGGGATCGTTTCAGCCAGCGCCGGAGAAGACATGTTCACCGGACTACTGGATCAGCACCTCGCTGCCGAGACTCCTAGCCAGTGGGAGGGCGGTCTCGCGGAATCCGTGTACCGCCAGATGCGCGGTCGTATTGCGGCCGCGTCCTCCCCTTCGCCTTCCAGCACCACCATCCGCTGATGTCGCCCTCGACTCTGTCCGTCACCGAATCTGCGCCACGCGTCGGCCTGCAATCGACCGCGCTGCTCGACGCGTTGCATGACGCGTTGGTCAGCGAGCGGCGTCTGCTCGATGATCTCATTGCGCAGATGCGTCGTCAGCGCAGTGCGGTGAGCGCCGACGATATCCAGGGCGTCGACGACAGCACCTTTGCCACGCATCGCATTCTCGCCACGCTGGGCCAGGCGCGGACGCGTCGCCGTCAGCTCAACGTGCTGCTCGGCGGCACCGAAGAGTGCACCCTGCGCGAACTCGAGGAGCACCTCGGCGATCTCGTCGACGATCGCTTCCGCGACGCCCGCACGCGCCTGCAGCTCGCCGCCGATACGCTCACGCGGGAAGTGGGCATGAACCGCAAGATGCTGCGCGAAGCACTCACCACGACCGACACGCACGTTCGCACGTTGGTAGGAGCGCCAACGGCGCCCTCCACGTACGCCAATGAAGGCGTCATCGCGCCAGGCACCGGCGCGCCCCGCGGCGTGCTCGTCAACCGGACGGTCTGACCCATGAGCTCCGGCCTGTTCAGCATTGCGCGCTCCGCACTCCTCGCACACCAGACCGCGCTGCAAACGGTATCGCAGAACATCGCGAACGCCCAGACGCCCGGCTATTCGCGCCAGGAAGCGGTGTTGCAGTCGAACACGCCGGTCCGTTTCTCGTACGGCTCCGTCGGCACCGGCGTCAGCGTCACGACGATCATCCGCAAGCGCGACGTCCTGCTCGACGACTCGTTCCGTTCGGCCAACACCCTCGCAGGTGACGCCGGCATGCGCCGCGACCTGTTGTCGCAGCTCGAGTCGGTGTTTGGCGAGCCGAGTGAGGCGGGGATGGCGAACGCGCTCGACCAGTTCTGGAACGCGTTCAGCGATCTGTCGTCGCAGCCCAGCAGTCTGGCGGCGCGTGCCGTCGTACAGCAGCGCGGCCGGCAGCTCGGGCAGCTGTTCAACGATTACGACACGCAGCTCACCACAATTCGTGGCAGCACCCTCGAGCGCCTCGACAATACCGTCGACCGTATCAACTCGCTTGCCTCGCAGGTGGCCGAGCTGAACGTACGCATCGTAGGCAGCGAGTCGAGCGGTAACACCGCCAACGATCTGCGCGACGCCCGCGATCTCAAGCTCGACGAACTCTCCAAGATTGCCGGTACCCGCGTCGTATCGCAGCCCAATGGGTCGGCGTCGGTGCTGATCGGCAACTCGATGCTGGTAGAGGGCGATACCGCCACGCCGCTGTCGGTGCAGTTCGAAACGCCCAATCCGCTGCCGGCGACGCCGTTGACCGACGTGCCGGTGCGCATCCGATTGGGCAATTCGCCCGACCGGTTGGCGCCGCTCGCAGGTGAGCTGGCGGCACAGGTCACGGTACTCAACACCGAAATTCCGAACGTGCGTGGTCGTCTCGACGCCATGGCGAGTCAGCTCGTCACGGCCGTCAACAATCTGCACACGACGGGCTTCACGTTTACCGGGTCCACCATTCCCGGTACCGCGGCGGGCAACTTCTTCGATCCGGGATCAGCCAGCGCGCCAGTGAGCGCGGCGAGCATCAAGCTCGACGTCGCCATCGCGGCCGACCCCTCCAGGATTGCCGCGTCCGGTTCAGCCAGCGCGCCGACGGACAACACAGTCGCACAGGGACTCTCGCTGCTGCGGTCCACCGACGGCACGGTCACGTGGAATTCGCCCTCGGGCGCCACCGAAACCGGATCATTCATCGGCTTCTTCCGCGGCCTCGTGACGCGTCTGGGTATCCAGACGTCGTCCGCTACAGACGACGCCAGTGTCGCGGAAGGACTCACGGATCAAGCGGAACTGCGCCGTCAGTCGGTCAGCGGCGTGAACACCGACGAAGAGCTCGTGAACATGCTTCGGGTGCAGCAGTCGTATCAGGCCGCGACGAAGATGATCAAGGCCGCTCAAGAAATGCTGGATACCCTGATAGGTCTGGTCTGACGATGCTTATTCTCGGACGCCGTGAAGGCGACTCCATTCTCATCGACGGTGGCATTCGCATCGTGGTCGTCTCGTGCGATCGCGGCGGTGTGCGCATTGGTATCGAAGCGCCGAGCGATGTGAAGATTCTGCGCGGCGAGATCGCGCAGCAGGTCGAGCAGGAGAACCAGCGGGCGGCGAGTGCGTCTGATGCCGCCGACTGGCTTGCGGCCCTCGGCGCGCCGTCAGCGGCCGCGCCGGTATCGAGTGCCGCGTCCCCGGCTTCGGGAACGGAGCACTGATGTCACCCCGGACGACGTCGCGACGCCTGGAGCGTGGGCACTTCGAACGCGCAACCACCCGCAACGGTGGTCCCGCGGCCGTTGCTGCTGCGCAGGAGCCAGCTGATCGTCCGCGCGTCGTCCTCGATCGAGTCATTGCCGGCCTCTTCGCCGTCGCCGTCCACACGCGCCGCGACGCGCACGCAATCGCCGACGGTCTCCATTACGACGGTGATCGGTCCCGCTCCACCACGCGACGCCCCCAGCAGCGCGACGACCATGGCATGCAGGACCGCCGTGGGCTCCGCGCGCGCGGGCACAACATCGCCGGTGAAGACCGGCGTGATCGTGCGGCCGCGCAGGGTGGGATGCTCATCGACCAGTCGACGCGCAGTCTCGAGCGCGTCGCTCAACAACATGGGTTCGAGGCCGGCGTCGGCACGGCGGGGCAACTGACGCATGAGCGTCAGCAAGCCGTCGAGCCGATCGGCGTCACTGCGCAGCCCGTCGAGGAATCGCGGGTCGGGCGTTTCGTGCACATCGAGCACCCCCGCCGCGGCGGTGATCGTCGCCAGGCGGTTGCTGATGGCGTGCGCGAGTCCGCGCAACAGATCGTCTTGAATCCCGAGCCAGCGCTCCGCTTCGTGCGGCGTTCCGGTTTCGGCAGTCACTGAATTCTCCACTCGAATCCCCGGACGTTTCGCGTGTTTGTCATCATCGGATTGGTCATCGTGTTTGGCTCAGTCATCGGCGGCTATGTCATGCACCATGGCCAAGTCGCCGTGCTCTGGCAGCCCACTGAGTTCATCATCATCGGTGGCGCCGGCCTCGGCACCTTGGTCATCGGCAACCCGCCACCGGTGCTGAAGGGGTGTATCCAGCAGCTGCTCGGCTTGCTCAAGCCCAACCCGTATGGTCCCAAAACCTACGCCGAACTGTTGCAGGTACTCTACGAGGTATTCCAGAAGGCCCGCAAGGACGGCCTCGTGGGACTGGAGTCGCACATCGAAAATCCCGAAGGCAGCGACATCTTCCAGAAGTACCCGTCGTTCATGGGTAATCATCATGCGGTGTCACTGCTCTGCGACACGCTGAAGGTACTCCTCACGGGGACCGTCGAAGACCACAACCTCGCCGACATTCTGGACGTGGATCTCGAAAAGCACCATCACGAACAGATGCTGGTTCCGCATGCCGTGACAACCGTCGGCGACGCCATGCCCGGTTTCGGCATCGTGGCGGCCGTGCTCGGCGTTATCATCACCATGGGCTCGATCGGTGGCGCGGCGTCGGAGATCGGCAACAAGGTGGCCGCGGCGCTCGTCGGTACCTTCATCGGCATTTTGTTGGCCTATGGCGTCTTCGGTCCGATCGCGAAGGCCATGGAAACGCGTCTGCACGCCGAGCACGATTACATGATGTGCATCCGCACCGCACTGCTCTGCTTTGCCCGTGGTGATGCACCCATGACGGCCGTCGAGTTCTCCCGTCGCAACATCGAACCGCACGAGCGCCCGAGCTTCACCGAACTCGAAGAGCTCACGCGCAAGAAGGCGGCGTAAGCATGGCAGCGCGCGGCGGCAAGAAGATCGTCATCGTCAAGAAGAAAGTCGCCGGAGGCGGCGGACACCACGGCGGGTCGTGGAAGGTGGCGTATGCCGACTTCGTGACCGCCATGATGGCCTTCTTCATGGTGATGTGGATTCTGGGCATGGACGACAAGACGAAGCAGGCCATCGAGGGCTACTTCGCGAATCCTGTCGGCTACAAGAAGGGCTTCGGGTCGGGCAACAACCCGTTGAGCACCGGCAGCGTGCCGTCGCCCATCCAGAAGACCCCCATGCGCATGATGGTGCGCAATTCCGAGCAGAAGACCTTCGAGAAGTTGCGCCAGACGATCGTCGACAAGCTGGCCGCGAGCGACTCGCTGCAGAAGCTGAATGCGGTCGTCGACGTGCAGGTCACCCGCGAGGGATTGCGTATCGAGCTCGTCGAGTCGGGACGCGGCGACGTGTATTTTCCCAACGGCTCATCGCGCATGAACGCCGCCACGATGCTCACGTTGCAGCTCGTCGGCGCCGAACTCTCGCAGATCACGCAGTCGGTCGTGCTCGAAGGACATACGGATGGCGCCAAATTCGGCGCCGACGCGGCGTATACCAACTGGGAGCTCTCGGCCGATCGCGCGAATGCCGCACGACGCGTGCTGCAGAGCACCGGCGTCGCACCGGAGCGTGTGGTGGAAGTGCGCGGCTACGCCGACACCAAACCACGCGTCCCTGATGATCCGCTCTCGCCTTCCAATCGCCGCATTTCCATTCTGCTGCCGTTCACCAACACCCCGGATGCGCCACCGAGCGCTCAGGACATGGCGGCGCAGAAGAGCGATTCGATGATCTCCGGAATCAGTACGCCGATCAAGCGCAACTACTGACCGCGACGTGGAATCAGCCAGCGGCGCTGAGGCGCTCGCTGGCCCACGACACAGCGTCGGCATACAGCGTAGGCAACGCCAGATCGGCGGCGAGCGCGTCCACCAGCGCCCAGTCGCCGCTTTCGTAGGCATCGGCCAGCAAAAGCAGCGTGGCATACGGCCCCGTACCCTCGAGCAGCGCCGCCTTGATGTCGTCGTTGACGGGAAGGCGCTCGAGAACCTCCGCCATCGGCAGGCCGAGGAGCGCATCCATGCGCGAGAGGAGCCCTACGAGGAAGCGCGCGCCGGCGTCCGCGGCGGCGCCCTGCATCGCCACGGTTTCGCAGAAGCGCCCGCGCACCAGCGCTTCGACCACCGCCTCGTGCGCCACGGGACTGCGCGAGCCCACGCTCGCCACGAGCATGATGAGCATCCAGCGCGACAACGCTTCGCGGCCAATTAGACGCAACGCTTGCGCGATGGAGTCGACATTGCGCCCGCCGAACGAGGCGGAGTTCACGATGCGCAACAGCGACAGCGACAATGAAGGATGGCTGCGGAACGCCTCTTCGAGCTCCCGCTCGCTGGCGTCCGGTTCATTGAGGAGCGCCATGATCTGAAAGACCGTGGCCTGTTGCACATTGACGGCGCGGCCGTCGACGGTTTCGGGGCGGCTGTAGACGTAGCCCTGAAACATCGTGAAGCCGGCGGCCCGCGCCGCGGCGAGCGCTTCGGGGGTTTCCACACGTTCCGCGAGCACCTCCATCCCCCGCGCACGCAGCGCACTCACCATGGGGGCGAGGGCACCGATGTCGTTGAGCGAGAGCACGTCGACCTTCACGACCTTGGCGAACTCGAGCAGCGGGTCGAGCGACTCGCGGCCGTCGTAATCATCGAGCGCCAGGGTATACCCGTCGGCGACGGCCCGCGTGCACGCATCGATGACCGCAGGGGTTGCATCGATGGTTTCCAGCAGCTCCAGGACCACGGCCGCCGGATCGAAGATCTTGTAGAGCTCTCCGAGCAGATGCTCTTCGGTGACGTTCACGAAGGCGATCGTTCCGCCCGTCAGCCGATCGAGCCCGATGGACAGGAGCGCATGCAGCGCCGTGTCACCGCACATCAGTGATGCCGACACGTCGCCCACGTAGGCGTGTGTCGCCTCGCGGGTCGCCCGATAGAGCAACTCATAGGCAATCCGCTTGTCGCGCAGATCGAAAATGGGTTGACGGGCAATGAAGACGTGCTGCGCCGTGGGGGGCGGTGTCACAGCGGCATCGGGTGAACGCATGGCGGTGGTACAGGAGATGGGAACGCAGGCCGGACGGGGGCGTACGAACTACCGGGCCGTTGGGCGTGCGTTATCGACGGCGACCACCCCGAACGGATAGCGGCAGCCTCCTCTGTTCCACTATCGTCAACAGTATGGCGGAACTTCACCGAATGATTCAGAAAACAGCGAGCGTCCCGGCGGCACGCGTACTCCTTGCCGGCATACTGTCCCTGACGGTTGCGTGTGGCCGGTCGGAGCGCTCCGCCGCCGCCGGTTTGGACTCGGCGTTATCGCGCGATTTGACCCTCGCGGCCTCCGCCACCCCCGACATCGCCATTGGGGATACCGCCGTGACGAGCGCGCCGTCGGCGCCCTTGCCGCCGCCGGAATCCCCGCGTCCTTCACCGCGCGCGGAGCTCCCGGCACCGACGCCGGCGCGAGCCGCCGCCCCTCGGGCGCCGCGTCCCGCTCCCACCCCCA
>CANGXD010000087.1 GCA_947457545.1 Gemmatimonadaceae bacterium
GCGCATGCTCGAAGGTACCGGGGAGCAACTGCGCGGCGAGGTCGATCGCGATGAACTTGGGCTGCGTGTCGACCGGCTTGTAGCGGGCCATGACAGATCTCGACGAGGGACGAAAGAGACCGCAGATTTCCTCTGAGGCCAACGGCTCGCTACCTCGAGAGTTCCGTTTCCACATCGGCCTCGCGGGACTTTTCCTACAGCCTCGTTAGGCAGCACCTCACTCTCAGGTTCATGTCTGCGAATTCCCCGGAGCCTCTCATGTCCGACGTACCGAACGCGCTGAACGGCGGCAGCCCGACGGACGTGCCTGACGATGCCGTCTCGCGGCGTGCGTTTCTTGAGCGTTCGGCGCGCTCGCTCGCGGCGGTCGCGATCTTAGGTACGCGTGCCAGCGGTACACGACAGGAAGAGTTCGACTTCATCGTCGTCGGTGCGGGTTCCGCGGGATGTGTCATTGCCAATCGACTGAGCGCTAACGCTGGCGTGCGGGTTCTCCTCCTCGAAGCGGGACCGCGCGATACGAAGCCTGCGGTGCACGATGTGACGCAGCACCTGTCGTTGCTCGGGAGCGACGTCGATTGGCAGTACCGAACGGACGCCGAGCCTGGACTGGGCGGCCGCTCGCTCGCTTGGGCGCGTGGCAAAGTGCTGGGCGGCACCAGCGCGATCAACTTCATGCTGTACGTGCGGGGCCATCCGCTTGACTACGACGGCTGGGCGGCACTCGGCAACCTAGGCTGGGACTACGCCTCGGTCCTCCCCTTCTTCCTGCGCTCGGAGCATAACACACGTGGTGCGAGCCGATTTCATGCCACGGGCGGGCCGCTGCATGTGAGTGACAGCGCGTGTGCGAGCGACTGCGATCTCCTCATCGACGCGGCGATGGAGCGCGGATTCGCCGGACCCAACTGGGATTTCAACGGCGAGCGACAGGACGGTGGCGTCGGGCGTTACCAGTCCACGATCAAGGACGGTCAGCGGCAGAGCGCCGCGACCGCATTCCTGGATCCCGTGCTCGCGCGTCCGAATCTGGTGGTGCGCGCCGGGGAGTTGGTTACCACGCTGCTCTGGGAAAGGGGGCGCGTGATTGGGGTAGAGCTTCTCGATACGAATGGCGGCCGACGCCAAGTGCGCGCCCGCCGCGAAGTGGTAATGAGCGCCGGCGCGATCAACTCTCCGCAGTTGCTAATGCTGTCGGGCATCGGTCCGGCCGATGCGCTACGCGCGGTCGGCATCACACCGCGCGTGGACCTGCCGGGCGTTGGCCAACACTTGCAAGATCATCTCAAGCTGCCGATCAGTGGTCCGTCACGGCACACCACACCAACGTATCCCGCAGGGCACATGGTCGGTCTGTTTCAGCGGCTGCGGGCCACGTCGACGGAATCGCCCGACATGCAATTTCATATGTGGCAGTCTACGGGAGCGGACGGATCTCGGTGGCGCATCATGCCGACGCTCGTGCAGCCACGCAGCGTGGGCAGCATTGCTCTCCGGTCGGCTCTCTCGACGGATCCGCCACGTATCTCTCCGGGCTACTTCACCGAGCCGCACGACCTCGAGGTCATGGTCGACGGCGTGCTTGCCGCGCGTGACCTCGCCAGCAGTCGCGCGCTCACTCGGGCGGCCGACGCTGAACGATCACCAGGGCCAGATATCCGCAGCCGCGCGGCCATCGCTTCGTACATCCGGGCGAACGTCAGTACGATCTGGCATCCCGTGGGAACGTGCCGGATGGGCCCGGACCGTCTGAGTGTGGTCGATGCGCGCCTCCGCGTGCACGGGGTCGAGGGACTTCGTGTAGCGGACGCGTCCATCATGCCGCGCATTGTGAATGCGAATACCAACGCCGCCTGCATCATGATCGGTGAGCGCGCGGCCAGTCTGATGCAGGGCTAGGCCGAAACCTGCGCCGACTGTGTTGCCTAACCTTGCGTTGCTGCTGACAGGGCCATCAAAGATTGCGGCCCTGCTCGCTCCGCTCGCTGGCCGCAACTTGTTGAAGGGCCCTGCAGCAGAACGCTGGCGTTAGATAGACTCAAGCGGCGGCGACGCCGAGCAACGCTGCGAGCCATAGCACTCGACGACAGGGCGACATGACGACAAACACCAATTCGCGCGTAACGATTCACATGGCGGCGAGCCTCGACGGCTTCATCGCTCGAAAGGACGGGCGCGTCGACTGGCTTGAGACGTCAGACGAATTCGCGGGCGGGGACACTATGGACCCGGAATTCGTCGAGGCCTTCCTTCCGTGCGCGTACTCGAGGGCGTCCGCCACCTCGCGGGCAATCCGCACCGCGTCGGCCACCGGCAGCCGCCCCTCGCGCGCCAGCCGGGCGCGCAGCGTCTCCCCCTCCACCAGCGGCATCACGAAATACAGCTGGTCCCCGGCCCGGCCCGAGTCGTACAGCGGCACGATGTGCGGATGCGACAGCCGGGCCGAGATGCGCACCTCGCGCTCGAACCGCTCCACGCTGCGCAGCGCCGACTCCTCGGCCGACAGCACCTTGATGGCCACGCGTCGCTGATGGCGCCGGTCGTCGGCCGCGTAGACGACGGCCATGCCGCCGCGCCCCAGCTCACCGAGCAGGGCGAAGTGGTCGGCGAGGGCAGCGGCCAGCGTGGCAGGGACGGTCATGAGACGATGGGTCGGATCGCGGGGTGGCGTTGCGGACGCTTCCAATGCCGTTGCGGCGTGTCAAGGTGACCGCGCCATCCCACGATCGACGGTGAGTCGAGCCCGCCTGCCGGCAACCATTCAGGAAAGAAATCTCGATTTGGGTCGGCCGAGTATACGACGCGATCGCCGACCGCGCGAGCACGGTCTGGCGGGCATTGGCGTGCCCGCCGACTGGTTCGTGCGCCTCGTGGGCCGTGGGAACGGCGGTCATCGTGGGGGGAGCGATGCCGGCGGGGGCCTATCCGCTGCGCCGCGTGCCCCGGGGACGATTGGCATACCAGCCGCGGATCGGCGATGCGCTTCAGGTTGGTGCGATTCTGCGCGACCTTCTGCTGTTTGCTTCGCTCGAGATCCACACGACGACGAGCTCACGCCCTTCGTCGGAACGGCCGATCGTTTCCACCTTCACGCGCGGCGTCGCTTTCTCGAGCGCGCGGTCACAGGCCAGCGGCTTGTCGTAATGCGTGAGGATGCGCGGGGCGCCCACGTGATCGCCGAGCACATCACGAGGCGTGGGGATGCCCGGCGCCAGCGGGAGGTGATCGACGAGCGGGCTCGAGTGCGTGGGGTTGGCAAGCCAGTGCTTGATGCTCCGGTCGAAATGCGGAGGGGGACCGACGGTCATTTGAATCACGCGGTCGTACGGGGCGACATTCGTTCGCGGACGATGATCAGCGAGGCCGTCTCGCCTGCTGCTGCGCCCAACCGGTGAATACTTGCAGCTGCGACTCGCCGGTACGATCCTGCAGGACCGCGATTTCGGGTTTGGTGGGATGAACGTCCCACACGTCACCGATCTGGGTGACGGAGTCGCGCTGCACGATCGAGGCGCTGGCCCCGTTGAACGCGAGCGTAGCCCGCCACAGCGTGCCCCCGCTGCGGTAATAGAGCCGTTGCCCGTCGCCACCCCACGAGACGCCGGATGCCCCCTGCACCGACACCTGCGTCACGGCACCGCTGGGGGCGAGCGCCTTGATGAAGAGATCGGCGCGCCCATTGCGCTGAGACCGAAAGGCCACCCACTGCTCATTCGGAGACACCCGTGCGTCACGCGCAGACTCCCCCTCGGCAATCATCCGCGTTCGCGACGACGTGTCGTTCACCGGCACCGTGAACAACCCATCGGGGTGTTCGATGAGCAGGACCGTGCCATTCGCAAGGATGGCGCGTGGTGTCCCCAGGCCCGCGATCACGCGGCGCGGCGGCGTGCTGCCGTCGACCGGCGCCAGATACACCCCGCGGGGCATGGCGCCCGTCGCATTGCTCGTGCGATACGCGAGCTGTCTTCCGTCGGGTGACCAGACCGCATCGACACCATTCGCGACTTTCGTGGGCGCCCCCGATTGCGGATCGATGAGCCACAACTCGTCGGTGAAACTCTGCGACGTCGCGGCATTCAGTTCCGCAACGACGAAGCGCCCGTCAGGCGACCAGCGGACAGACTGGTACTGCTTCCGCTCGGTCTTCACGGGTCGTGCGGTGCCGTCCAACGAGACGAACTGCACTTCCCCACCGACCGATCCTCGCAACACGGCCAACGTGCCGTTGGCGGCCATGACGGCATTGAGCCCGCCGGCGCTCTTGGCGCTGATCCCCCCCATGACGCGCTCGGGCACACCTTCAATCTCCCCGGCCGGGAGCCTGAAGCGCACCTGGTAGATCCACCCGTCCAGTCGCCCGAAGAACAGATACCCGTCGTGATACCCGACGACGTTCGACAACTCGAGCTCGGTCACCCGTACGGCACCACTGTCGATGGGCATAAGCGCGAGCTTGTCGGCTTCGCCGACGTGAATCCGTGAACCGACGGTCTTGCCGTCGGGAAAGGTGAACGGATTCGAGAAGTACGTCGCCTGAGGGACGCCGCGGATGTCGGCAATCACGCGTGCCTTCCGTTCCCCGAGGCCGAGGCGCTGAATCGTGGACGCGGCGGCAAAGACGAAGTAGTCGCCATGGGCCCACGATGCCCCGAACAGCGAGCCAGGATAATCCAGCAGCGTCGTGGGCCCTCCACCCTGGAGCGGAACGCGAAACACGGCCCTTCGCTCGCTTTCCGTACGCAGGAGCATGACGTTCTTGCCGTCCGGCGTGAACACCGGTCCAAAACCGTTCTCACTGCCCGCGATCGGCAGGGCCTCGAGACTATCGAGATGCCGCACGTACACGACGGGATCACCGGCCTGCCCGATGCGTTCGGTCACCACCATCACCTGCCGCCCATCGCGGGAGATTCCGAGGTTGACTCCGACCGAGGACGTGACCCGGACATCCGGCGGCAAGGCGATGGCGAATCGTACGGCGTCCGCCTCCGCAGACGGGGCGCTGCGCGCACCACCGAAATAGCCGCCGACGGCGGCGACCAGCACGGTCGCTGAAGTCAGCCACAGCGTACGTGTGCGACGCGGGCCCGCAACGCTGGTGGCGCCCGAGTCGACAATGGCGGCCGTTCGTGACGCATCCTGCAACGCGTCTGCCAACGCCTTCGTGGTCGCCCACCGATCCGCCGGCAGTTTCTCCAGCGCCTTGGCGATCGCCGCCTCCACATGGGCCGGCACGTTCTTGCGCGACGCCGTGATGGCCCGCGGCTCCTCCGTCATGAGCCGCGCGATGATCGCCTGCGCCGTCGTGCCCGTGTGCGGCGGCTCGCCGGTGAGGCACTCGTACAGAATGGCGCCGAGCGCGTACACGTCACTGCGCGCGTCGATGATGCGGTCGCCCGTGGCCTGCTCGGGGCTCATGTACTGCGGCGTGCCGAGCGAGAGCCCCGTCTGCGTGACGCGCGCGCCGCCGGCGTTGCTGACGGCGAGCGCGATGCCGAAATCGGCCACCAGCGGCTGGCCATCCTGCAGCAGGATGTTCTCCGGCTTGAGATCGCGATGAATCACCCCGTTGCGGTGCGCGTAGTCGAGCGCACTCGCAATCGCGCTTCCCAGCCGCACGGTGTCATCCACCGACAGCTGCTTCTCGCGCTCGAGACGCGCGCGCAGTGTTTCGCCTTCGACAAACGGCATGACGTAGTACAGCAGCCCACCCGACTCGCCGCTGTCGAAGAGCGGCAGCAGGTTGGGGTGCTGCAGCGTGGCCGTCACCCGTATCTCCGACAGGAACCGCTCGGCGCCCAGCACCGCGCCCAGCTCCGGGCTCAGCACCTTCACCGCCACCTTGCGGTCGTAGCGTACGTCGCGCGCGAGAAACACGGTCGCCATACCGCCGCGCCCGATCTCGCGATCGAGCACGTACGTGGCGGGGAAATCGTGCTGGAGTTGCTCGAGAAGATCGCTCAGGTACGCCTCAGTGGTGGCTCCGGGATAGGAATTTCAATCGGAGCGGTTCGACTATCCGTCGAGCATAAGGCGCGATCACCGACCGCGTAAGCACCGACAGGCGGGCGGCGGCGTGCCGGCTGACGTGTTCGTGCGACTCCAGGGCCGTGGGAACGGCGGTCACCGTGGGGAGCGATGCCGGCGGAGGCCAATCCGTCGCGCCGGTGGGACGGCCGCCCACGCCGAAGATCCCCGCGTGGTGGCGGCGCGTCGGGGCCGTCCTCAGGTGACCGGCGGAGCGTGGGCGGACGGGCATGGGGCGCGTGCCGTACCCCGGCTCGCGGGGGCCCGCGTCGATGGGGGGCTCCGTGGCCCGGCGTGCGCCTCACGGGAGGCGCGGGTCCGGAGGTGGGTGAGGATCTGGTCGATCACCGACGTCTGCGTGATGACGGCGACGAGGCGCATCGCGCCGTGGCAGGTGGGACACGCGAGCGGGTCGACCTCGAAGATCTGTTGGAGGAGCGCCGCCCACCGGCGGGTGGCCTCCGTCGGCGCGAGTCGGGGCGCAGGGGCGATGGCGGGTGGCCCCGGCCCGTCTGCGGCGGCGAGCGCCGCCTTGTCCCGCGTGCCCCGCGGGCGGTTGGCATACCAGCCATAGTACCGCGTGGTGACGTGGCCCTGGTCGGGGATGTGCACCAGCACCCGGGCCAGGAACGCGAGCGGGTCGACGGTCTCGGTGCCCGCCGTCGGGCCCTCGGACTTGTCCGACCGGTACGTCACCGCCGTGGCGGCGCGGTCGTAGGTCAGCCGCTCCAGTGCGACGGGATTCCGAGCGCAGTAGCGCGCGAGGCGGGTGGCGAACGCGCGATCGTCCTCCGGCACCCAGACGGCGGTGTGGACGTGGAACCCCGAGTGCGGCCAGGTGAGCATGCCGGCGGCCTGGTCCTCGTCGAACAGCTCCAGGCGCACGAAGAGCCGGAGCACGGCGCGGCGGAACGCCTCGGTCAACCGTGACGTGTCGTGGGCGGGCCACGTGACGAACGTCCCATCAGGCCGAAAGCCGCCGTCCGTGACGAGGAGGTGCAGGTGCGGATGCCAATTGGCCCGCGACCCATGCGTCTGCAGGCACGCCACGATGCCGACGGCGAGGTCGCGCTCGCCGGTCAGCGTGCGAATGGCGGCGGTCACGGTGCGGGCAGCGACGCGAGCAATCTCGCCGAGTAGGCAACGCCGGTAGAGGCAATGGGCGCGGAGCCGCTTGGGGATGGTGAGCACCACCTGCCGGTGCGGCACGGGCGCGAGCAGCGTCGTGGCGAGCCACTGGGTCCAGATCGCGAGGCGCTTGGCGTGACAGCTCGGGCAGAAGTAGCGGCACTTGCACGAGAAGGCCAGCAGATACTCGTGCGTGCACACGTCGCAGCGGATGCGCGCGAACCCGTGGTCGAGCACGCCGCAGGCGAGGAACGTGTCAGCGACCTGCGCGACGACGGGGCGCCACGGGCCATACTCGCGCGCAAATCGCTCGTCGTAAACCGTCTGCAGGCGATGCAGGTGGTCCGACACCAACCGAAAGAGCGGCGACGCCTGGGGGCGTCGGGGCTTGTAGACGCCGCGCGCCGCCGGCGCCGCGTCGGGCATGCACGCTCCGGGACCGGGGAGCGCCGAGCATACAGTCGACTCGGATGCGGACCATCACCGTTCCGTTGCGCGACGGGCTATTTCGACGCAACGTCTGCGTGGTGCCGGCCTAACGGTGCTTGCTGTTGCCGAGCGGACCGACCATCCGCGCAGCGTGAAGCATCGGGCGGTCCGCTCGCAACAGAAGCTGGCGTTACGCCGAGTGCAAGCATGTAGCGCGCTGCCCCCGGTCGCTTAGAACAGATGCAGGAGATCCAATGCGTAAGCGGAACCTGGCGAATCTTGTGAAACAAGGGCGTGGAATCTTGAGACTAGCGTCGGTCATCGTCGCCCCGGTCACCTTCCTGCTTTTCCGGAGGGCGCAAGTGCTCTGACGCGACTCTCGCTGGCGCTTCATGCGTCCGTGATCACAGCCGTTGCCTTCGATCTTGCTCTGCCGAACCTCGCGACTGCAGATACGTGGTGGTTACGCATGCGAGTGCCATTCCTCGTGGCTCTCGTGTCCATCTTCATCGGTAGCGTCTCGGATCTGCTGTTTCGCTGGGATCTCGATTGGCCTGGGATGTGGAATTTTCTTGGTCTGATGATTCTGCTCTGGGCAGTGCTTCGGCCTAGGGAGCCGGCAAGGCGTATCGATCGCGCTAGCGCCCCTCAGCCGTGACGTGGTTATCGACGAGGGCGCTGCTACGCATCGAACGAGGCGCCGCAGAGCGTAGGGCTCACATACTTTTTCACCATTGAATCGGAGCGAATCGAATGTATGCTGCACACTTTGCTGCGAGCCTTGGATGTAAGGTTGCGGAACCTCGGGTACCGCTCGGCGCGTTGCTCACGGCCGGAATGGCACCCGACCTCGCGTTCGCGCTCCTCATGCGAAGCGGTATTGAGCGAATCGAGGCACCCATCGGCGCCCCCTTCGCCGAGTGGCAGATCGTCGCGCCCTACTCTCACGGCGCGTTCACGGCCGGTGGTGCCGCGCTGCTCTTTGGGTTCGGGATGTGGCTCGCCCTTCGTCAGGTGCGCGCCGGGCCGTGGATCGCATCGCTCGCGGGCGCCTTGCTGTTGCATCTCGTGTGTGACTGGTGCGTCGATCCAAGTGGGCTTCGTCTGTTCGCGAATAGCCAAGCGACGAGCGGATTACGGCTCTGGCAGTCGTCACCAGCCCTCGCCATGCTCCTCGAGGTAAGTGTGGTGGGAATCGGCACTGGGTTGTTCTTGCGCACGACGGCTTCCATGTCATGGACGGTGCGGCTCGCGGCGCTTGGACTGCTGGGAATGCTCACGTGGGAGTCCACCCTCGGTCAGCGCGGGACCGTATTGCCCATGCGTTCGCCCGAACTTGCGATGCCCTACTTCAGGCAGATCGTTCTAGACCTGCTCATGGTTGGTGTGATAGCAACATTGAGCACGACGACTGTACCGAAAGTGAGAGCCGCGCCAGCGTCGGCGGCAGACACGTAACGGATCGTTGCTGCCGACGGGGTTGAGCACAAGAGCGCGGCTGGCTCACTGCGCTCGACGGTCGCATCGTTGGATGCGTCAACAGCACAACGTGGCGTGATGCCAACGTGAACGGAGTGCACACTCCAACTGTGAGGAGCAAAGACAGTGACCCCCCTACTGCGGTTCTCCTCGGGGCTCGAGCGCGACCCTGCCGTGGACGAGTGGTTCGCGCGACACGCGGGCGTGCTGCGAGAGATTGCGCAACACTGGCATGCCCGGATGCGTCGGTGTGGTCCGGACGTGCGCGAGCTCGTGCATGATGGCTGCCCCGTCGTCTGCGTCGACGCAGCGCCGTTTGCGTACGTCAACATCTTCAGAGCGCACGTGAACGTGGGCTTCTTCCATGGCGCAGAGCTTTCAGACCCGGCCGGTCTCCTGGAGGGCACCGGCAAGTATATGCGCCATGTGAGCCTCACCGAGATGACGAGTGTTGACCCGTTAGCACTGGAAGCGCTCGTTGAGGCCGCGTACCATGATATCCGTGAGCGTGTGAAGCAGAACAAAACGAACGATGCACCGGACGCTCGCGCGCAAGCGTCACTCCATACCGCTCCGTAGAGATCCCATGACTCAACTGCCCACTTCACGAGGGGGCTCCCGCCAGCGCGTGCTCCCATTGGTCGGTGCCCTCGCGCTGCTCGCGCTCGGTACGGTCGCGCTGCGCTCTCCCGACCGTGCCTCGGGTGCACCGTTGCCGCGTGCGAAGGATGGCGCGCCGGGCGCGATCTGGCAGCTCACATATCTCAAGGCACATCCGGGCGCGTCGGTGGATTCACTCGCACGGGTGGTCACGGCCAACTGGTTCGCCATGGATGCCCAGGCGGTCGCGGCTGGTGACCTGGCGGGCTACCACCTCGTGCGCGGAAGTGCGGCCGACACGACGTGGGACCTGCTCGAGATCGCCGTGTTCCGCGACAGCGCCCAGCATGCCCGCGCCGACTCGCTGTATCGGACGCGCTACCGACCGGCGCATCGCCCGGTGCGCGTTGGCGGGCGAGACTTGGCAGGTTGGGGACGTATCGTGCGTAGCGAGCCGCTGCGTTACGTCGCGGGCGGCCCGTGACGATGTACGAGCAGTCCCACCGATATCTGCTTTATTGAATTCGTCCTCAGCAGAACGTGAGGGCGTAGGATCTACTGGACAACTCTGGAGGATTGATGATCCGGGCAACGACTTGTGCAATGCTGCTGGCCTTTGGTTCGACGCTCCAAGCGCAACAGTCGCGCGCGGTTGACCTCCGAGGGCTTCTCAGAGCTACGGTCCGAGTTGAAGTGGTCGAGAAGCGCTTCACGTCGGTCTTGATCGACTCAGTCGCCAACTCGTCTCGTGACGCGGGGTTTGTGAATAGCGATCGACGGCTGTTTTCGTACCTGGTAGAGCATCAACTGCTGCCAGAAACGCTCCATGATGGAGTGGCGCTGGCCGAACGCCCTGCAGATAAACTCATCGAGAATCTCCTCCGTGATTCCGCTGCGGTGCGGCGACTCGGCGAATACCGGCGTGCTGCGGTGGTCGGCCCTTTACCGTCGGCGCGATCGGTAACTGAAGCGCAGTTGGCGGAGATTGGCGCTCGATTCTATTTCCCGATGATCCAACCAAACGGGAAGGTGGTGTTCTATCGGTGCGCCGGAGTTAACGGAATCTCAGAGCTCGGCCCGCGCCGTGAACCGACGTTTGAAGCATTCGCCTTCTGGGCGATCGCGCCAACCGTGTTCGATGCCGACACGGCATCTGAGCGTGCGCGAGCGCTCAATTCGCGTTTTCGGACCGCGGCCGACACATTTCGGGCTCACGTTGCCAATGCATCGACAGACACCGCGATAGTTGCCCGCGCTCGCGCGCAATTCTATGCGGAGATTCGCGATAGCCGAGAGCTACAGGACGTCCTGCGAGAGGCCTATCTCCGAAGTCGCACACGGCTGCCGTTCGTCGTTGCTGAGTGGGGCGAAGCCCGTGCCAAGTGAACTTAGGATGCCTTCTCCAGGCGGCCCAACGAACGAGAGCTCGCTTCGCTCGCACCTGATTGCACCGCTTGCAGCAGCGGCCCGCCCTGTACCCACATCCTCACCGCTGACATGCCCATAATCGTTGCAGGCCAGATCGAAGTGCAGCCCGGACAGCGCCAACGTTTTCTGGACGGCTCGCAAGAGGCGATGCGGCTCGCACGCGAGACCGAGGGGTGCGATGATTTCGTCGTCGCTGCGGACCCTCTCGACGAGCATCGCGTGAACGTCTTCGAGCTGTGGCACTCACGTACAGCGCTGCACGACTTTCGGGACGCGGGGCCGGACGACGGTCTCACGTCGCTGATCGTGCGCGCTCGAGTGCGCGAGTACGAGGTCTAGCGCGGTCACGCAGAGCTCGCGGTACCGCGACGTGCACGAGTGCATGCTGCTCGCGTAGACGGCCGTCGCATGGTATCCTCAGCGTATGCCTGATCGCGATTCCGTCCCCATGCGCACATGAGCGCCCCGAGTGTGCTGGACCGGCTGTCGTCGTCGCTGGCGGAGCGCTATGCGCTGGAGCGCGAAATCGGGCAGGGTGGCATGGCCACCGTGTTTCTCGCGCGCGATCTGCGGCACGAGCGCCGCGTGGCCATCAAGGTCTTGCACCCGGAGCTGTCGGCGGTGCTGGGCCCCGAGCGCTTCCTCAGCGAGATCAAGCTCACCGCCAGCCTGCAGCACCCGCACATTCTGCCGCTCTTCGACTCCGGGGTCGCCGACGGTCTGCTGTACTACGTGATGCCGTTCGTCGACGGGGAGACGTTGCGCACGCGATTGGATCGTGAGCGACAGCTGCCCGTTGCCGACGCGGTACGGCTGGCCCGGGAAATTGCCGATGCGTTGCACTACGCACACGAACGCGGTGTGGTGCACCGCGACATCAAGCCGGAAAATGTGCTGCTGCAAAGCGGCCGAGCCGTCGTGGCCGACTTCGGCATTGCCTTGGCGGTACAGCAGGCCGGCGGCACACGCATGACGCAGACCGGTATGTCGCTGGGCACCCCGCACTACATGGCCCCTGAGCAGGCGATGGGCGAGCGCAATGTCGATGCGCGGGCCGATGTGTACGCGCTCGGCGCGATGACCTACGAGATGCTGGCGGGCGAACCGCCGTTTACCGGACCAACGGCACAGGCCATCGTGGCGCGGGTCATGACCGAACGTCCGCGGGCGTTGCACACGGTCCGTGATACGGTGCCGATGCATGTGGAAACAGCCGTCAACACGGCGCTGGAAAAGCTGCCCGCCGATCGCTTCGGTACGGCCGCACAGTTTTCCTTGGCGTTGGATGTCGCGCTTGCCGCACCGGACACGTCAGGGGCGCGGCAGGCGGCCGCGCTACCCACGCGTGGGCGTCGCGCGCGAATTGCGCTGACCGGTGTGACCGCGCTCGTCGTGGGCGCGCTGCTCGGTGCGTTTGGTATGTCGCAGCGCACGGGCACCACGAGCGCTGCGGCATCGCTGCCGCTCAAGTTTGCGGTCACGCCGCCGGACTCGGTGGCGCTCCGGCTCATCTGCTGCGGTCAGCTCTTTGCCATTTCGCCCGATGGGCGTTGGCTGGTCATGCAGGGCACGCCGAGGCAGGCCGGCAGCGACAGCATTGGTACGGTCAGTCGCTACTCACTGTATCTGCGCGACCTCACGGAGCTCAGCACCCGCAAGCTTCCCGATACCGACAGCGCAACGGCCATCTTCTTCTCCCCAACGGGCGACGAGATTGGATTCGTTCGCGGTCGGCAATTGTATCGCTTGGCGTTGTCTGGCTCCGAGGCGCAGCCTATCGCGGCACTGCCTGAGGGTTTTGTCGCGGGCGGCAGCTGGGGTAACGACAACCAGATCGTGATTGCGGTGAGCAATCAGATGTTGCAGGTCCCGGTATCGGGTGGCACGCCGACGCCGCTGTTCACCTCCGAGAAGCCGGACGTGCAGTTGGGTGGACCGCAACTGCTGTCGGACGAACAGGTCATGTTGTATACCAAGGGCGGCTTCGCGTTTCAGCCGCAGATCGAGTGGCGATCACTGGCCACTGGCAAGTCGCATGTCGTGGTGAATGGCGCGACGCCAACCTACCTGCCGGCACAACGCAGTTTGCTCGTGGTGCGGAGCGACGGCGCCTTGATGCAGTATCCGTTCGATCTCGCCACCGGCGACACCACCGGCCCTGGGGTGCGCATTGCGTCGAACATCACGCGCCGCTCACCGATCGTGATTCATGGGGAGTATTCCGCATCCCGCACGGGCACCGTCGTGCTGGCCACAAGAGGCGACGAGCGGCTCGGCGCGGGCGCGACCAAGGTGAATCTCGTCGGCGGGGCAACCACCGGCCGCATACTTGACGAGTTCCTCTCGTTCGGCGAGATGCTGCCGGATCCCACTGGCACACGCGTCCTGGTGCAGGCCGCTCTGGAGCGAGGGGCGCCGCGCGGATGGTATGTGCACGATCTGCAGCGCAAGGTGAGCACGCGTCTCTCCTTGGAGGGTACCGTTTCATCGGTCGCGTTTACGCAAGGCGGCGATTCGTTGCTCTACTCCGTCACGCCGGAGGAAATTCTCGCCGTGTCCATCGACGGCGCCCGTGCTGCACGGTCGGTGCTGCGACTGCGCGGTTGGCGCACATCAGGCAGCCGCATGAGCACGTGGGGGCCGTGGATTGCCTTTGTTGGCGGGCAATTGAGCGATTCGGGACGCGTTACGAGTATCGCGGTGACCCACCGCGATTCGGCTGGCGTTGTCCGCAAGCTCGAGCCGTCGCCGTACATGCAGAACAATCCAAGCATCTCCCCCGATGGACAGTGGATTGCCTACGTGTCGACGGAGAACGGACGTGATGACGTCTATCTGAGCCGCTTCCCCGTGGCCGATGGTCGGTTTCTGGTGTCGCCAAAGGGAGGCACATTCCCCAGCTGGTCTGCCGATTCTCGCACGATCTATTTCCAATCGAACAGTCTGATCATGGCGGCACGCATCACGGCGCCTGCCGCGCCCGCGAGTGCCGCCCCAGCGATTGACCTGCCACGTGTCCTGTACAGTCGGGCGCCGTGGGGCATTTTTGGCGTCATGCCAAATGGTCAGTCCCTGCTCTTTGTCGACCGCGTTCGCGAGGGAGATCCGAAGTCACTCATCGTCTCGATGAACGCACTGGCGCGGCCGTAGTCTTCGCACCCGCGCTAAGGGGTCCGCGCCAAGGGGTCAGAGTCGTTGCATTCCACAAACGACTCTGACCCCCTCAAAACGACTCTGACCCCTCAAGCCTAAACGACTCTGACCCCTCAAGCCTGCTATTGCGCCGGGGGCATCCAGCGGGCCCGCTTTTCCGGCCGGAAGATTTCCATCCGGCGCATCGAGGGGCTCGATGAGGGAGGGGAGGCGGGCCTGGACCGTATGCTGGAGGTGCTCGGGGTGTCCGGTGTACCGGATCTTGCGCGGGTAGCACTGCCCATTCGGGAAGCCGAGCGGCGTGTGCGTGACGTGCTCGTGCAGGACGCGGCGCGGGAGCAACGTGGGTGACCATGCGGTCATCGTGCGCGCGCGGGCGACGGGCTCCGTCCTCGTGTAGGTCGCGGGGTGGCGGGGCAGATCACGGTGCGAGAGCGCCTGGATGCTCTCATCGGCTTCATGGAGGCGCGTCACCGCCGCGCTCGGCGCTCCCGATCGACCGCTGCGAGGCCGCCGCGCTCGACGAGTGCCGGGAACCAGCGCCCCAGGCGCCAGAGGAATCGGGCCCGCGATGGGCGCACGATGACGCCTTCGTTGCGTTCGACCGCGTCGAGTGTTTCTCGTGCCAATGCCTCGACCCCGTACGGTGGTCCGGCGAACGCCTCGAGGAGGCGTCGCGTGTCGGGGCGCCAGGGCACAGCGGGCAGATCGGCCGGCGGGGTGGAGTCGAGCAGCGGCGTCTCGATGGCCGATGGGCAGAGCACGTGCACCTGCACGCCGTGCACCGCGGCCTCGATGCGCAGGCTGGTGCTCAGGCCGACCACGGCGTGCTTGGTCATCGCGTAGGGCGTGAAGAGCGGTGCCGGACCGAGGCCGGCAAGTGACGCCACGTTCAGGATGTGCCCGTGCCCCTGACGCACCATGATCGGGTAGCCCGCGGCCACGCCGTACATGACGCCACGCACGTTGATGTCGAGGATGCGCTCCCAATGGGCAAGCGGGATCTCGTGCACCTCACCCGAGACCCCGATGCCGGCGTTGTTGACGAGCAGGTCGAGACGCCCGCCGGCAGCGGCCCCCTCGATGGCCGCGCGCAGTCGCTCCGCATCGCGCACGTCCACCTCGACGGCGTGCGCTCCCGCCCCCGCCGCCGCCGCAACCCGCTCGGCCGCCTCACCGTCGATATCGGCGACCACCACCTGCGCGCCCCGGCGGGCCAGCTCGAGGCTCAACGCGCGACCGATACCGGAGCCCGCTCCGGTGATGAAGGCGACGCTATCC
>CANGXD010000088.1 GCA_947457545.1 Gemmatimonadaceae bacterium
ACCGCCTACGTGTACTTCATCTACGGCATGCACTGGTGCGTAAACGCCGTGACGCGCGAAGACGGCTACGGCGCCGCCGTGCTCATTCGTGCCGTATCACCGTTGGACGGGGTCGACCTCATGCGCACCCGGCGGCCGAAGGCGCGACGTGACCGCGATCTCGCGAACGGCCCGGGGAAAGTGTGCGCCGCCATGGCCATTACACGCGAGCACGACGGGGTGGCGCTGACCGGCGGCACACGGCTCACCATTCACGCCGGCGACGCAGTACCGGATTCCGGCGTGCTCGTGGGCCCGCGCGTCGGCATTACCAAGGCAGTTGATTGGCCGCTGCGCTTCGTCGTGCGCTGACCGCCTCGGTCGGGGCCGGGGTTGGGGGTGGTAGTCGGGGTACAGCCACTACCGTCGGGGTACAGCTACCACAGTCGGGGTACTGCCACGACAGTCGGGGTCTACACACAGTCGGAGTCCAGGCCGGGTCGGGCGCGGCGCTTTGCTGGCGCGTCGGGGTCGGGGGCGGGGTCGGGGCAGCCCCGACAGTTCCCCCCCGACCCGACCGGGACCACGACCGTCGGTAGACCCCGACTGTCGTGGCAGTACCCCGACCGTAGTAGCTGTGCCCCGACCGTAGTGGCTGTACCCCGACCACCCGCCCCCACCAAGACCAAGACCAAGCCGGTCAACAGCCAGAGTCAGCCGAGCGAGCGCCGCACCGCCACCATCGTCACGTCGTCCGCCGCCGCGCCGCCATCCGCGTGCACGTGCACCGCGTCGAGCACGCGATCCAGCAACGCATCGGCACTCGAAGCCGGCATCGCCAGCAACACGTCCGTCGCATCATCGCCAAAGAGCGCGCCCGCTGGTGCGCGCGACTCCGTCACGCCATCCGTGAGTACCACCAGCGTCTCACCCGGCGCGAGGGTCACGTGCCCCGTGGTGAACGGAATTTCCGGCAGCATTCCAACGGCCGGTCCCGTTGGCGGCAGCATCGCGCGAATCACACCGTTCGCGGCAAGCACGCGTGGCGGTTCGTGGCCGCCATTCACGTACGCCACGATGCCCGTGGCCGGATCGAGCGCGCCGACGAACATCGTCGCGAACATGTTCGTGCGGCCGTGCGTGTTGGCGATGTAATCGTTCGTCACCGTCACGGCGTGCAGCACACGCGCTTCGAGCGCGGCGGTGGCATCACTGCCTGGCCCGCCCAGCTGCGAGCCGCTCACGGCACGAATGAGTGAGCGAAAGAGCGCCATGAACAACGCCGCGCCCACGCCCTTGTCGCACACGTCGCCGAGCACGATCGCTACCGCGCCGTCGGACAGACGGAAGGCATCGTAGAAGTCGCCACCCACTTCGCGCGCCGGCTCGAAGCGCGCCGCGAATTCGTACCCCGGCACGACCGGCAGCGCCTCCGGAAGAAAGTCGCGCTGAATGCGCGCGCCCACTTCGAGATCCTTCTCCATGCGACGCGCGCGTGCCTTCTCGCGATCACGCAGGCGCTTCTTCTCCAGGCTCGCGCCCACGCGCGCGCGCAGCAGTACCGGGTCGAAGGGCTTGGGGAGATAGTCGTCGGCGCCAAGCTCGATGCATTTCACGATCGTTTCCATCTCGGTGTTGGCCGAGATCATGATGACCGGGATGTCGCGCGTGAGCTCGCTGGCCTTGATCGCGGTGAGTGCGCCCACACCGTCGAGCACCGGCATCATGACGTCGAGCAGCACGAGATCCCACGCGCCCTGCTGCACCTTGTCGACCGCTTCCTGTCCGTTCTCCGCCATCTCCACGAGGTGTCCCTGGCGTAGCAGACGACGGGCGAGCAAATCACGGTTGGCTTCGACGTCGTCGACAACGAGAATGCGGGCGGGCGCGGTGGTATCGGAGAGCGACATCAGGCGGGTGGAGAGAGCGGCGGCGCGACCGGCGTGGGAACGTTCGAGGCCGCGAGCAGGCGCCGCAGATACGGCACCTGTTCTTCGGCCGCGCGTTCGCCGGCTTCAATGAGGTAGGGGATGTGCTGTGTCTCCGTCAGACCGATGTCGCGATCGAGCAGCGGCATGACGGGCAACACTTCGGCATGATGCGCCGTGCTGTAGAACGCGAACGTCGCGCGCAACAGGTGGTTCACCACAATCGATGACGTGCGTCCCAATGCGCTCGTGAATGACGTGACATCGTCGTTCATCTGGCTTTCGAAGCCCATGGCCAGAATGATGTCGGCGCCGTCGCGGATGGCGATATCGATGGGGAGCGGGTTCGACGCGCCACCATCGACGAGGACGCGATCGCCGACGGTCCAGGCGCGCAGCAGCATGGGGATGGCAATACTTGCGCGCACCGCGTCGGCAATACGCCCCTCTTCGAGCACGACCTTCTCCCCGGTGCGGAAGTCGGTCGTCGCCACGTGCAACGGGAGCAGCGTGTCGGCGAAGGTGCGCTCCCCGAAGAGCGTCTGCATCACGTGCCACACCCGCCGGTCGTCCACCATGCCGATGCGCTCGTGATAGCCAAAGAGCGCCGGCGCCACCGCCCGAATGAGCGAGCGATAGTGCAGCTTGTTGAACAGATCCTTCCAGAGCGTGATCGTCTTCGCTTCGACGTCGTCGACCTTGTCGCCCAACGCGAAGAGCGCCGCATAAATGGCGCCGCCGCTGCACCCCACGCACACGTCCACCGGAATGCCTTCACGCGCCAGCACGCGCAACAGCCCCACCGCGGCAGTGCACTTGATGCCGCCCGAGCCGATCACGAGCCCAATACGTGGGCGCCGACCCGCCAGGTCGCCCAGTGAACGTTCTCCGGTCGTCGATGCGAAGAGGGACACGGTCGTGCTGCTCAGGCCGCGGTCGACGCGAGCAGTCGACGCAGATACGGCAACTCCGCGCGCATCGCCGCTTCGCCTTCTTCGATGAGCAACGGCACCTTGGCGGTGTCGAAGAGCCGGATGCGCTGCGAGAACTGCGGAATGATCGCAATCACTTCGCCGTGATGCGCCAGTCCGTGAAAGGCAAACGACGCGCGCAGCAGATTGTTGGTCATGATGCTGCTGAGCTGAAACGCAAAGCGTCCGCCGCTCGTGATGCGCTCCTGATTGGGACTCTCGAAGCCCATGGCGAGAATCACGTGCGAGCCTTCACGCACCGCCACGCCCACCGGAAGCGGGTCGGACAAAAATCCGTCGACGAGCAGACGACCGTTCACCTCCCAGGGCGGGAACGCGAACGGAATGGCGATGCTCGCGCGCACCGCGTCGGCAATGCGCCCTTCACTGATGATGACCTGTTCGCCCGTGCGAAAATCCGTCGCGGCGATGTGCAACGGAATGGCGCAATCGGCAAAGGTGCGGTCACCAAATGCCTGCTGCAGTCGCTCCCATACCAGCGCGTCCTTCTTGAGCCCGAAGCGTTCGCTGAAGCCAAGCAGACGCGGAAAGACCATCCGCAACATGGCCATCCGATCGGGCTGCGCGGTGACCTCGCGCGTCCAGAGTCGCGACGTCATGTCGGCGGTGCTCTGCGCATCGAGGCCGAGGGCAATGGAGGCGGCGTAGATCGCACCGCCGCTGCAGCCGACGACGCGTTCGATGGGGATGCCTTCGTGGTGCAGGCACCGTTGCAGGCCAATCGCGGCGGCGCACTTCACCCCGCCGGAGCCGATGACGAGGGCGACCCCCGGCGTGCTCATTCAGCGACGCTCAACGCGGAAAGCTGGCGACGGCCAACGGCACGTCGGCGAAGCATTTGAGAATGCTCGTGAAGCCGCTCAGCTCGAGTACCTGCTTCACATTGGGGCGGATCTGCGCCAGCCGCAGATCACCACCGCGCTGCCGTGCGTCCTTGAGCGTCGTGAGCAACACGCGAAGCCCCGCGCTGCTCGTGTACTCCACGTCGGCAAAGTCGGCCACGAGACGCGTCCGCCCCGCCGACAGTTCGGCGAGCAGCGCCGTCACGAGCGTGTCGGCGGTCAGCGCATCGATGCTGCCGGTAACGGCAACGACGGTCACGCTCTCGTGCTGAGTAATGGCAATGTGCATGGCGAATCAGGAGGGAGTGGGCGCGCCAGCGGCAGCGCCGCGCTTGATGAGCGTGAGGCGATTCAGCGGACCGTCGGTGTCGGTCGTCGAATCGTACAACAACTCGTCCACCATCTGGCGGACGAGAAACCAGCCAAGGCCGCCAATGCGACGGTCTTCCCAGTCGGAATCGAGATCAGGCGCGGGGGCATCGGAGGGGTCGAACGGGCGGCCGCGGTCTTCCACCACGATAATGGCATCCAATCCGCTCCGGCGCACTATCACGCGCGTCGGTCCCGGAAATGCCCCCACCTCGGCGTGCTGCACCAGATTCGCACACACCTCGTCCACCGCCAGCACGAAGGCGTCGACGGTGCCGGCCAGCCCCATGTCGGTCAGGGTGGCGGCGAGGAAGGCGCGGATTTCGGCCAGGCGGTCGAGGGAGAGCGGCGTCAGCTGTATGGCGCGGCTGTCGTCCGGGCTGTGCGCGGCTTCAGCGTCGGGCATCGAGGAGCATCTCCATTTTGGAAAGCAGGCGCGGGAGCTCGACGGGTTTGGTGTCGAAATCGTCGCAGCCGGCACCGAAGGCCCGCTCGCGGTCGTGCACGAGGGCGTGGGCGGTAAGGATGAGCACCGGCACCTGCTTCGTGTCCGGGTGGGCCTTCATGCGCCGCGTCGCCTCGAGGCCGTCCATGACGGGCAAGCTCATATCGAGGAGCACGAGATCGGGACGGTGCGCGGCGGTCATCTCCACCGCACTCGCGCCGTCGAGCGCCGTGAGCACCGCGTAGCCGCGACGTTGCAGGCGACGAGTGAGCATGTCGCGATCGAGCTCATTGGGCTCGACGAGCAGCACCGTCGCGCGCGTCGTCTCCGGTACGGGATATTCGGAGGTATCGAGGATGCTCACGCGTTACTGTCGGTGGAAGGACGCGGCACCATGCCGTTCACGGTGGGGATCTGAAACATGCGCGTATGGAACGAGATGGGCTGCGCATCGTCGACTTCATCGCCGGCGGCCGCATCTATGGAGTCGGACTCGGGGCCGCGTGCGGGGAGCATGACGGTGAACACCGAGCCGCTGCCCGCCTTCGACTCCACTTCGATATCGCCGCCCATCATGAGACAGAAGCGGCGGCAGAGCGCGAGCCCCAATCCCGTGCCACCATGCTCGCGGTGCGTCGTGGCGTCGGCCTGCGCGAAGGCCTGAAAGAGTCGTCCGAACTGTTCGCGCGACATCCCCACGCCGGTGTCTTCGACGGCGAGCGCGATCCAGTCTTCTCCCTCGCGATCGGTGCGCGAGACGCGCAACGTCACGGTGCCGTTGGTGGTGAACTTGCCGGCGTTGGAGAGCAGGTTGAGCAGCACCTGACGGATCTTCGCGGCGTCGGCGTGCATGGTCCCGGCGTCGCCCGCGATCTCGACGACGAACTGGTTGCCCTGCTTCTTCACCACCGGCGACGCGGTCCCTTCCACATCACGCGTCAGCGCGGCGACGTCCACGGGTTCGAGCACCAGCTCCATGCGCCCGGCCTCGATCTTCGAGAAGTCGAGCACATCATTAATGAGAGAGAGCAGGTGCTTGCCGGCGCCGGTGACCTTCTTGAGATCGGCGGCGATCTCGCCGGGCGTCATGTCGGCGGCGTCTTCCTGCAGCATCTCGCTGTAGCCGATGATGGCGTTGAGCGGCGTGCGCAGCTCGTGGCTCATGTTCGCGAGGAACATGCTCTTGGCCTTGCTCGCCGCTTCCGCTTTTTCGCGGGCTTCGGTGGCGGCATCGCGCGCGGCCGCGAGCTGCTTCACGGTCGCGTCGAGCGCCTGCTGCGCGCGCGACGACTCGGCGAGCCACTGTGCGCGCATGGCCGACGTGCGACGGCGGTGCCACACGAGCATGGCGATGGCGGCCGCAAGGGCGCCGATCAGGAAGGCCATTGGACTGCGGTCGGGGTGAACTACGGGAGGGGAAAAACGCGAGGAGAAAAACGGGAGGGGAACTACGCGAGGATAACCACGGGAGGGCAACTACGGGAGGATACGGACGGGAGGGCAACTACGCGATGGCAACCACGACCCCGCGACTACGGCGGCGACCCCGCGACATCTACCACAACCACGACCACCGCCGGTCGGGGTCGCGGTCGAGGTCCCCGTCACGGGGTCGGGGCCCCCGTCCTCGCCCCCCCGTTTTTCCCCTCGCGTAGTTCTCCTCCCGTTTTCCCCCTCGCGTAGTTCTCCTCGCGTAGTTCACCCCAACCGCAGTCTCAAAGCAGCCCCGCGACTTTGCCCGCCGCCCTAAACGCCGCCACCACCGCATCCAAATCGTCTTTCGTATGCGCGGCCGACACCTGGCAGCGCACGCGCGCTTCGCCCTTCGGTACCACGGGGAACCCGAAGCCGGTCACGAAGACGCCGCGTTCGAGCATCAGTTCGCTCATGCGAATGGCGAGCGCGGTTTCGCCCACGATGATCGGAACGATCGGCGTTTCGCCCGGCAGCGGCTTGAAGCCCGCTTCCTGAATGGCGGCGCGGAAATAGCGCGCGTTCTCGTGCAGGCGTGTGACGAGTTCCGGGTGCGCTTCCGTGTGCTGAATGGCCGCGAGTGAGCTGGCGGCCACGGTGGGCGGCAACGCATTCGAAAAGAGCTGCGGACGCGAGCGCTGCGTCATGATGTCGCACAGCGATGACGGTCCCGCGATGAAGCCGCCGGCGGCGCCGCCGAGTGCCTTGCCGAGCGTGGAGGTAATGACGTCGACCTCGCCCATCACTCCGAAATGCTCGGCGGTCCCGCGCCCCGTCTTGCCGAGCACACCGGTGGCGTGCGAATCGTCCATGACGACAATCGCGCCTTCGTCGCGCGCGATCTGGAGAATTTCCGGGAGCTTGGCGATCGCTCCTTCCATGGAGAAGACGCCGTCGGTCCAGATGACTTTCCGCTTGGCGTCCTTGTTGGCGCGGAGCTTCTCGCGCAGGTCGTCCATGTCGGCGTGCTTGTACACGGCCGTCGTGCACTTCGTCATCGCCTTGGCGAGACGCACGGAGTCGATGATCGACGCGTGGTTGAGCGCGTCGGAAATGACGAAGTCGCCTTCCCGTACAATGGTGGGGGTAAGCGATTCGTTGGCGTTCCAGGCCGAGACGTAGCTCATGCTGGCTTCGGTCCCGACGAAGCGCGCGATGGCGGCCTCGAGCTCGCGGTGCACGGTAAAGGTGCCGCAGATGAAGCGCACGCTCGCGGTGCCGGCGCCGTACTTGTGCAGTGCGTCGACGCCGGCCTGAACGACGGCGGGCTCGTTGGCGAGACCGAGATAGTTGTTCGACGACAGCACGATCACTTCGCCGCGCCCTTCCATGTGCACGCGCGCGCCCTGCGGGCCTTCGATGTAGTTGAGCCGCTTGTACGTGCCGGCGTCCTTCAGCGCGTCGAGCTCTTGCTGCAGTTCTTCGAAAAGACTCATGGGTCGTGGTCTTGGTCGGAGTCGTGTCTTGGTCGTGGCACAGCCACTACGGTCGGGGCACTGCTACGACAGTCGGGGCACTGCCACTACAGTCGGGGTCTACACACAGTCGGGGTTTCTGTCGGGTCGTGGTCTCACCACAGTCGGCGTGGCGGTCGAGGGGGCGGCGCTTTGCTTGCCGGTGGGGTCGGGGCTCACAAGTCGGGGTCGGGGCAGCCCCGACACTTTATCCCCGACCCCGACCCCGACGCGCCAGCGAAGCGCCGCGCCAGACCCGGCCAGGACTCCGACCGTGTGTAGACCCCGACTGTCGTAGCAGTACCCCGACTGTGGTAGCTGTGCCCCGACTGTAGTGGCGGTACCCAGACTACCACCCGCAACAACGCCCCCGACCCAACGCCGCTCAGCCCATCACCACCGCCAACTATCCGATGGTGAAAATGATTTTCCCCGCGTCCCCAGACTTGATGAGGTGCATCGCCTCGTCCACCGCCTCGAGCGGCAGCCGATGCGTAATCACCGGCGTCGGATCGAACGCTCCCGACCGCACGAAGCGCGACATCTGGTGCCACGTGTCGTACATGCGCCGTCCCACCACGCCGTAGATCGTCAGTCCCTTGAAGATGATCTCGGTGGCGAAATCGATGTCGATCGTGCGCGACGGAATGCCCAGCATGTTCACGCGCCCCGCCGGCCGCGCGAGCGCGAACGCCTGATGCACCGCACTCGGCACGCCCGACATTTCGAGCACCACGTCGGCGCCGTGCCCGTCGCTCGCGGCCATCACGGCGGCATGCGCCTGGTCGGGATGGACGGCGTCGTGCGCGCCCATCGTGCGGGCGAGCTCGAGACGCTTGGGGTTGATGTCGGTGGCGATGATGCGCGCCGCGCCGGCCGCTTTGCAGATGCCCACGGCAAAGGCACCGATGGGGCCGCAGCCGGTAATGAGCACCACGCTGCCGGGGATTTCAGCTGTCAGCGCCGTGTGGAAGGCGTTGCCCATCGGGTCGTGAATGCCGCCGATGTCGTAGCTGATCGCGTCGTCGAGGTGCCACACGTTGGTGGCCGGCATCGCGATGTACTCGGCGAAGCAACCGTCACGGTCGACCCCGATGATCTTGGTGGACGGGTCGACGTGCGCGTTCCCCGTGCGGCTGAAGAGCGAGCGGTCGTCGACGATGTGCCCTTCGGCGGTCACGCGGTCGCCGATTTTGACGCTCTCGACGAGGTTGCCCACGGCGACGACGTCGCCGGCGAACTCGTGGCCGCAGATGAACGGCGGCTTGCAGCGCCCCGCGGCCCAGGCGTCCCACTCGTAGATGTGCACATCGGTGCCGCAGACGCCAGCGCTGCGCACGCGGATGAGCACTTCGTCGTCGCGGATACTCGGCTCCGGGACGTCCGTGAGGGTGAGGCCGCGGGCGGCGGACTGCTTCACCAACGCTTTCATGGTACTCCAAGGCTGAACCGGAGCGCGGCTCCGGAAGAGAGATGCAGAGGGTGGAAGGACAAAACTCGCACGGCAGCAGTGGGCGTGGAAGCGGGTCGCGTGCGCGAAGTGCGACGGGTTCTGCATGCGCTCGCGGGTGCATCGGTGCGTGCGCGTCAGTCGAAACGCGTCGCGCGGGTGATGTAATCGCGCGCGTTCTTTATACGCACTATTGCGCGTTTGATTTATCCACGCGTATATTCGCGGTAATTCAACGACTTGCGCGAACTGTCCACATCCGACTTCCCTGAGCTGTTGGTACATCGCATCAGGGCGCGCAGTCCTCATCGGCAACGCGTGGCGATAAAACGGCACGAGTTCCACCCGAAGTCCAGTGTCGCAGTTGCGACCCCCATTGAAGCTGACGGCGTTCTGTCGGCTTCCGCTTCGCCGTCGTTGCTCGCGCTTTCGCGCGGAACGATGGCGCGCTCCGCTGTCCCCACCGTACAGCGTTCGAGCCGCCCCGCCGCTTTCGTCGACCAACGCGTTGCCTTCACGGCAGGCGCAACGTCTTCCCCACACATGCTTTGCGAGCTCTCGGCCGGTTTTTCGGTTGTGACAGCTCTGGCCTGGTCTGCAACGCGCGCCGCGGTGCCGCTGCAGACGTCCGACTACGCGTGCCTCCTGGAGGCCGTGTAGCGCAATACGACGCGGTGCATGCGCCGCCCGTGTTGTGCGCTCACCTTTCCACCGGGGGAAAGTGAGCAATTTCCATCTCTCGTGAGAGGGTTGTTCAAATGGCTCCTGCCAAGAAGGCCGCCAAGAAGGCGGCGAAGAAGGGTTCGAAGAAGGTCGCGAAGAAGGCCGCGCGTAAGCCGGTGAAGAAGGCCGCGAAGAAGGCCGCCAAGAAGGGTGCCAAGAAGGTTGCCAAGAAGGCGGCCAAGAAGGGCGCGAAGAAAGTAGCCAAGAAGGCTGCGAAGAAGGGCGCGAAGAAGGTTGCCAAGAAGGCTGCCAAGAAGGGCGCGAAGAAGGCGACCAAGAAGGCTGCCAAGAAGACCCGCAAGCCTGCGAAGCGCGCCAAGAAGGCGCCTGCTGCTGCCCCGGCTCCTGCCGCGGCGTAATTCGCTTCCAAGCGATCTCGCAGTACCCATACACGCGAAAGGCGCCGGCTTGTCTGCCGGCGCCTTTCACGTTTGCATCCCTCACTCACATCGCGCAGCCATGACGCGCGCGTGTGCGTCGCGTTGCCTCAGGCGTGGGCGCCCACGAGCACGCGCGGCTCATCCATCGGCTCCTCGAGCTCGTCGGGCACCGGGCCCCAGACGAACGCCGAAAAACGCGTCGGACGATCACCACGGCCACCGTCGGCGATCACAATGCCAATCGGTTCCTGGCTCTCAGTTGTCGGCAGCAAATGCTTCAGTCGCATAGTGGGTGACCCTCCACCCGTCGTGTGTGCGCGCAATCCCGTGGCGCGCCGTCGGTGTCACCGCAGACGTACGGTGCACCCCCTCATAGAGCACGGCCGGTGCCAGTCCGCCCGTTTTCGCTAAGTCGTTAATTTCAATGCGTTTGATCCACGCAACACGACTTTGGGCCAATCGACGGTGTCCTCATGACACGTCATAAAACGAAAAAGGCGTGTCGTTTTGCGACACGCCCCTCACGAGTTCCGCGTCAAACGACCATCAGGCGACGGCGATTTCCTTCCGCGCCATGAACGTCTCGCGGCGGCCTGCGCTGCGCTCCACGCTGATCGTCCAGCCGCGGTAGCGCGACGTAAGCTCTTCAATGGGCATCCCGGTGGCCGCCCCCGCGCCGTCGTTCGCATCGCTGCCAGCGACGATCGTCTCCACCAGATGCACGCCGCCGTCTACCGTGGCGCTCTGCAGCACCTCGATGACCCGCGCCCGGTCCTGCACCGACAAGCCGGCAAACGCATTGGGCGTACACACCACCGCATGCAGCGCTACGTCGGGCGCCCAGGCGCCCAGGTCGGCGCAGTAGCCACGAACGCGCTCCGTGAGACCAGCGGCATGCGCCGCCTTCACCACGCGCTCCACAGCGTCTTCCGCGGGCTCCACGGCGGTCACGGCCGCGCCTCTGGCGGCGAGGTACAGCGCAGGGCCTTCGCGCTCCGCGCCGGCAACCAATACATGACGGTCGCTCGTGTCCGCCAGCTCGCGTACGAGCATCGCGTTCGGGTCCAACCCCCAATGCTCCGGCTTGCGGAACTCCTCGAGCATCTTGAGGCGGCGGCGCTTCCACGTGGCGTACGTGGGAAGCCGCAGGCGACGCGAAATGATCCGGTCGACTTCCTGCCACACCAGAATCTCGGTGAGCGCGATCTGGTCCGCCTTGCGGAGGACCTCGACCGCTTCGTCACCGATTTTCAGCAACGAGCCGCGCGAGACCGAGTCCTTGTAGTCCTCGATTTCGCGCTCGACGAACAGCTCGTATTCGTACTTGAGTGACCGGGGAGAACTGATAGAACTACCCCTCGGGGCGTGGAAGGAATGTGGATAACTTACGCCTGCTCGGCGGGAACGCAAGGGGCAACTTTGTGATAAGCGGCCCGCTAAGTGATTTCAGGGGAAATAGTTCACTCCGGAACCCGAACCCCGCTTCGGGCGTTTCCCGGAGGTCATGCCTGAACTCCCGGAAGTCGAACACGCCGCCGCCCGCCTCCGCGAAGCCGTTCTGGGGCACACCATCGTCCGGGCCACGGTGCTGCACCCCAGCCAGCGCCGGCATTTCCCCCCCGCGGCACAAAAAGCGGTTGCCGGACAGCGCATCGAGCGCATCGACCGCCGGGCCAAAGTGCAGCTCATCCACCTCGCCAACGGCGCCGTCCTCGAAGTCCATTTCCGGATGACCGGCGACTGGGAGTTCACCCCCCTCGCCGAGCCCGCCCCACGGCTCGAACGCGTCCGCTTCGAAACCGCCGAAGGGGTGCGCGTGAGTCTCGTGGACGGACGAGCCTTCGGCGTGGTGCGTCTGCACAAGCCGGGACAGTTCGTGCCCATCGTGGCCGGCCCCGAACCACTCACCGACGACTTCACCGTCGAGGGATTCATCGCGTCGCTCGCCAAGCGCCGCAGCCCCATCAAGCCCACGCTGCTCGACCAAAAACTCGTGGCCGGTGTGGGCAACATCTACGCGAGCGAAGCGTGCTGGGAAGCGCGCATTCATCCCGAAGCGCCCGCGAACACGCTGACAAAAGCACGCGTGAAAAAACTGCGCGACGCCGTACGACTCGTGCTCGAAACCGCGCCATCTGGCCGGTACTACGCGCGTGATGGTGTCAACGAAAAAGTGAATGAGCGTGACATCTGGCGCGTGTACGGCAAAGAGGGCGACGCATGCCGGCGCTGCAACACGCGCATTACGAAACTCGTGCAGGCGGGGCGAAGCACGTTCTACTGTGCGCGTTGTCAGCGACGGTGAAGAACAACGGTTGGGTCCGTCCATCCACGGCGTACGGCACGAGCCCTCAGGAAAAAGAAAGCAAGGGGAAAGGAAAAAGCGCGGTTGTCTCTACATGCGAACGACGGGGGGATCACACCGAACCACCGCTGTTCGCCAGTGAATACAACCGCGCTACTCCCTTTCCCCTTGCGTTCTTCCCCCTGAGGGCTCGATCCGTACGAGGTAAACCGCCGGACCAATCACCCGTGGTTGAACCGCCTCACCCCATCGCCTCGAGCAGCGCTCCCTTCAAATACCCCGTCTCCGGCACATTCATCAGCTCCGGATGATCGAGCGGCTGTCCCGTAATCGCGCGTAGTGCAAAGCGCCGTCCACTGTCGGCGACTGCTTCGCTCAGCATCTCGAAGAACATCCCGCGCGACAAGTGAAAACTGCAGCTCGCGGTGAACAGTAGTCCGCCCGGCGCGAGCAGCTTCATCGCCTGCAGATTGATGTCCTTGTAGCCACGCAGCGCCCCGTCGAGTGCGCCACGCGTTTTGGCAAACGCCGGCGGGTCCACTACGATGGTGTCGAACAACCGGCCTTCACGATGCCACGCGCGCAGCAACTCGAATGCGTCGCCTTCCACCGGCTCGATATTGCTGAGTCCATTGCGCGCCGCATGCTCATGCACGCGCGCCAGCGCCGGCGCCGACACATCGAGCGCACTCACATGCTCGGCGTTCTTCGCCAAATGCAACGCGAAGCTGCCGTGATACGCAAAGCAGTCGAGCGCTTTGCCGCGTGCCAGGCCACCAATGAGCACGCGGTTCTCACGCTGGTCCAAAAACGCGCCGGTCTTCTGGCCGTCCCACGGCGCGGCCAAATAGCGCACGCCATGCTCCAGCACTTCCACCGTGCGCGGCACATCGCCATACAGCAGCTTCACTTCGCGCGGTAACCCTTCACGGTCACGCGCCGCCGGGTCGTTGCGGGCAAGAATACCCGTGCATCCCGTGAGCTCGCGCAGCGACTGCACAATCGTGTCGGTCCACGCATCGACGCCTGCCGACAACAGCTGCACCACGAGTGACTCGCCGTACTGATCCACCACTAGGCTGGGCAGGCCGTCGCCTTCGCCGTGCACCAGGCGGTAGGCGTTGGCATCTGCCGCCAATGGCGCACGCCGCGCGATCGCCACACGCAACGTCTCGTGCCACCACGCGTCGTTGATCACGACGTCGGCGTTGGCCTCGATGCGGCGCAGCGAAATCTCCGACTTGGGGCTCCAGAGCGCCCACCCCAACGGCATGCCGTTGGCGGCTTCCACGCGTACGACGCCGGCGGGCAATGCCGGCACGCGCTCGACATCGCTGCGGAACACCCACGGATGGCCGCCGCGCAGTCGGTCGGCGCCGCGGCGCGAGACCACCGCAACCTCGCCGCCAACCTCCGGTGTGCTCGTCGCTCGGCGCGGCGCGGCACCACGCGCCGTGGTATCGCGCGGGCGCCCACGATTGGAGGAGCGACGGTCGGGACGGTTCACAGCTACCTCACCAAAGAAAGCGGGGTACTGGTCCCCGACAGATACTGATCGACACCACGCTCACATCGCGTGCGATTCTCGCGCACCGTGCGCATGAACACTTCATGGTTCCGATCGACGGCATCGAAGTTCGCCTGCTTGTGCCACAGGTGATAGCACACGGCCGAAAACTTGAGATTACGGCGCGCGAGCCCCGCATTGCAGAGGCGCGTGGCGAGTTCGCTGTCCTCGCGTCCCCACCCCTCAATGGCTTCGTCGTACCCGTTCGCGCGCAGCAGGTCGTCGCGCCAGAACGCCATGTGACAGCCGCGCACGCGCTTCATGCCGCCCTTCTCGCCGCGAAAGAGCGGATCGAGCACCGGCGCATACAGCGCATTCGCGCGGTTGTTGATGCCGCCGGTGAACGGCGTCAGTGGCACGCGTTCACCCGACAGCAATCGCGCGGTGAGCGCCTCACTCAGCAACGCACGCGACCCCTGCACCCAACTGCCGCGCTGCGCAAAGGCCGCATGCGCCGCAATGAACCCGGGGTGCAGCACGATGTCGCCGTCGATCTGCACCACGTAGTCGCCACGTGCTGCGGCAATGGCTTTGTTTCGAATCGCCGCCAGTCGGAAGCCGGTGTCCTCGTGCCACACGTGCACGAGCGGCACCGGAAACGTCTGCTGTGCCCGCTCGACGAGCTCGCGCGTATCCTGGCGCGAGCCATCATCGGCAACGAGCACCTCGAACGGCATCACGCGCTGCGCCGCAATGCTCGCCAACACGAGCGTGAGCGCACTCGGCCAGTTGTACGTGGCCACGATCAGGGAAATGCGCGGCCCGCCCCCTCCTGCGGTCACCGCGTGGTCCCGCTCGCCTTGGCCGCCGCACGCTTCTCCGCCTTGATCTCGGCAATGGCACGCGTGTGCTGCGCAAACGTTTCCGTGAACTGATGGCTGCCATCAGGACGCGCCACGAAAAACAGGTAGGGCACGTCGGCCGGCGCCAGCGCGGCAGCGATGCTCGCTTCGCCGGGGTTGGCGATCGGTCCCGGCGGCAGCCCCGGATACTTGTAGGTGTTGTACTTCGACTCCACCTCGAGATCCTTGTACAGCACGCGCCCCACGTGCTGTGGCAACGCGTACTGCACCGTGGGGTCGGCCTGCAGCAGCATGCGCTTCTTCACACGGTTCCAGTAGACGGCGCTGATGATGGGCCGTTCTTCCGCCTTGCGCGCTTCCTTCTCAATAATGCTCGCCATCGCCATCGCGTCATGACGCGAAATGGCCATCGCTTTGAGGCGCGCATCCCACTCTGGCTTCCACACGTCCAAAAAGCGCTCGATCATGGCGTTCACCGCCTCGCGCGCACTCGTCCCGTCGGGAAAGCTGTACGTAGCCGGAAACAGATAGCCCTCGAGCGACGGCACGGGAATGTCGAGCTCGCGCAGCCACGCCGTATCGGTCACCGCCGCGCGCACTGAGTCTTCCGGCACACGCAGCGCCTTCATCAGCACCGGCGTGATGTCGCGCAGGTCGAACCCTTCGGGGATGACCACCGTGCGCATCAGTCCGCGCCCCGTGACGAGCGCATCGAGCACATCGCGATAGCCGGCGTCGGCGGCAAAGCGGTAGGTGCCCGGCTTGAT
>CANGXD010000089.1 GCA_947457545.1 Gemmatimonadaceae bacterium
AAGGATGCCGTCCCGCACGCCGAAACCATTTGCGCGGAAGAGACGAACGCGTTCATGGACTGGATCGCCACGATGCCGGCGCGTGATGCGATCAAGCCGCTGCGCGAGGCGCTCGAAGACGTGGCGCGTCGTGAAGTGGCGTTTCACTCGAAGGATGACGGCATCGCCGAAAAGGCGGCGTCGCGCATTGTGGCCAAGCTGCTCGCCGGCCCCATGGCGGCGCTGCGTCGCGCGCTGCAACGTGGCGAACCGCTCGATCAGCACGCCATGATGCTCCTCGAGATGTTCGCGCCAGCCGAAGGGGCGGGCGCGTCGCAGAGCCGTCGTACTACCGGAACACATCGTGCGGTGCCGGCCGCGGCACCCGCCCCCCGTGCCGCGGCGCCATTGGAGCGGTCGGCCCGCGTGGATTCGCGGCTGTCGCCCGCGCCGACCTCGCACCCTGCGGTCCCGCTCGTCACCACCCAGCAGTTCACCTGAAGCCGTTGGCCCCGCGACGCACGGCCTTCGGGCGGCGTGTCGCGGGGGAGTTCGTACGGCCCTCGAGTGTCTCGAATCGAGTTGCTTGAGATCACCCGGGCTCTCCCCAGCCCGCCTCTCCCCAGAGTATGAACGACCTGTTGTTGCGCGCGCTGCGCCGCGAAACCGTGGAACGCCCCCCGGTGTGGATGATGCGGCAAGCCGGACGCTACCTCTCCGAATACCGCGCCGTGCGGGCCAAGTCGGATTTTCTGACGATGTGCCGCACGCCGGAACTCGCTACCGAGGTCACGCTACAGCCGATCGATCTCGTGGGCGTCGATGCCGCCATCATCTTCAGCGACATCCTGGTCATCCCCGAAGCCATGGGCATGCACCTCACCCTCGACGAAGGGGTCGGCCCGCAGTTCCCGTCGCCCATTCGCTCGATGGACGATCTCAAGCGTCTCAATCCCGTGGAGCCGCGCGATCAGCTGAGCTACATGCTCGACGCGCTACGCATGACCAAGGGCGCGCTCAACGGACGCGTGCCGCTCATCGGCTTCGCCGGTGCGCCGTGGACGCTGGCAGCATACATGGTGGAAGGCAAAGGAACCAAGCAGTTTGCCGTCGCCAAAAAAATGCTCTTCGAAAATCCCACGCTGGCACACGCGCTGCTCGATCAGCTCGCGACGGCCGTTGGGGATTTCCTTGTAGCGCAGGTGGAAGCGGGGGCGCAGGTCGTCCAGCTCTTCGAGTCGTGGGCAGGCGCCCTCGGCCCGCACGAGTTCCGCACCTTTGCCCTGCCCTACCTGGCCAAGGCGGCGCTGCGTGCGCGCGAAGCGGGCGTGCCGGTCATCGTGTTTGCGCCCGGTGGCGGGTGGGCCATGAGCGAGATCGCTGCGGCAACGCAGGCCGATGCCATTGGTGTCGACTGGCACACCACGCCGCAGGATGCGCGCCGGCAGACGGAACCGTTCAACGTGGCGCTGCAGGGCAATCTCGATCCGTGCACGCTGTACGCGTCACCGGCCGAAATCCGCGCCAAGACGCACGAGATGATCAGTGCCTTCGGACCGGTGGGCCATGTGGCCAACCTCGGCCACGGCATTCTCCCGGACATGAAGCCCGACCACGCGCGGGCGTTCATCGACGCGGTGAAGGAATGGGAGTGGACGGAAGAACGTCTCGCCGCCTCGCGGGCCGTCCAACCGCAGACGATTCAACTGGCAGGCGTCTCGTGACAGCCGTGCACACCGAAGAGACGCACGCGACCGCGACGGTGGCCAACCGTCGCAGCGAAGTCACGCGGTGGATTGCCGGCCTGCACGATGAGCTGACGTCGTTCTTCGGCCGTCTCGATCGCGGCGGCACCTTCATCGAAGACCGCTGGGAGCGTCCAGGTGGTGGTGGCGGTGTCGCGCGCGTCATGACCGACGGCGTCACCTTCGAGAAGGCTGGCATCAATCGTTCGGCCGTCATGGGCGAACTGCCGGAAGCGGCGGCGCGACGGCTCGGTGGTCGCGGCGCGGCGTCCGGGACGACGCACTTCTTTGCCACCGGCGTGAGTCTTGTGGTGCATCCGCGCAGCCCGAAGGTGCCTACGGTGCATCTCAATGTGCGCTACTTCGAGCTCACCGATGAGCATGGACAGCTCACCGACTGCTGGTTTGGTGGCGGGACGGATCTGACGCCGTTCTATCCGCACCTCGACGATGCCCGCACCTTTCACGGCGCCTTGCACGCGATGTGCAACCGGCACCACGATGCGCTGTATCCCGACTTCAAGAAGTGGTGCGACGAGTACTTCGTGAATACGCACCGCGACAACGAAGCGCGTGGTGTGGGTGGCATCTTCTTCGATCACCTGCGCGCCGGCGACAGCGAATACGGCCTCGACTTCGAAACCGCGCAGGCGTTCGTCACCGATGTGGCCCGTGTTCTGCGACAGGCGTACGAACCGATCGTCGATCGCCGTCGTGACGAAGGTTTCAGCGACGCCGAGCGGGAGTTTCAGTTGGTGCGTCGCGGCCGGTACGTGGAGTTCAATCTCGTACACGATCGCGGCACCACCTTCGGTTTGCAGACCAATGCCCGCGTGGAAAGCGTTCTCATGAGCCTTCCCCCGTTGGCGATGTGGCAGTATGCCCCACGTTATGCCCCCAATTCGTTCGAAGCTCGACTGGTGCAGATGCTCGAGCCCCGCGATTGGGTTACGGACATCGCTGGAGCGTGATTTATGAGGGTGCTCGCTGATATGACCGGCAACCTGACGCCTACCGAGGGCGACGGCAGCGACGTCCGCTCGGTCGCGGTGGTGGGTGCGGGCGTGACCGGCTTGGTCGCGGCGTACGAGCTGCGCCGTCGTGGAGTGAACGTCACGCTCTACGAAGCCAGCGGTCACGCCGGCGGCGCCATTCGCACCACGCACGCCGACGGCTTTCTGGCGGAGCACGGGCCCAACTCGTTCGTCACGTCGGCAGCGGTCGACACGCTGTTGCAGCAACTCGACCTGCAGGACGACGTCGTGGAGGCCAACCCCGAGGCCAACAAGCGCTACGTCGTGAGGAGCAGCGTCATGACGCCGTTCCCGCTCACGCCAGGCGCCATGCTCGGCACGAGCCTGCTGTCGTTCAAGGCCAAATTGCGGGTGCTGCTCGAGCCGCTGGTGCGGACCCGGACACAGGATACCGACGAATCGGTGGCGAGCTTCGTTCGCCGCCGGCTCGGCCATGAGGTGCTCGACTACGCGGTCGACCCGTTCATCTCGGGCATCTTTGCCGGTGATCCGGAGACGCTGAGCATGGCCCACGCGTTTCCGCGCGTCGCCGAGTTGGAGCGTCAGTATGGGTCGCTGTCGAAGGGGCTGATGATGCAGCGCAAGCGCTTCAGCAGCGGCGAGACCAACCCGGCGACGCACGAAGGGCATCTCACGTCGTCCCCCGCCGCGCGGGCGCGGCTCATCAGTTTCGTGGACGGCATGCAGACGCTCACGGATGCCCTCGAGGCGTCCATTGCGGGCACGTTGCGCCTCGGATGCCCTGTACGGCTCGTGCACCGTCAGGAGGCCCGCTGGGTGGTCGACGCCGGCCAGGATGGCGCCTCGCGTTCCCGGACCGTCGATGCCGTGGTGATGGCCACACCGGCCCACGTGCTGGCGGCCATGGAAATGCCGGCCCCGATGCGCAAGTTTGCCGCGCCCATCGAGCGGGTGGAGTATCCGCCGGTGAGCACGCTGACGCTCGGCTTCCGTCGCGAAGATGTCGCGCACCGGCTCGACGGGTTCGGCGTGCTCGTGCCCGCCACGGAGCGTCGCAACATTCTGGGGGCACTCTTCAGTTCGTCGCTCTTCCCCAGCCGTGCACCGGATGACTGCGTGACGATCACCTGCTTCGTGGGTGGTGCACGTCAGGCCGAGCGGGCACGCGAGGACACGGATTTGCTCGTCGAGCGCGTATTGCTCGACTTGCGGCAGCTGCTGGGGGTGCGCGGTGAGCCGGTGTTCGCCAAGCACGTGTACTGGCCCCGCGCGATTCCGCAGTACACGGTGGGCTATCAGGCCGTGAAGGACGCGGCGGACACCACGGAGCAGCAGAACCCCGGATTGTATCTCGCGGGCAACTATCGCAACGGTGTGTCGGTCGGTGACTGTGTGGCCAGTGGACAGCAGGTGGCAGAACGCGTGGCGTCGTACCTGACCCGCGCCGGCTGATTCACCGCTCGTCGGAGAGATGCGCCCGTGCTGTCACGGGCGCATCTTTGTGTATATGGCACTCGATCTGTTGGCTATCGGTCCGCATCGCGACGATGTGGAGCTTACGTGTGGCGGCACGCTCATCAAGGCGGTTGATGACGGCCGCATGGTGGGCATTCTCGACCTGACGCAGGGCGAGATGGGGACGCGCGGCAGCGCGGAGTTGCGCGCTCAGGAGGCGGAGACCGCGCGTCAGCACATGGGTGTGCATGTACGCGAGAATCTCGGGCTCCCCGACGCCGGCATTCGCAACGATGACGACACGCGCGCCACGCTCGTGCAGGTCATTCGGAAGCTGCGGCCACGGGTGGTGATCGCGCCGGCGCCGCGCGGTCGGCACCCCGATCACCGTCGCACCACGGAACTGGTGCGCGACGCCTGCTTTCTGGCGGGGCTGCGGAAGTACGCGCCCGGTGATCACGAGCCGTTCCGTCCGTTCAAGCTGCTGCATGTCATCACGTACCGCGAGGACTACACCAAGCCCACGTTCGTCGTGGATATCTCGGCGCAGTTCGAGCGAAAGCTCGCGGCCATACAGGTATATGGCTCGCAGTTCGACGGCCTTACGCAGGCGGGTGAGGTGTACCCCAACGGCGAGCCGCTGTACGACATCGTGCGTCATCATGCGGCGCACTACGGGTCGCTCATTCGTGTGCAGTACGGCGAACCGTTCTTTACCGACGAAACCATGGACGTGCGCGACGTGACGTCGCTTGGCGTCTCCACGTTCTGACCAGGGCTTCGCATGCTGCATGACATTTCCGTTCCCATGGGCGCGCAGACCCCGGAATGGCCCGGCGATCAGGCGTTCGAGTGCGGGTGGACCTGCCGCCGCGAGAATGGCGAGAGCGTCAACCTCGCGGCGGTCACCACCAGCTTTCATGTGGGCACACACGCCGATGCGCCACTACACGTACACTCGGCGTGGCCGGCGTCGGAAGCACTGGAGCTCGACGCCTTCGTGGGGCCAGCCCGTGTGATCGAGCTGCCGCGTGGTCACGACATCGCGCGTGATCTCGAAGTGGAGCAGATGATCGACCTGCTGGGTGGCATCGTGCCGTTGCGCGTGCTGCTGCGCACTGGCGTGTCGGTTGCGGGCGGCGCGTTTCCCGGTGACTGGCCCTGTTTATCTACGTCGGCAGCGGAATGGCTGGTGAGCCAGGGGCTGCGCCTGTGGGGTGTGGATGCGCCGAGTGTCGACCGACGTGAGAGCAAGACACTGGACGTGCATCATGCCCTGCTCGGGCGGAACGCGTTCGTGCTGGAGAATCTCGATTTGCGCGACGTGCCGGCGGGTCAGTACGAACTGATCGCACCGCCGCTACTGGTGCATGGTGCCGACGCGGCGCCGGTGCGGGCGTTACTGCGGAGTGTGGTGCGGCACTGATCGCACCAGGTTACTCGGACGGTTTGTGGGCGCGGAGGTCGTCGAGTTTGTGCTGGACGTCTGGCGGCACGAGTAACGAGTCGGCAATACGCGCGACGCCTTCGGCGTCGGCCCATGCGCGTTCGAGGGTCGCGAGTTCGCCGTCCATGGCCTGACGTTCGGCATCTTCGAAGACCGCCATTTCGAAGGCGAGCCGCGCCGCGGCCGGTATGTAGTTGAAGTCGCCGGTATCGCCGAAGGTCTGCTTCGCCGCCCATTCGCCCCGCTTGGCGGCAGCCCAGCGTGCAAAGTGCTCCGGGCCGCCGGCGTCGTCGATCAGCGACACGCTGTCACGGATGAGTGTACCGACCGCACCGCTCCGGTTGATCACCGGCAGAAACTCCCGTAGCAGCGGCACGGCGTCATTGCCGAACAGTTGCACGCGCCCCATTTCATTTTTTCCTTCGTTGCTGTCGAAGCCTTTATCACCCCAGAAAAGATGCGACGGGCGAGTGTCCTGCGCGTCGCGTTTGCGCGTGTAGCCAATGTCCACGCCCCACCCAGCTTGTGTTGGCGCCGCGATCAGTCGGGGCATGCCAATAGGCTCGAAGAATCCGCCGTCGGGAAGTGCCATGCGCCGCCCTTTTCGCCCCATCGCGGCGAGCAGCATCGTCATGTTCACGACGTGGATTAGTGGTGCGGCTGCTGCGAGCCCAATGCCAAGGCTGACCGCTCCGGCGACCAGTGCACCAGCGCCGGCAGTCGCCGCCACCGCCATCGCCGTATATCGCCGTCGCCGCCGCCCGAATTGGTCGCCGTAGCGCCACGCTGCGAACTCGGGGCGCAGCGGTTTGCCAATGCGCACGATCTCGGTGCCTTCGCGCAACCGCGCGAGACCGATGTTCTCGGTACTCACGCGCACCCGCGTGTCGCGAAACGCACGCTCCGCCTGCTCGATGGCTTCCCATCGTTCTTCGAACGGCGTGAGGTTCCATCGTTCGCACGACCGGCACACGACCCACAGGCGGCCGAGCTTCGCGTCGACCGCGACGCGCCGTCCAATGGGCAACGCTTCGATCGACTCGTTGCGGCCCAGGGGCTCACGGCAGTGCAGACAGGTCGCGTACATGTGTCGTCAGGAGGTGCGGCGGATTTCCGCGAGCCGCGCTTCGATGGCGGCCGGCGTGAACATGGCGTCGGCGATCTTCGCGATTTCCTCCGCTTCGCGCCACGCCGTTTCGAGCAGATGCAACTCACCTTCCATCGCGCGCCGTTCGGATTCCTCGTGCAGCGCCATTTCGAGCGCGAGTCGTTCACCTACGCTGAACGTATGCAGCGCGCCCGGCAACTTGCGAATGTATTTCCGCGAGCTATTGCCGTCAGTCCAATTGCCCCCACCCCATCGTTTGTCACCAGACGTCCAACCATTTTGCTGCTGCACTGTTTTCCAGACGCGGAGCGGATCCCCCGCGCTCTCCAGCAGCCGTACCGCGTCCTGCACGTTGGCCTTTGTTCCACCAAAGCGATTGACCGTCGGCATGAGCCGATGCGCGGCCTTCATCGCGTCTTCGCCGGTGAGCAGATGCGCCCCCTGTGTACTCTCCAGCCGCAGGTGCAGTTCGTCGTTCCGACTGCGCACGAGGGTACTCATGCGCGCGTGCCGTCGCTGTAAGCCCACCACGCGACCATCGGGGAGCGCAATGTGCCCAATCGACTTGCTCGGCCGGCCGTGTATAAGCGTGTCCCAGACATCGCTGTTGGCGTACACGCCGGCAAAGCTGGCAATACTGGCCCCCGCCGCCAGGATGCCGCCCATGATAGCCACCGCGCTGCCGACCACTGCGCCCGACACCAGCAGCTGCCGGTTCCGCCGCCGACCAAACTGATCGCCGTAACGCCACGCCGCCATTTCCGGACGCTGCGGTTCCCCAATGCGAATGAGGTCCACCCCTTCGCGCAGCCGTGCAAGCCCCACGTGGTCGGTACTCACCCGCAACCGTGTGTCCCGGAAGCGCGCCTCCATGGCCTCGATCGCCTCCCACCGCTCATCCAGCGGCGAGAGGTTCCACCGGCCGCACCCCGCGCAGATCACCCACAACCGCCCCTGCCGCGCATCAAACGCCAGCCGCGCCCCCACCGGGAACAGTTCAAAGGCCTCATTGCTGCCCAGACTGCCGTTGCAGTGAATGCAAGTCGTGAACATCCCCCAACTTAACCGTAGCTCCCCTCCCGTAGTTCCCCTCCCGTAGTTCCCCTCCCGTTGTTGCCCTCCCGTTGTTGCCCTCCCGTTGTTCCCCTCCCGTTGTTGCCCTCCCGTTGTTGCCCTCCCGTTGTTGCCCTCCCGTAGTTCCCCCAAACCGCCGTCCCGCTATTTTTCAGCATGTCCGCCCCTCCCGTCTACCTCGACCACGCCGCCACCACGCCGGTGCGCGACGAGGTTTTCGCCGCCATGGCCCCCTTCTTCGGGCCCCGCTTCGGCAATCCCAGCAGCGTCCACCGCTGGGGACGAGAAGCGCGCGTGGCCCTCGACGAGGCGCGCGAGCGTCTCGCCGTTTGTCTGGGCGCCAACGCCGACGAAGTGTGCTTTACGTCGGGCGGGACCGAAGGCGACAACTTTGCCATCCTGGGCGTCTACCGCACGCTGCGGCATCAGGGGCGGACCGCCGCCATCACCACCCCCATCGAGCACAAGGCCATCCTCGCCGCCGCACACCAGGTGGTGCATGAAGGCGGCGAGGAGCGGCTCGTGCGTGTCGATGGCAACGGCCTGGTCGACAGCGCGCACTTCGCCGAGCTGCTCGACGATCGCGCCGCCGTGGCCAGCATCATGTGGGTGAACAACGAAGTCGGCGTCATTCAGGACATTCCCGCGCTCGCCGCACAGGCCAAGGCCGCCGGCGTCGTCTTTCACACCGACGGCGTGCAGGCGTTCGGCAAAGTCCCCGTCGACGCGCGCACGCAGCCGTTCGACCTGCTCACGATCTCCGGTCACAAGATCGGAGCGCCCAAGGGGATCGGCGCGCTCTACATCCGACGTGACACGCCCCTCGAGCCGCTGTTGCATGGCGGCTCGCAGGATCGCGGTCGTCGCCCGGGCACCGAGAACGTCGCGTTTGCGGTGGGACTCGCGACGGCGGCCGAACTGTTGCTCGCCGAACACGAGCAGGAGCATGTGCGCCTGATGGCGCTGCGCACCGCGCTCGAAGAGGGACTGCGGGCGCGCATCCCGGATGCCGTCATTCATGGTGCCGGCGCGCCGCGGGCCGTGCACGTGGTGAACGTCTCGATTCCCGGCACCAACAGCGAGTCGCTGCTCATGGCGCTCGACCTACGCGGCATCGCCTGCAGCGCGGGTTCGGCGTGTCAGAGCGGTAGCGTGTCGGCGTCTCACGTGTTGAGCGCGATGCACGTGTCGCCCGAACTCGCCAACGCCGCGCTGCGCCTCTCGCTTGGCGCGCTCAGCACGCCCGAGTGCATTGCGCGCACCGTCGACGTGCTCGGCGCGCTCGCCGACAAGGTGCGTCAGCCAAAGGCGGCGCCGGTGTTCGAAACCGTCGAATTCTGAGTCGACGGAGTACTACGGCATGACGCGACTTCCCGCTCTCCCCTTCACGCCGCAGCGCGGCGACCGCGTCCTCGTCGCCATGAGTGGCGGCGTCGATTCGAGCGTGGCCGCTGCACTGCTCGTCGATGCCGGCTGCGAGGTGGTGGGCGTCACGATGAAGCTGCATGGCGACGGCGCTGATGTGCCGGACCGGCCCTGCTGCTCACTCGATGCCACCAGCGACGCGCGACGCGTGTGCGAGAAGCTCGGCATTCCGCACTACGTGACCAACCTGGTGGACAACTTCGGGCACGATGTGCTTGACGACTTCGTGCAGGAGTATGCGCGGGGACGCACGCCCATTCCGTGCGTGCGCTGCAACACGTTCACGAAGTTCCGCGACTTGCTCGTCAAGGCCGACGCCATCGACGCGAAATGGCTCGCCACGGGTCACTATGCGCGCATGGGGCGCGTGGGCGAACACGCGGTGATGCTGCGCGGTCTCGATGCCGGTAAGGACCAGAGCTATTTCCTCTGGGGCATCGAGCGTCCGGTGCTCGAACGACTCGTGCTCCCGATCGGCACGCAGACGAAAGCGGAAACGCGCGAGATTGCGCGCCGGTTTGGTTTGCGCACCGCCGAGAAGATCGAAAGCCAGGATATCTGCTTCGTGCCGGACGGCGACCACGTGCGCGTGATCGCCGAACACCTCGGCGCCGACGCTCCGGCATTGCAGCCCGGTCCACTCCGCCTCGTGAACGGCGACGTGATTGGCGAACACCAGGGATTTGCGCGCTACACCATCGGTCAGCGCAAAGGGCTGCCCGGTGGGTTTGCCGAGCCGATGTTCGTCGTGGAAATCGTGCCGGGGGATCGGGCCGTGGTCATCGGCCCGCGCGATGCGTTGCTGGGGCGCGGAGTCGAAGCGCGCGAGATCAATTGGCTCGCCGATGCCCCCACGGTTGGTGCGAGCATCCAGGTGCAGGTGCGCAATCGCGCGCGACCGAGTGCGGCCACCGTGGTGCGGCTCGACGGCGATGTGATCGAACTCGCGCTCGACGACCCCATTCAGGCCATCTCACCAGGACAATCGCTGGTGATGTACGACGGCGACGTCGTGCTGGGCGGTGGCGTGATCGAGCGCGGAATGGTGGGGGCGCCACGGTCGAGGATGCTGCCGTTGATGGCGGGGTGAGGCGCTAGTCGAGTGACCGTCTGGTAGGTGAACAACGGTTGGCTGGTCCGGCGGTCAACACTGAACGGCACTAGCCCTCAGGTGGAAGAACGTAAGGGAGAAGGGGAAAGCGCGGTTTGGTCCACCGGGTACCGCGGATGTGATTGTGGTGAACGGCAGCGCGCTTTTCCCTGTGCCCTTACGTTCTTTCTCCTGAGGGCTAGTGCCGTCGTCGGTTGACCGCCGGACCAATCACCCGTCGTCACCCCCGACTGCCGTTCCCCGTCATGACCGCCACGTACATGTCCGCCGTCACGTTCAGCAGCGTCTTGAACATGTCGGGGAGTGTATCGAGCGCGATGAGAATACCAATGCCCTCGACCGGCAATCCGATGCTCGCGTAGAGCGGCACTTGCAGCAGCATGCCGCCGCTGGGGATGCCCGGCGTACTGAAGTTCAGTACCACGCTCGATGCGGCCACGAGCGCGAGGTTCGCGGTACTGAGATCGATGCCGTACAGCTTTGCAATGAAGAGCGCACCGACCACCCAGTACACGGCGCTCGTGAGCTTGAAGACACTCGCGCACAACGGCAGGACGAACCCGGTGGCCGTGGGCGGCAGATGCAGCACATCGGTCGCGCCTTTCACCATGGCCGGCAAACTGGCGAGTGAACTGCGCGACCCCATCCCCACGACGCTGGCTGGAACGAGTGCGCGGGCAAAGTCACGTACCGACACGCGCCCGCTGAACGCCACCGCGACATAGATGCCGGCGGTCGCGATGATGTGCAGGACGATGTTCACCACGAAGTAGAACCCGATGGCACCGAGCACGTTGGTGCCAAGCTTTTGGCCGAGTACCGTGGCGAGTGCAAAGATGCCGATGCCGCCCAGCGCGAGCATCCATCGCACCACCACGAGCATCGTGTCGGCCATGCCGCGAAAGAACGCGAGCTGGGCGCTGCGCGATGCCTCCTGCACTTTGCCGAGCGCAAAGGCATAGAGCAGCGTGAACAGCACCACCGGCAGCAGCGTGCCGTCGGCCGCCGCCTTGATGGGATTGAGCGGAATGAGCGACAGAATGAAGGTGCGCACCGAAAGCGCATCGCCGGGCGGCACGTCGATCTTGGCCGATTCGCGCAGACGCGTCGTGGCCGCAGGATCGAGCACCAGCGAGTCGAACCACAGGCTCGACGCCACACTCGAAAACAGGGCACAGGCCACGAGCAACACCAGCATCCAACCGAACGCCTTGGCCCCCACGGTCCCGGTTGCACGCAGGTCATCACCACCGGCCACCCCGACGATGAGCAGCGGCACCACCAGCGGAATGACGGTCATGCGGACGGCGTTGATCCACGCGGTGCCGATGACTTCGAGTGTGGCCAGCAATCCGCCGGTGAATGGGGACGGCGTGGCCTGCTGCGAGAGCAGCATACCCAGCGCGAGGCCGCCAATCAGGCCAAGCGTGACCTGCAGGCCCTGAGATGCGAGCGGTGAACGGCGGGGAGAGACGTCGGACATGCGCGCGAACCTAGCCCGCGGCGCGCGCGCGCGCCATGACTCCGGTCAGCGCCCGGTACTTAGAAGCCGAAGCCCGTCGACCAGGTGACCATGCCGCGACCGCGGCTGAGCCCCGCCGGATCCGCGCCAACGCGCGTGTAGTATCCCACCTCGCCGCCGAGCGCGAGCAGCGGCCACAGGTGCACACTGCCGCCCACGTACGTGCGCTTGGCGGTCGCACCCATGGGGTCATTGAATGTGCGCAAGAGCCCCGCCGTGACCGCCGTACCACTGCCCCAATGTCCCAGCGAATTGGCGAGCCCGACGTTCATGCTCGCGCCGCCGAATCCGACTTTGACCGCACCGAGAAAGCACCAGTCGCGCTTTTCACTTTCCCGCACGAAGCCCATGCCGTAGGCGAGCGCCCACTTGAGCGGCGCGCCGTAGCTGAGGCCACCCATGCATTGCTCGAACTGCCAGCGTGTCGCAGGCGTACGCGGGACACTGTCGGACTGCGCCGCACGTGCGCTTTGCGCGGAGCCCTTGGCGGGCGCCGCGCTGAGCGCTCCGGCTACGCACGCCAGCGCTATGGTGACACGCATCCCGCGAGATGTCGTCATCAGTACTTCAACCCGCTCGCATCGGCAAAGTCACGCATGGCCTTCTCCTGTGCCTCCGTGAGGCTGTCCGGCACGGTGATGGTGATCTCCACCAGCAGATCGCCCTTTTTGCCTTCTTTTTCGATGCCCTGCCCCGACACCTTGAACCGTCGTCCGGCCGACGTGCCGGCGGGAATACGGAGTGCGACTTTCTTGCCATCGAGGGTTTTGACACTCACGCGTGAGCCCAGTGTCGCCTGTGCCACGTTGATGGGCACCGTGGCGATCAGGTCGAGCCCGTCACGCTTGTAGAAACGGTCGCTCTGCACGTTGAAGGTGATGACGAGATCGCCAGGCTGCCCGCCCGCGGCCCCTTTGCCCCCCTGTCCGCGCAGCCGCACCTTGGTACCCGATTCGGCGCCCGCCGGCACCGTGATGTTCACCGTACGGCGCGCCCGTGCCTCTCCGGTACCACGGCAAGTCGCGCACCGTTCCGTGGGCACACTCCCTCGTCCCATGCACACCGGGCACGGCCGGTTCACAGCAAAGCTCCCCTGCCCGAACGAAATCACACCGCGCCCACTGCACTCACCGCACGGTTTGATCTGCGCGCCAGGCGCCGCGCCGTTGCCGTGGCACATCATGCACTCTTCGTTCACCTCGAGCTCGACCGGCACCTTGCCACCGGTGGCCGCGACACGAAACGGGACTTCCACGATCTGCTCGATGGATTGCCCCTTTTCCGGCCCCTTGCTGCGCGTGTTGCGCGCGCCCGCCGCCCCTGCGCCGCCGAACATCGACGAGAAGAGATCGCCAAGCCCGCCAATGCCGCCGACGTCGAAGTCGGTGAAGGTGCCCGCGCCGGACTGCCCAGGCCCGGTCGACCCGAAGCCGCCGGGGCGCGACTGCGGACGCGACGCGCCGCCGCCGAATCCGACACCACCGAAGGCGCCCAGTCGACGCATCTCGTCGTACTGTTTCCGCTTTGCCGGATCGCCAAGCACGTTGTGTGCTTCGGAGATTTCCTTGAAGCGCTCGGCCGCTTTCGGATCGTTCTGATTCGCGTCGGGATGATACTGCTTGGCAAGTCGACGGTACTGCTTTTTGATCTCGTCGGCCGTAGCGGACGACGAGACGCCGAGGACTGCGTAGAAATCGGTGCCGTTGGCCATGCTGTGCGTTCAGGCCTGGGAAATGGCGCGAGAGCGGAGACTCAGGCGCCGGTCCACTGCTTCACGATCACGCGCGCGGGACGCAGCACGAGACCGTTGATGACATAACCTGCCTGGAAGCAGACGGCGACGGTGCCGTCTTCTTCGGGCGCCGACGCGGGCGCCGTACTCACTGCTTCGTGCAGGTTGGGATCGAACGCGTGACCGGTGGGATCGACGACTTCGAACCCGTGCCCCGCGAGCGACTTGAACAACTTCTTCTCCACGAGCAGTACGCCATCGACGACGGTCTTGCTGTCGACCGTCGTGGGATCGACGTGCGCGAAGCGGGTGATGTCATCGATCGCGTCGATGAGTCCGCGCACCAGTTCTCCCTGTGCGCGCCAGCCGGCTTCCTGCCGTTCCTTCACGGCACGACGGCGGAAGTTGTCGTATTCGGCGGCAAGTCGGAGGTGCTTGTCCTTCAGGTCATCGATCTCGCGCTGACGGTCGTCCGCGCTGCCTTCCGTGGCCGGCGCCTGCTCGGCGCCCTCCACTTCGAGAGCCGGATCGAGTGCCGCGTCCGCGTTCGAAATGTCGTCAGTCATGGTGTTCCTGGATGCAACCGGAAATCCGCGTCGCTGGCCGCGACGGCGGTGGTAAGGCCCCGTACGGACGGGGCTGCCCAAAGTTACCGGACCGGTGGCCCGGAATGCGTAAACCGTTCGATGTAACTTCTGGAAATTCGGGGTCGGACTCAAGTCGCCCGCGTCAGGCCGTGCCGTGCTGCCGCCCCGTATCGCCCGCCTGACGCCTCAACTGCGCGAGGTCCACCCCGTGGCATCCATGTCGCGCGAAAAGGCCTTACGGAGGCGATCGAGCACCAACTGGGCCGCCCGCCATCGGATTTCATGACGATCGCCCGGCAGCGTGGCGCGGACCGCCCGCACATCGCCGTCGATGTCCACGGCCACCCAGACCGTCCCGACTGGCTTTTCCGGCGTGCCGCCATCGGGGCCGGCGATGCCGGTAATGCCGAGGCCGATCGTGCTGCCGAAGCGCAGACGGACCCCCGTGGCCATGGCGCGCGCCACCGCTTCGCTCACCGCGCCATGTTCGGCGATCACCGCCGCCGGCACGCCGAGCTCACGGGTTTTTACCTCGTTGGCATAGGCAATGGTTCCACCGAGCACCGTGCGGCTCGAGCCCGGCACGGCCGTGAGGCGCATGCCGAGCATGCCACCCGTGCAGCTTTCGGCGACGGCGAGGGTGGCGTTACGCGCGGCGCATTCCGCCAGCATGAGCGCGGCGAGATCGTCGTCGCCTTCGCCGTACACGAATGGCGCCACCTTCTCACGCACGAGCGCCGCGGCACTGTCGAGTGCCGCTGAGGTGGCGCGCGCATCGCGGTCCCAGCTCGTGAGCCGCAAATCGACGCCGTCGCTCCCTGGCAGATAGGCGAGCGACAACCCGTCGATCCCCCGCGCCAACTCACCCAGGCGATCCGCCAGCGCCGATTCGGCGATATTCGCGGTGCGTAACGTGCGACTGCGAATGACGGCACCACCGGCAGGCACGCGATCACGAAGGCGCGGCATGATCGTGTCGGCGAGCATCCCTCGCATTTCGCGCGGCACTCCGGGCAGCATCGCCACCCAGCGACCACGCTCGTCTTCGAGCCAGATCCCCGGCGCCGATCCGAAGTTGTTGGTGAGAATGGTCGCGCCCTGCGGCACCATCGCCTGCTGGTGGTTGCTCACCGGCAACTCGTGATTGAAGCGCTTGCGCCAGCGTTCCTGCAGGTTGGTGAGAATCTGCGGATCGAGCACCATGGGCTGCCCGAACAGCTCGGCGATCGCCGGCTTGGTCATGTCGTCGGC
>CANGXD010000090.1 GCA_947457545.1 Gemmatimonadaceae bacterium
GAGCACGGAATTGCCAAGCGACAGCGCAATCTGCGGGAGCGCGAGCAGCAGCGCGGCGCGCCCGAATTCATCGGGGGTCGGCCACCGCGTGGGGAGCGTGGGAAGCTGGAACCCCCACGGGCCGGGCAGATCGGCGGGCCACGTGACCGCGGCGAAGACGAGGCCGAGGGCGAGCACCACGAGGCCGGCGGGAAGCCTTTGGTGACGCCGCAGCAGCGCGATGAGCGTGAGCGCGGCGGCGGCGAGTAGCCATCCGGCCGTTCCGTGTCCCGGCATGAAGCGGGTGAGGGCGAGGGTGAGCAGCTGGATGCCCAGCCCCACTTGGATGCCGCGCACCACCGGCTTGGGCACGGTGCGGGCAATCCACGCCAGCGCGCCAGTGTTGGCGAGGATGAGCATCACCACGCCCACAATGAGCCCACCCGCAGCGAGGAGCGTGGGCGCGATTTTGCCGGCAATGGCGATCGCCGCCATGGCCTTGAGCGGCTGCACCGGCATGGGAAGCCGGTAGACGACCCCCGAGGCGATCTGCAGGAGCCCGAAGGCCACGAACGCGGCAGGGGCGTCCATGCCCGTGGCCAGCACCACCCCGACAAGGAGGGGGAGATCGGTGCCGAGGTCACCGAAGGCGCCGGCGAATTCCTGGCGGGTGAAGGAGAGGGGGTGGGACATTTAGCGGGAAACAGGGACGCGATGTATGCTCGCGCGCAACATCGGCAGCGCCAGCACCCACCAGAGCGGTAATGCCTGCACCCGCGCCACGAAGAGTAGCAGCCCCGCGAACCACATGGCGGTAGACCACAGCAACCGGGTGCGTGGTTGACGCAACGACGAGGGGAGAAGCGGTAACACCAGCAACAGGAAAGGCGGTAGTTGCGACCAAATCGGTGCCGACCGGAACCACACGAACCCCGGCAGCACCTGCGCCACCTCGCGCAGCCGGTCCCCCGTGCGCGCCGGCAGCGGCGCATCGGCGTTGGCCAGTGGCGACCACCAGGCCAACAGTATCGCGGCTGACACGACCAGAAGCAGATCGCCAACCGAGGGGCGCGATGAAGCCCCGCCGGGAACCGCGGCCGCGCTGTTACCTTTCACTGCGCGATCGGGTCTTCCGTCGACAATCCCTGCGTGTTCTCCCCCTGCACCCCGCCCTGGTGTCTGCGTCATCCGTTGCCATTCGCGTCGATCACGTTCGCAAAGCCTATGCGAATCACGTGGCTGTCCGCGATGTCTCCCTCGTCGTGCCCACGGGCACAGTGTTCGGATTGCTCGGCCCCAACGGCGCCGGAAAGACGACCACGATTCGGATGATCCTCAACCTCATGATCCCCGACTCGGGGACAATCGAGGTGCTCGGCCATCCGCACAGCGACCCGACGATCACCGATCGACTGGGCTACCTCCCCGAAGAACGGGGATTGTACCGGAAGATGGAGGTTCGGCGCGTTCTGCGCTTCCTCGGGCGCCTGAAAGGACTCGACAAAAAAGACGCCGACCGTCGCATCGACCATTGGCTCGAACGGCTGGGGCTCCGCACCGCACAACAGGACTGGAGCACCGCCAAGGTCGAAGACCTGTCGCGTGGTATGCAGCAGAAGGTGCAGTTCGCGGGCACCATGCTGCACGACCCGCAGCTGGTCATCCTCGACGAACCGTTCAGCGGGCTCGATCCGGTCAATGCGCAGGCGCTCAAGGATACCGTGCTCGATCTGCGCCGCGATGGCCGCACGGTCATTTTCAGCACGCACGTCATGGACGCAGCCGAACGGATGTGCGACGCCGTCGCCATCATTGCGCGGGGTGAAGTGGTCGCGAACGGCTCGCTCAGCGCCCTCAAGGCAGAATTCGGCGGGCCGGGTCGCGTGGCCATTCAGTTTTCCGGCGACGGGCGCGACAAGGCACGCGCGGTGCTCGAAGACCGCTCACTCGTTGGCCGCTACGACGATCAGGGACAGCAGGTGGAAGTCGACCTGACACCAGGCGCGACGTCGCAGCAGCTGTTGCGCGCCCTCGTGGCGCGGGACGTGGAGCTCGTTCGCTTCGACCGTACCGAAGCATCGCTGCACCGCATTTTCCTCGAGCGCGTCGGCGCCACGGGTGTGGAAGAGGGAGTGAGCGGACATGGGTAAGCTGTTGGCGGTTATCGAACGCGAGTTCGGCGAGCGCGTACGCTCGAAGTGGTTCGTCATCACCACGCTCTTTGCGCCCCTGCTCTTTGCGGCGCTGTTCGTGGGCCCGCCGTATCTCGCCTACAAGTCGGCGCGCTCCGTCGATATGTCGTCGGTCGTCATCGTCGACGGTACGAACAGCGGCATGGGCGAAGGGATCGCGACCGAAATGGCGGGCGGCGTCATGGCCACCGGCAAACGCGCGAAGGTGGTACTCATCACCCCCGCAGACTCGCAGCGGGTCATCGACTCGCTGCGCACGGCGGTCGGTGCCAACGCGCTGCCCGCGGTCGCCGTGGTCGACGCGGCGACGATTTCCACGGGCACCGTGCGGCTGCTCCTCTCGGGAGGCGCACCGCTGGCCACCAGCGAACGCATCGAAGCGGCGGCCGAGCGTGAACTGCTGCGGCAACGCGTGGCGTCGGCGGGCCTCGACATCGATCAGGCGCGACAGATTGCCCAAGTGCGCATCAACGCCAAGATCGAACGCGTCATGAAGGATGGTCGATCTGGCAACGCCAAAGTGAATCTGGTATTCGGCGGCGGTGTGGCCGTGCTGCTCTACATGGTCATTGTGCTGTACGGCCAGATCGTTTTGCGCGGCGTCACCGAAGAAAAACAATCGCGCGTGTCCGAGCTGGTCTTGGCGAGTGTCTCGCCGCGAGTGCTCCTCTCGGGCAAGGTGTTCGGCATTGGCGGCGTCGCGCTGGTACAGCTTGGCTTCTGGACGCAGAGTGTGGTGGTGCTGCTCGCCAATCGTGCACGGTTGCTTGGCGCCCTTGGCGTGGAGAGTACCAGCATGACGCTCCCGTCAGTGACGGTAGCCGAACTGGTACCGCTGTTCGCGTACTTCGTGCTCGGATACGTCATGTACGCCGCGCTCTTTGCGGCGGTGGGGTCGATCGTGAGCTCCGAGCAGGAAGCTCAGCAGGCGCAAACGCCGGTGATCATGCTGCTCGTGGGCAGCGCGGCGCTGTTGCAGCCCGCGCTGCAGGACCCGAATGGACCGATTGCTCGCGTCATGAGCATCGTCCCATTTTCGTCGCCCATTCTCATGCCATTACGTCTGGGGCTGGCCGCCGTGCCCACGTCGGAACTGCTGCTCTCCATTGCGCTGCTCGCGGTGAGCGCACTCGCGGCGATGGTTGCGGCCGGGCGGCTCTATCGCACCGCGTTGCTCATGTACGGGAAGCGGCCGTCCGTGGCGGAAATCTTTCGATGGATCCGCACGAACGGCTGATTCCTCCCCGTCCCTCAGGCCGGCTGGCCTGAGGCGCAATACTGATCGAAGGCATTGGTGAGATCGGCCGCGATCTGCTGCGCCGTCCGCCCTTCGATCTGATACCGCTCCAGCATGAACACCACGTCGCCGTCCTTCATGAGCGCGATGCTCGGCGACGACGGCGCGTAACCGGTGAAGTACCCACGCGCGCGATCGGTGGCTTCGCGGTCCTGTCCGGCAAACACGGTGGTGGAGACATCGGGCTTCACCGCGTGCTGGAGCGCCATGGCGATGGCCGGACGCGCATTCCGCGCGGCGCAGCCACACACCGAGTTCACCACCACGAGCGCCGTGCCCTTCTGGTCGGCGAGCTTGGCGTCGACATCGGCAACGGTCCGCAACTCTTCAACGCCAAGGCGCGTGAGCTCCTGGCGCATGGGGATCAGCAACTGTTCGGGGTACATCATGGAAAACTCCGGGTTCAATAGTCGGGGATGTCTTCGCGAGGTTCGCGAACCAGCGCCAGAATGGCCGCCTGCGGCACCACCAGATACTGCTCGTTCTCAAACGTGATTTCGACGGCGGCCTTGCGGAAGAAGAGCGCGTAGTCGCCCACCGACGCCTGCATAGGAACATAGCGCGCTTCACGGCCGGCCTGCCCGCCAATGCGCCAGGGCTCGTCACCCTGATCGGCCAGATCGGGGAGCGCCAGCCCGGGGCCGGTTGCCACGATCTCGCCACCCTGCACCGCCTGATTGTCGACGGCGGTGGGCGGCAGGTATAAGCCCACCTTCGACCGCTGCTCGCCATCCTCCAGCTTCACGAGCACCCGGTCGCCGACAACGATGAGTCGCTTCTTGGTCATGCCACCAAAACTAGCGGCCGCCGGAAGGGCTGCGCCCGGTGGGGCCGGCCGGCAGGGCCCCCGGTGCGTCGTTGCTCTGTCCGGTGTTCGCCTGGATGAATCGCGCCAGCTCTTCTACCAGATCCCGCAGCTCACGCCGTTTGGTGCCCACGTGGCGGCCAAAGCCCCAGCGCACCAGCCCGAAGACGGTGGCGGCGGTGGTGGCCCACGCCAACAAGCCGAGTTCCGGGGACCCGCTCTTGGTGATGAGTCCCATGGCGATTGCCCCCATTGCTACACCAACCCCGCCAACAAGCCCACCGAACATCCCACCGGCTGCTCCGGTCAGATCTTCGAAGATCCGCACCGTCGTGCGCCCATTCCGCACCGCGATGGTGAGTTGCAAAATCCGCCCCACGCCACCCTGCCCATTGCGCATCACATTGGTATTCATGGTGAGAGTGCGCCCAACGGCACTGACGTTCAGAATGTCCCCGAGTGACCGACGCGCGATATCCGCCAGATCTTCGAAGGCGTCCATGGTGAGTTCCCCCTCCACCACCGCCTCGTACACCAGCTTGGTGTGCGCCCCCAGAAAGACGTTGGGCGCCTTTTGCAGCTGCGGGCCTTCCTCCACCCGCATCCCCACGACCGGCACCACGGTGGCTTCGCGTTCGGCCAACGCCCGCTCGACATACTTGGAGCTAATGCCCGCTTCGGCGGCCGCATCTTTCACCAACCCTACGTTGTAGCCGCGCGTGAGCGGTTCGCCCTCCACTGGCGCTGGGAAATTCGCCGGCGGGACCATCATCCCCGTATTCGCCTGCAACTCGGCCGCCCGGGCCCACACGGCCTGGGCATCGGCCGAAGACAGTGCCTGCGCCGACGGCGTGCGGGCCGGCGGGACGGCCGCGAGAATCCCTCCCGGCACCGTGGATCCCCCACCCAACGCATCGAGCAGTCCCAACAACGCCCGCGCCGACGGCACCCGATCGTCGGGGCGCTTGGCCAACAACTGCATTACCAGCGCGTCAACCGGCGGCGGAATGTCGGGACGATAGGTGTGCAAGGGTGTCGGTGCACTATTCACATGCGCGACCAGCACCGCCGACGGCATGGCTCGCTCGAACGGGAAGCGGTGCGTCAGCAAGTGGTAAAGCAGGACGCCCAGCGCGTACAAATCACTTCGGCCGTCGAGCGTATCACCGGTGACCTGTTCGGGGCTCATGTACTGCACGGTCCCGAGCACGGTCCCGGTGGCGGTGAGCGGCTGCGCTTCACTGAGCCGCGCGATACCGAAATCGGTCACTAATACGCGACCGGTTTCATCGAGGAGCACGTTCTCCGCCTTGATGTCGCGGTGCACCACGCCTGCCGTGTGGGCTGCCTCGAGCGCGAGGGCCAGCTGCCGCGTGACGGCCAAGGCGGTCCCCACCTCCATGACGCCGTCGCGCTGCAGCCGTTCAGCCAGTGATTCGCCGTGCACGTAGCCCATCGTGAAGTACACCACGCTATCGCGTTCGGCCGCGGAATAGATGGGGACGATGTTGGGATGCGACAGACCGGCCGCCGTGCGTGCTTCACGCAGAAAGCGCTCACGCACCGCCGCGTCAGCCGCGAGATGGGGCGGGAGCGTTTTGATGGCCACACGGCGCTGCAGCTGCGTGTCTTCGGCGAGAAACACCACGCCCATCCCCCCGCGGCCGATCTCGCGCACCAACCGGAACTCTCCGGCCACGGCGCGAGCAAGCGAGGGGGCCGGTTCGGGCCACGTGAGGGCGTCGGTGTTCATGGCTCAGAGCACAAAGGAAAGTGGAGAACGGATACCGCTGGTAAAGGTATACGCGACGTCGAGAACGGCACGGCGAGTACGGCGCTAGCGGCTATGCCGCACCCCACCATTGAGCGTCCGCACTACCTGCTCCGCCGCCTGGACTCCGTGCCACTGGGCTTCTTCAAACAAACTCAGGTTGCTGAGATCGGCGTGGGCTACGAACAGCCGCTCCGCCGGCGACCACTGTTGGAGACGAGAGATTCGATCGAGCGTGCCGGGGACGGGTCGCGCCATGGCGTGCCCCCAGCGCATCACGTCGACGCGCAGCAGCCGATCGGCGATATCCGGGTGCGCCCGCCGCAAATCGGCGATGATCGTGTCGCGCCACACACTCCACGGCTGTTGCTGCAACCACTGTCGCGCTTCCTTGGCGGGCCGGTCGGTCACCGCGTGATACCACGTCCAGATCATCTCGCGCGACGGAGTACCCAACTGCTGGTGCTGCGCGTTCACGTACCCGAGCGCCGCACTGCCGTAGATCACGTTATCCCAGGCCATCGTCGCGCCCCACTCCTGCGGCGCCCCATCGAGTACCAGGTTCGCGACTACCCACGGGGCGTACTCGAGCGAGACCGGAAGCACCACCTCACGATACACGCGCGGCAATACGAACAGCGGTGCACTCCAGATCACGGCATCCGCCACGACACGCTCGGTTGGCGTATCCACCACCCACGCACTCCCGCGCCGCGAAATGCGTACGACCGGCGCGTCGGTCCGAATGCGCGAAACGCCCTGGGCATCGCGCGCACGTCCAAGGCGCGCCGTCAGTGCTCGTGCTATGTAGTCGTTGCCTTCGGGCCACGTGAGCGGCCCCTCTTCCTCGCTTTCGCGACCGGCAAAGTAGTGCACCGCGGCCCAGGCGCTCGCTTGCGTGAGCGAGGCGCCGTAGTCGTCACGCGTACCGTACTCCACCCACCAGCGCAGCGCCGCGTCGGTGAACCCCTGCTGCTGCAGCCACGCGTCGGCGGTGAGCGTATCCAATGCGGCCACCGCTCGCGCCTGTTGTGCACTGGTGCCTCCGCGTCGCAACGCTGCCTCGCGCAGCGCATGACCGGCCGCCGAGGGCACCTGAAACATGCCCGACGCTCGCCACTCCGCGATCGTCTCTTCGAAACGGGCAAACTGCGCACGCGCCGAGGGCGACGCCGCGTCGAGCGGATCGAGCCCTTCGTGCCAGCGACCATGTTGCCAGATGCGCTCTTGCGGCGAGTGACAGAGCACGCGCTCATCCCACTCGCCAGTGGGCGACAGCACACCCAGCTCGCGGAACAGTGCGCGCACATGCACCGCATCGCGCGACGGCACCGGCACATAGTGAGCACCCCAAGGCGCGCGCTGATGCTGCAGCCCTGCGTACTCCGCCGACCGCGAGTTGCCGCCAGTGCGCGAAGACAACTCCAGCAGGGTCCAGTCGGTGTGCCCCAAAGCGTCGAGTCGCCAGGCCGCACTGAGGCCACCCATGCCGCCGCCGGCAATGACCACCGAGACGCGCCGTTCGGGGCGGTCGCTTCGCAGCGACGCCGTTCCATCGCGGAGCTGATGTCCCGCGCGGCTGTCGTCGTCGATGAAACCGCCGCCAATGACACGCCCCTTCCGCACCATGCCCAGCAGCGCCGGCGCCGCGATCAAGCCGCCTAGCGCCTGCAACACCTCGCGTCTGGTGCTCACGGGCGTCTCATGCCGAACTCACCAACGCATTAGCGGTTGATGGCATCGTACTCGTGCTCGTAGTAACGCACGAGGACCTGATCGTTGAGCCGATTGGGCTCTGCGGCCACGCGCTGCATGTCGGCGGGGAAGTCGAACAGCGCCGGCACACCGGCCACCGTGAGGTAGCGAAGCCCCGCGGGCAGTGTTGCCGGTGGCGCATACCCATCGAGCCCCGCAATCACGAAGCCCCACTCACCGAAACTCGGCACGTACACGTGATACGGCCACGTGCGCAGCCCCGCGCCCTCGAGCGTGGTCACGATGCTCCAGTACGACTGCCGCGCGAACATCGGCGACGTGCTCTGCACGGCAATGAACGCTCCCGGCGCGAGGTGCTGCTTCACGAGGCGATAGAAAGCGCTCGTATACAGCTTCCCCACGTGGTAATTGGACGGATCCGGGAAATCGATGATCACGAAGTCGAACTGCGCCGGATGCGTATCGAGCCAGGTGAACGCATCGGCGTTGATAACCGTCAGCCGCTTGTCCACGAGCGAGCGCGCATTGAGCGACGTCAGCCGCGGATGCGTTTTGAAGAGCGCCGTCATCCCCTCGTCGAGATCGACGAGTGTGACCTGCTGCACATCGGGGTAGCGCAGAATCTCCCGGGCCGCGAGCCCGTCACCGCCGCCAAGCACCAGCACCCGACCGCGCGCACGCGCCGCACTGAGCCCCGGATGCACGAGCGCCTCGTGATAGCGGTACTCGTCACGCGAGGCGAACTGCAAATGGCCATTGAGATACAGCCGCAGGTCGTCCTTCCAGCTCGTGAGGATGATGCGCTGGTAGCGCGTGTCCTTGGCCAGGATGACGGGATCGGCATACATCCCTTCTTCGGCGAGCGTGGTAATCGCCTGCCCCTTCCAGAGCCCGACGCTCAGCAACAGCAGCGCCGCAACGCCGGCGCCCTGCAGCCAGCGGCGTCGCGGCAGCACGTCACGAAAGAGCCACGTGCTCCACAGTCCGACGAGCACGTTGATGACCCCGAAGAGCAGCGCCGAGCGCACCAGCCCCAGTCGCGGCACCAGCAACAGCGGGAAGAGCAGCGACGCGAAGAGCGCGCCGATGTAGTCGAACGTGAGCACGTTGGCGACGACATCCTTGAAGGAGAACCGGTCCTTCAGAATGCGCATGAGCAACGGAATTTCGAGCCCGACCAGCGTACCGATGAGCAGTACCAACCCGTACAGCGTGAAACGAAACGCTTCGGTATAGGCAAAAGCCAGAAACAGCACCAATGACGACACGCCACCCACCACCCCAACGAGCAGTTCGATGACGACGAACTGCGTGACGACCCCTCGCACCACGAAGCGCGACAGCCAGCTCCCGATGCCCATGGCAAAGAGATAGGTGCCGATGATCGTGGAGAACTGCGTCACGCTGTCGCCTAGCAGATACGACGCGAGCGCCCCGGCGACGAGCTCGTAGATGAGCCCGCAGGCGGCGATGAGACAGACAGAAAGGAAAAGCGCGAGTTGCACGCCTAGTGAATCGCGGCGGCGACGATGATGCCGAGCGCGATGGCCACCGACCCCATGAGGATGGCGGCGGCGGTGTTCTTCTTCTCCGCGATTTCATCCCAGAGCTTTCCGGGCGTGAGCATGTCGATGATGAAGAAGGCCGCCACGAACATCACGATGCCGATGCCGGCAAACGCGGCGGAATTGAAGACGTTCGCCATGAACTGTTCTGTCATGCGGGGTTCCTCACTTGCCGCGGAGCGTCCGCCCCGGGATGTAGTACGACGAGCGATACGCGCCGGGATTGTCGCGCACCGAGCGGGGGTTGTTGCGGGTTTCGTTGGTACGGGTAAAGGTCCAGCCGCGATACTGCGCCACGCCAAGCACGCTTACCACGGCGACGACCCACACGGTGTACACTCTGGCTGCCATCATCGTAGGCGCTACTCCTCGTCGTCGCTGGTGGTGGTGCCCCCAATGGGGTGATCGCTCTCGGCCCACCGCCGGTTTTCAAAAGCGGCTCCCGGGAACAGCGCAAACACGAGCGGCATGAGCAGCGCAAGAAAGGCCAGTCCGTAGAAGCCGTAGTGCGGCGGGTCGCGGCGTACGCGCAGCGTGTAGTTCACCGATTGGCGCCCAACATCTCCACCTTCCGGTTGTACCCGCAGGAAGTACCGCCCTGCGGGAACCGATGACAAACGGACGGTTTCCGATCGATCGCCTTCACTCCACGAACCGTCACTGTCCGTGCCGGAATAATACTCCAGCTGCCGCGTCACTTCGCGCGTGGCGCCGGTTTGTTCGTTGATGAGCGACAGCGTGAAGAAGACCCAGTCGTTCGCGAGATCGGCACGAAGGTCGATGGCCACTCCCGACGGGCGCCCTTCGAGGGTGAAGGGCGATGTCACGAACGCTCCATTCTCGCCGACACTGCGGTCGTAGGTGTACGTTTGCGAGAACACGTCGCGGTCGCTGGCCATGGTGATGGTGAGCAGGAGCATCGCCGCCAGCGCGAGCATGCCGAGCATGAACCGTTTCCCCAACAGCTTGGGAAGATCGCCGTAGGGGTTGGGTTGATTGGCAAACACGCCGATAGGCGCCATGAACTCGCGCGGCAGCCCAAAGGCCTTCTGAATGGCGTCGCCACGCGTGTAGGTGCCCTGCGACCAGGTGATTTCTCCCTCGGACGCTTCCGCACTCAGAATGAACGGCGGCGCCACATAATCCTGACTGATCACGGAGTCGCCGACGCGCAGCTCCCAGGGGAACTCGCCAAGCGCGGCCGTCGTACGCGCCACCGCTGTCTGAAAGTGCTTGTAGGTACGCCCGTCGAGCTCGAACGTCGGCTGCGCGCCGTCGCTCGATTGCCGGGGCTGACGCCGCAGCTTTTCGATGACGTTCCAGTGCCCTTCATACTCGGACAGATACAGAAAGCCGCGGTACGGATTGAAGCACACGTACTCCGTCCACGAGTAGTCGACGGCTTCGACCGTAACGGTCACCACCTGGCAGCCGATGACTTCCCAGGCAACGCCCTTCCACGTACCGCGGGTACCCAGCGGAATGCGCGGCGACAACCGCGGCTTGTCGCCGTACTGCAACACGCGCAGTTGTTCGTCGGCGGCATCGAGTTGCGCGCCGCAACTGCCGCACACGACGGTGACCGCCCATCCCTGTGCATGCAGTTCGAGTGAGGCACCACACGAGGGACAGTTGAACGCGGTCGCGCGCGGGACCGGCGCAGTGGCGACGGGATTCACCATGGGCTCACCATCCCTCGAACTCGCGCAGATACTTCAGCGCGAGGTCATCGAAGGACACGAACTCGCCCGTGTACAACAACGACGGGAACTCGGTCCCATCGATGGTGGCCATGCCGCCGTCGTTGTTCTGGAGGTCGACGAACGTACACCGCCGTTTGTCAGTCGTCGTAAAGGGCAGCTCGCCCTCTGTGCCGACGTACGATGCCTCGAGCACGTTCGTCACCGTATAGCCGATGTCGCCCCAGTAGAACGTCTGCCCCACACGGATATCCGCCAGCGCCGGCATATTGCCGCCTGGTGACGTCGCAACACTCATGGCGTATTCAAGCTGCGCATCCGACAGCCAGGCGCTGCGCCCGTCGTTCAGCAGGCAGTGCCATTCGTTCCAGCGACCGCGTTCCCACGCGTACGTGATGCGTCCCACCACCACGAACGACCGTCCGCGCCACTTGCCTTCGGTGCCGATCTGAATGGGCGATCCGGTGACCGGAAAATCGGCCTGCAAGCCAATGCGCTCGAGATCGAGATCCCGACGCACCAGGACCGAGCGGCAATAGGGACAGGTGGTCTGCACCGCCTGCGCCCAGAGGAAGCGAACGGGGGCGCCACAGTTCGGGCACGTGGTCGCGTGCGATTGCGGAACGGTCACGAGGCGGCGACGGGCAACGGTGCGTACTCACGCGCCAGGTGACGCACACGGACGTCGGTGGCCCCCAGCAGCTCACCCAACCGCTCCGCCCACGGCCACTCGGCGCGCGGCGTGCAGCAGAACAGGTTGAGGCACGCCGAGCCGTGCTCGGGAAACGTGTGAATGGTAAGATGCGACTCCGACAGCATCACCATGCCCGTCATGCCGCCCGCCACGTGGGCAGACGGCGCAGGAAACTGGTGCCAGTGCGGAGCGCCGACCGGATGCAATGCCAGTTCGGCAATGAGCTGCCCAAAGAGCGCGTGCAGCGTGGCCGGATCGGCCAGGCGTACGGGGTGACATCCGTACGCCTCGACGATCCACTCATGCCCGGAAGAAGAAGTCGTCATGGAGGGTGACGACGCTGTGGTCGCGCTCAGCTCTGCGGCGTGCCGCAGGCCGAGCAGAACTTCGCGACGGCCGGCAGCTTCACACCGCAGTTGATGCAGAACTTGCTCTCCGCACTCGGCTCCGCTGGTGTGGCCATACGCGTGGGCGGCACCGCGCCACCGGGCGCTGAGGGCGCACCAGCGCTGCCGCTGATGGCGTTGGCAATGGCGCCACCCAACCCCACGCCGGCGCCCATGCCGGCCGCGAGACCGGCAATTCCGCCTTCGTTGGCCGCCGCAATGGGAATGGACTGCGCCGCCTGGTACGCCGCGTACGTGCGCATATCGCCGATCATGTTCATCGAGATACGCTCGTCGAGCCGCTTCTGCAGTTCATCGGGGAGCGACAGGTTTTCGACCGTGAACGAGTCGAGCTTGAGCCCCAGCTGTTCGAACGCCGGCGCCACCGCCGCTCCGATCTGCGTGGCGAGCTGCGCCTGGTTGGCCGCCATGTCGAGGAACGGGACATTGGCGTTGGCAAAGGCGGCCGTGAACCCGCTGATGATGGCGTTGCGAAGCTGTGGCTCGATCTGCGCGACCGTGTACTCAGCGTCGGTGCCGCCCACATTGGCCTGGAAAATGGCCGGGTTGGCGACGCGGAACGCGTACATACCGAACGCACGCAGGCGCACCGCCCCGAACTCGCGATCGCGAATCGTGATGGGCTGCTGCGTGCCCCACCGCTGACCGGTCTGCGAGCGCGTGGAGAAGAAGTAGACGTCGCTCTTGAACGGCGACTGGAACATCTTGTCCCAGTTCATGAGGTTCGTGAGCAACGGCATGTTCTGCGTCACGAGCGTGTGCAGACCGGGCGCAAACGCATCGGCCGCGCGCCCTTCATTCACGAAGAGCGCCAGCTGCGACTCCCGCACCGTGAGCTGCGCGCCGCTTTGGATTTCCATGTCCCGCATGGGGAAGCGGTGCATGAGGACACCCGGACCCGACTCGGTCCACTGGATGACATCGATGAATTGCTTGCGGAGGAAATCGCCGAGCGCCACAGGTACTCCCGGTTGAGTGGTATTCACTATCTACGGCCGCGCCACCTGAAAAGTGTCAGGCGGCACAGCCGAATTGCCTATCGCACGACGTGGAACGTGGCCTGCCGGCCGAACGCCCAGCGGACCTTGCCGCTGGCATCGATGATCACGTCTTCTTCCTGCGCCGACCGTACCTGCTGGTTGTTCCACTCCGGCACCGGCGTCGTGGCCTGCAGCTCGATGGAGTACCACATGCCGGGAATGATTTTGTGGTCGCCGCGCCCCGGCACGCCGTCCTGATAATCCCACAGCCCGATCAACGCGCCAGCGCCATGTCCGTGCAGGCCGATGGGGTGCGAATACTCGGTGCCGTCGATCTTTTCGGCGCGCATGCGCGTGAGCACGGCCTTGAGCACGTCGTTCCCGGTGCGCCCCGGCTTGAGCTCTTCGACGGTGATGTCCTGCAGGCGGTTGGAGTTGGCGAGAGCTTTGCGCAAGCCGGCCGGCACCTCCGTCTCCCCGTCCTTAAGGACGTAGCCCATGTGCTGCGTGTCGGTGTTGAGGCCCAGCGCCGTTACGCCGAAATCGCAGTGCAGCACGTCGCCTTTGAGAATGGTGGGATTCACGCCCACGAGCTCCGGGCTGCCGAACGCGCGCTGCACCTCCACACTCGGCTGGAACCAGGTCGACAATCCGAGATCGGCGAGCCGCTGACGCATCCACCAGACGACGTCATCCGTCTTCGTCACCCCGGGCGTGATGACCTTGTTCGAAAACGCTTCGCTGATGATGGCCCACGCGACCCGATTGAGCTCCTTGAATGCCGCTTCTTCTTCCGGTTGCCGTGCGGCAATGAGGTCGACCGCGAGCGCTTCCGCGTTCACGATCTTGGACGTCCACGGCGCGCCGAGTGCCTGTAGCATGCCTTCCTTTTCGCCGCTCGAGAGGCCATCGGCAAAGGCGAAGGTCCGCGACGTGTTGATCGCGATCTTGTTCGGCTTCCGCTCCTCGATGACCTGCTTGAGGACGCTCCACTGCTCGTCGCCCCACAGCTCCGCCTGTCGCTCGTTGCCGCGGCTTCCGGCGGCGGGTTGCGACACCGGCTTCATGCTGCGCACGGCCTTGAACACATTCCCCTGCGACGTGCCGCCGAGCGCGATGCGCTCCACCCCCTGCGCACCACGATCGAAGAACACGTAGATCGTGCGTCGGCGCGCCGCGAACGTCGTCGGCGACGTGATCGCCTTGAAGAGCGGATCTTCGTTGTACTCCCGCATGGGCACGACCCACATGTCCACGCCTTCCCGACGCATGAGCATGGGAAGCGTGCGCTCCATGCGCAGCTCGAACCACTGCTGTTGCTGGAACGCCTGATCGCGCAGCAGGCCGAACGGGCGGAGTGTGTCGGCCGCTGGCGATCCGGATGTACGCGTTCCTTTCGAGACGGGGAACGCGATGGGCTGCGCGTTGACAGTGTACGGCAGGACGGCAGCGAGCAGCAGAACGGGCAACGGGCGCATGAGTCGGGACACGGGGTGGGAGAGCATTCGCCGCGGCCTGTGCCCGAGGCACACGCCGGTGGCGCGTCAGTGAGGGGAAACGGAACCGGGCGTACGCTGATCTACGGCGCGACGGACCATTTGTACAACGAGCGCGAGCACCGCGGTAAACAGCGCGACGGTGAGGGTGCGCTGCCAGAGCGCCTGACCGGCCATGGGCCACCAGTCGCCCCAGGTGGCGTTCTGCGAGCCATAGCGTTCGCGCCCGAAGACAATGAGCACGGAGCTCATGCCCATTTCGACGGCGAGCTCGATGACGAGAAAGGCGAGCGCGCGCAGCGGCCAGCGCCTGACGGGATAATTCCCGAGGTGCCAGGTGAGCATGCCGCAGAGGAAGAGCACGCCCGCGGTGAGGCCGCCGACAAAAAAGAGCCAGCTCCCGCTGCCGAGAATGACGGCACGCCACACGCGGAGCACGAGGCCCGTGATGCCGGCCGGCTCGATGGTGCGAATGGCGAAGGCGCGCAGCGGGTGGAGTTTTTCCTCGCCCCAGTGAACGACGTCGCGCGGGAAGAAACGGGACATCCGGGGAAGGTACGGCCGAAGTGGGGGGCGCACCATAGCGGAAACGGGCGCTGGGCGTCACTGCGGTTGGGGTGAACTACGGGAGGGGAACTACGCGAGGGGGACTACGGGAGGGGAACTACGCGAGGGGAACTACGGGAGGGGAACTACGCGAGGGGGACTACGGGAGGGGAACTACGCGAGGGGAACTACGGGAGGGCAACTACGGTTGGGC
>CANGXD010000091.1 GCA_947457545.1 Gemmatimonadaceae bacterium
ATGGCCGCCGAGCTCGCCCGCGTCGAGGCCGATGCCTATGCGCGCGGCCGCGCCGATGGCGAACGGTCGGCGCAGGCCACGCTGCAGGATTCGCTGCAGAGCGCCCTGAGCGCATTGGGCGACGCGACGGAGTCCGTCACGATGCACGAAACCCGTTGGGTGACGAACATCGAAGAGAACATTGCCGCGCTCGCGGTGAGTGTCGCCAGACACATTGTTCAGCGTGAAATCGATGCCGACCCGTCGTTCGTGGCGGGACTCGTCGCGAACGCACTGGCGCAGTACCCGATCGATCAGGAAATCACGGTGCGTCTCTGCCCCGACGATCTCGCGCTCTGCCGACAGGTCATCGAACAGGATATGAACGGCGCCCGCACGATGCGCTGGATCAGCGACGCCAGCATCGCGCGCGGCGGTTGCCTGACGGAAGGCCGCGAACGCATCATCGACGGACGGGTGGATACCGCGCTCGAGCGCGTGTACCGTGCGATATCGCGGGTGCAGGCATGATGGCGCCCGCGCCGCAGATGCCCGCCTTCGACATGACCGCGTTCGGCCCCGGTGACACGGCCGTCGATCTGCTCCTCGATCGCGTCGAACGTACGGATCGCTTCGGCGAGTATGGGCGCGTCACCCGTGTCGTGGGCCTCGTCGTCGAAGCCACCGGCATCGACGTGGGCCTGGGCTCACTCTGCCGCATTACCAGCCACTCGCGCGAACGCTCGGTGCTCGCCGAAGTCGTCGGTTTCAACGAACGCAGTGTACTGCTCATGCCGCTCGGCGAGCTCGATGGCCTGCACGCCGGCGCGAGTGTGCAACCGCTGGGTCGGACCTTCGGCGTCGATGTTGGCCCCGGACTGCTGGGGCGGGTGCTCAACGGCCTTGGGCATCCCATCGACGGCAAGGGCAAGCTCGACACCATCGAGCGGGTACCGCTGTCGGCGGAACCGCCCAATCCGCTCATGCGCGAAACGATCGACCGTCCCATGGAGACGGGTGTCCGCGCCATCGACGGCCTGCTTACGATCGGTCGCGGTCAGCGTGTCGGTATCTTCGCCGGCTCCGGCGTGGGCAAGAGCACGATGCTCGGCATGATTGCGCGTCACGCGCAGGCCGACGTCAACGTCATCGCGCTGCTCGGTGAGCGCGGGCGTGAGGTGCGCGAGTTCCTCGAGAACTCGCTCGGCGAAGAAGGACTCGCGCGCAGTGTCGTCATTGTGGCCACCGGTGATCAGGCCGCACTCGTGCGCGCCCGCGGCGCGCTGGTGGCGACCGCCATTGCCGAATATTTCCGTGATCAGGGCAAGCAGGTGCTGCTCATGGTCGACTCGGTCACGCGCGTGGCGATGGCCTGGCGCGAGATCGGATTGGCGACGGGTGAGCCGCCCACGACCAAGGGGTATCCGCCCTCGGTGTTCGCCAACCTGCCGCGACTGCTGGAACGCGCTGGCAACGGTGAGCGCGGTGGCATCACGGGCATTTACACGGTGCTCGTCGACGGCGACGACTTCAACGAGCCCGTAGCCGACGCCACCCGCTCCATTCTCGACGGCCACATCGTGCTTACGCGCCGTCTCGCGGCGCAGAATCACTTTCCCGCGATCGACGTCCTCGATTCGAAGAGTCGTGTGAAGGACCACATCACCAATGAGGTCCAACGACGATCGGGCAGCGCCATGCTGCGACTGGAAGCCGCCTTCCGCGAGAAGGAAGACTTGATCATGGTGGGCGCCTACCAGAAGGGGAGCGACCCCTACGTAGACGCGGCAATCGCCTACCGGCACAAGGTGCTCGAGTTCCTGCAGCAGCGCCCCGACGAGATCACACCGTACGGTGACACGTACACGCAGCTGGCGCAGATCGCGGAAGCGATCGAAGCGTCGGTGCGGAGACGCTAAGTGCGTTTCGAGTTCCGCTTGCAGCGCATTCTGGAACTGCGTGAACAGCACGAGCAGGCGCAGGCGCGACAGCTTGCCACCGCGCAGGAAGTGGCCGATCAGGCAGCGCAGGCGCAGGACACTTTGGCGGCGTTGCGCGCGAATTCGCACGCGCACATGCACGAGACAACGCGGTCCGCACCACGGGTGGGCCACCTGCATCAGCTTGGCACAGTTCTCGCTTCTCTTGATGAGCGACTGGTGGTTGCCGGCGATATCTGCAGGGAAGCAGATGCCGGTGTTGACCGGGCAAAAGCGATGCTGGAAGAAGCGGCACGCGACCGACGTGTGCTCGACCGACTGAAGGAGCGCCATACAGACGCGTGGCGTACGGACGAAGCCTCGAAGGACCGTGTGCACATGGACGAAGTCGCGCTGACACAGTTCGCGCGCAAGCAGGAAGAAAAGAACAGCCGCGCGGCAGATAATGCCGGGTGACCCCTCTCCGACCGGAATGATTTGATGAAGGCGATGATCATCCCCGTAGTCATTGGTTTGCTGGCCGGTATCGGCGGCGGATCGGGCTATTCGTACATGAAGGCATCGGCCAAGTATGTGGCCGATTCCACGCGTATTGCTGATAGCGTGAAGACCCACGCCGATTCGGCGGCCCATGACAGCACGGGTCACGAAGGCGCCGATAGCACGGCACATGGGGAAACGCCGGACAGTGCCTCCCTGGCCGAACAGGCGCCCATGACGCCCGCCGACAGCCTGCGTGCGGTCGATGCCGCGCGGAAGGCCGGCACGTCGCACGCGCCGGAGTCGCACGCGCCTGCTGGCGCGTCCTCGAAGGGCGCTGCGCACGCCGACGCGCCGGCCAAGCTCCCCGAAAGCAAGGCCCCCAACGCGACGCCACCCGCGGCGAAGACGACGGGGATGCCCAACACGACGAAGGCGGCAGCATCGGTGAAGGACGCGCGTGACCAAGCGCTGCAGACGGCGCTTCCCGAAGCGCGCCTCGCCAAGATCTTCGGCGCCATGCAGCCCAAGGACGCGGCCAAGGTGCTCGAGCAGATGACCGACGGTGACATCCGCGCCATTCTCGCGATGATGAACGACCGTCAGGCCGCGTCGATTCTCACGGCGTTCTCGGCAGCGCGCGCCGCATCGATTACCAAAGGGGTCGTGAAGACCGCTGGAGGCGTCACGCCGTGAGCGCCATGAACGTCATGAATAGCGTTGTTCGCCCCGCCCCCCGCCCGGCCGCGAAGGTCGACAGAGCGGTGCGCGACGAACCGGTTCGGGATATCCGTGACGCGGATGATACCGCGTCGAAAGACGAGAAGCAGAAGGTGAGCAAGGCGGAATTCTCCGCGTTGCTGGCGCTGCTCGCTGGTCAAAGCGACCAGGGACGCGCGGACCTCGTGAAGCAGTTGCCGCCGGAAAGCGCCGGGCTCGTGGACAAGCTCCTCAGCGACGCCGCGACCCCTATGGCGGCCGAGAGCGAAGCCGCGAGCGAGGCGTTGCGCTATGGCATGCTGAGCGTGCTGCCTCCCGAAGACAGCGCCGGTACGCCGGTGATCGATCTCGCGGCGTACACCAAGGCCCGCGACGCCAAGCTGCAGAGTGCGTTGGAGGGACCGGGGATGCCCGGCATGGCGGGCCTCGTCCGCGCCATCGGCAATGCGACGACCAAGGCCAACGAGCAGCCCATTGAGGCGCTGACGCGCGTGGCATCGCGCCGCGGTGCCTCGCTGGAGCAGTTGCTCGCCGTGGGTGACATCAAGGGTGCCGACGCGCGCGCCAAGCTCGATGCGCTCCTTGCGCAGGCAGGGACGCCGAGTGGACTGCGTTTGGCTGACGCCAAGTTGGCCGCGCGCATGATCATGTCGAACACCAGCGCCATGTCGCTCGGTACCGACGAGAAGTCGGACGCGATGGACGAGCTCACGAAGTTGACGGGCGCTGCCAATGCGGCGGCGCACGCGAACAGTCATGCGCTGGCCCACGCGGCGCATGCGTCGGCACTCGCCGCAGCCAATGCCGCGAGCGCGGCAAACCCCACGACGCCGGTCTCCGATCTCAATGCTGTCGCACCCGAACTGCGCGAACGCGTGGAGCGCGTGATCGACCGCATGAAGCAGGAATACGGACACGACGTGAAAGTCGTGGAAAGTGCGCGGTCACAGGAACGTCAGGACTGGCTGTACGAACAGGGACGCACCCGCGGCGGCCCGGTGGTGACGTGGACACGCGATTCCGCGCACACACGCGGTGAAGCGGTCGACGTCATCATCGATGGTACGTGGGACAATCCCGACGGATTCGCCCGTCTGCAGCGGATTGCCCGCGAAGAAGGACTTCGCACGCTCGGCATGAAGGATCCCGGCCACCTGGAGCTCGCCAAGGGCCAGGGTATGCCCAACGACTTGACCGCCAAGGTCGACGCGCAGCGTATGCAGGCGGCGCGCGCCGCGCAGATGTCGGTACCAACCGGCAACGCGGCCTCCGCCAGTGTGGCACAGGTCGCCGGCGTCGCGCAGGTCGCGGGTGTGGCGCAGGTGGCGGATTCCGCGTCGGCCGCACCGATGTCCAACGAACCCGCCAGCATGGGCGTGGCAGCGTACGCCGCGCAGCAGCAGGCCGCGCGAGGTCAGAACAATCAGGGCAACGGCAACGCCTTCGGTCGCGGTGAACGCGACGAACAGGGGAAGCCGCTGAACAACGGACGCGCCCTCGGCCACGAGAAGGAGCATGGCGACCATGTGCCGGCTTTTGGAGCGATGCACAGCAGCACAACGCCGTCGGTGCCGGGCGTGGAGCGCACCGCACAAACGAGCCCCGCAGCTGGCAGCGAGCAGGCGCAGCGTGTGTCGGACATTCAGCAGATGCGCGCCGATGCACCGGTCGCGTCGATCAACCGCATGACGCTCAAGGTGGATGGCGCCAACGGCGTGCAGCAGGAAGTCACCGTCGATCTGCGAGGCAACGTGGTGAGCACGCAGATCACCACCGACGCGTCCAGCGCCGACCGCATGCGTCTTCGCACCGCCGATCTGCAGGACGCGCTGGGCCGACATGGCCTCGAGTCGGATTCGGTGAAGATCAGCGGGCTCAAGCCGGTAGACGCGAGTGAGTCTGCCCGTTCCCTGGGCAGCGAACGTGATGTCGCGAAGATTGCGGCGACGCAGCAAGGCACCGCGCAGGATGGAACGTCGCGTGACAGTCAGCGCGATCGCGCGCCGTCGCGGGAATGGACCCAGGAAGAACAGCGTCGTGAGCAGGCGGCGCGCGCACGTGACCAGCGTGAGCAGCAGGATCGCCAGCAGCGTTCACGTGGCCCCGAATTCCTTTACGAGAACCTGTGATGATCACCTCCACTCGCAACAGCTTCGCCTCGCCGGTGTTCAACACGACACCCGCGACGACACCCGCGACGACACCCGCGACGACACCCGCGACGACACCCGCGACGACACCGGCGACGACACCGGCGACGGGCAATCCGCCGGTGGCCGGCGCAGCGCCCCCGAAAGGTCCGGCCGAGCCATCCGCACCACGCACCCTGCCGACGAATTCGAAGGCGATGGGGCGCGACGAGTTCCTCAAGATGCTCGTGGCGCAACTCAAGAATCAGGATCCGCTCAACCCCATGGATGGTAAGGATATGGCGGCACAGCTCGCGCAGTTCTCAACCGTCGAGCAGCTGATCCAGATGAACAAGACGCTCGCGGCGCAGGCTGGTCAGGACGACAAGATCGCCAAAGCCATCACGAAGCTCGACGAGTCACAGAACAAACGCGCCGATGAACTGGCGCAGCTGATGGAAGGCCAGATGGCGATGGCCACCGTCGGCAAGATCGGCGTGACGACCGGCAACAGCACCTTTGTCGATCGCACCGGGCAGGGCACCATCGTGGTGGACACCGGCGCCCGAGTGGGCGCGGGACGCGTCACCGTTACCAACAGCAAAGGTGAAGTCGTCGGCACCGCCGACGTGAAGGTGGACAAGGCAGGACAGCAGTCGTTCGATCTCGGATCACTCTTCACCGATCCGCCGCTCGCTGCTGGCAGATACAGCTACAAGTTCGAGGTCGCAACGGATGGCGGCCAGTTCCAGGCAGTCAAGACGTACACGGCCGGTCGGATTACCGGCATGCGGTACGAACAGGGCAACCCCATCCTGACAATCGGCGACAGCATCAGCCTGCCGATGTCACAGCTCACGCAGATTCGCGGCTGATCGCGACCTTTCACCCGAGGATACACCACACATGCTTCGTTCCCTCTATGCCGGCGTCTCCGGCCTGCGCAACAACCAGGTGCGCATGGACGTCATCGGTAACAACATCGCCAACGTGAACACGGTCGCCTTCAAGGCGGGCCGCGTCACCTTCAAGGAAGGCTTTGCGCAGCTCCTGCAGGGCGCAAGCCGTCCGCCCGGCGATCAGGGTGGTATCAACCCGGTGCAGATCGGTCTCGGTATGCAGATCGGATCCATCGACCAGATCTTCAATCAGGGCAACCTCGAAACAACGGGACTCAACACCGACGTCGCGATCCAGGGTGACTCGTTCTTCGTCGTGCGAAAGGGCAACCAGAGCTTCTACACGCGCGCCGGTAACTTCCAGGTGGACGCCGAAGGTCAGCTCGTCTCGCCCGCCAACGGCTTCATCGTGCAGGGCCGCATGTACAACAACGGCCAGCAGCTCGACGGTATCCAGGACATCAAGCTGCCCTTTGGCCAAAAGGTCTCGGCCAAGCCGACGACCGAAGCCACACTCGCCGGCAACCTCAACGCGTCGGCGCCGGTGTTTCAGGGGAACTTCAATGATCCACTCGTGCGCGCGGATCCCATCAACGCGAAGGCGTGGACGGAAACACAGATCGGCGTGTTCGATTCACAGGGTACGAAGCACGATGTGAAGTTGCAGATGTGGAAGACGGGCCCGAACACGTGGGATTGGAAGATCGATCCCATCGCCTCGGCGCAGACCTTCGAGGTTGAGACGGACGGTACGTCGCCGCCGAGCAATGTGCCGCTGCCGACGCCGCCGACGGGCTACGAGATCCTTCCTGCGAACGTGAAGGTCTACAGCACCACGGGCGTCGAGTATAACTCACCGGCAGACTACGGCTTCACCGCGGGTCCGCCGCCGGCCGTGACGTTCACGGCGAGCATGCCGCAGAACTCGATGATCCGCGTGGGCTATTTCATGAGCCCGACCGCGGCAACGGCGAGCGAGAACAGCGGCACGTTCACCTTCGACAACGCCGGCATTCTCAACACCGACGTCATCGCCTCGCTCAACTTCGGCGTGCCGGGCGCGAATCCTGTGCGCATCGACCTCAAGCTCGGTGGCGGCGTCAATGGTATCACGCAGTTCGCGTCGACGGCGTCGACCGCCGTGCTGCGCGATCAGAACGGCTACACCGCCGGTACGTTGCAGAACTTCTCGATCGACCGTTTCGGTCTGATCACGGGCTTCTTCACGAACGGCACGACGTCACCGCTCGCCCGCATCGTGATGGCCGACTTCAACAACCCGTCGGGCCTCATCCGTATCGGCGACAACATGTATCAGGAGTCGGCGAACTCCGGCAGCGGCGTGCTCGGCTTCGCGCTGGAAGGGTCGCAGTCGCAGCTCACGAGTGGTGCGCTCGAAATGTCCAACGTCGACCTGGCGCAGGAATTCACGAACATGATCGTGGCCCAGCGCGCCTTCCAGGCGAACGGCAAGGTGGTCTCCACGAGCGATGAGCTGCTGCAGGAGCTCATGAGCATCAAGCGGTAAATCGTGGGGTAGGGACGGGCGCGGGGCTCTTCGGGGCTTCCGCGCCCGGCTTCACGGCAGGTATTCTCATTGTTGGAATACTGGTGTCCCACCGGCAGTTTCTGCCGTCGTTGGTGACGAATGCGTTTTTTGCCGGGTGGCTGGGCCTCCGGCGGTGGGCGGAAGGAATCGCCGACCTATCTCGCAAGCTGTTATATTTCAACAGCTTAAGGCGAACCACCAAGCCAGCGCGACTGTTGGCACGGACACTGCTTTTAGGGGTCATGTCGAAATCACCCTTGTCCGTTCTCAGTCATGGCCAACGAACCTACTCCCGCAGCTGACGCGCCCGCGCCCGCCAAACCCAAGCTCCCGGTCCTTATCGGCATGGTGGCCGTGGGTCTCCTGGTGGGTGGGGCGTCCGGTGCCGTCTTTATCGGCCCCATGGTCGCCAAGAAGATGGGGAAGACGACCCCGATCGTGGCCGCGGCCGCGGCCGATGAAGAGCATGGGGATGCCGCGGCGGATGGCGAGCATGCCGAGGAGCCCGCCGAAGAAGATCACAGCAAGCCGGCGGAAGGTGGCGCCGCCGAAGCAGCGGCCGTGCATCTGCTCGAAAATCTGGTGCTCAATCCCGCCGCGAGCGGCGGTGCGCGCTACCTGCTGCTGTCGGTGGCCATCGAAGTGGGCAATGCCAAAGCGGCCGAAGACTTCAAGACCCGCGACGCCGAGCTGCGCGACATCATCCTGACGGCGCTCGGCACGAAGACGGTGGAAGACCTCACCGAGATTACACACCGCGAAACATTCAAGACCGAACTGCAGACCGCGATCAACGCGCGCTTCGGCAAGAAGGCGGTAAAGAGCCTGTACTTCCCCCAGTTCGTCGTTCAGTAAGTCACCGGTAACCTGCGATGAGCTCGGAAACCCTTTCCCAAACGGACATCGATCGGCTGCTCGGCGGCGGTGGTGGTGGCGGCAGTCGCAATACTGCGACGGCTGGTACCCCGTTCGCGGCCGCCGCACTCGATGTGCAGGTGTACGACTTTCGTCGTCCGCACCGTGTCTCCAAGGAGCGGCTGCGCACGCTGGAGGCCATGTACGAGCGTCTCGTGAAGGGGTTCGAGGCCTGGCTCATCTCGCGTGTGCGCGGACAGATCGAAGTACGCCTGCAGAGCGTCGAACAGTTTTCGTTCGGCGAATTCACGCTGTCGCTGCCGATGCCCTGCTCGTCGTTCATCTTCGATATTCAGGGCACGGGGCAGAAGGGCGTCATCGATATCGGCCCGGAGTTCAGCACGTATGTCGTCGATCGCCTGTTCGGCGGCGAAGGCTCCGGCAGCCCGCTCACGCGCGCGCTGACGCCGATCGAGCGGATGGCGGTGCGCAGCGTGGCCGACAAGGTCACGTCGCTGCTGCAGGAAATCTGGCAGGACCACGTGCCCATGGAGCTCAACATCACGGGCTTCGAATCGTCGCCGGAAATTCTGCAGGTGGTCAATCGCGAAGATCCCGTATTGGTGGCAAACGTGGAGTTCAGCACGGGCAGTGTAAGCAGCCTGGTGCTCCTCTGCCTTCCGTTCTCCGTGCTCGACAAGTTCTTCACGTCGAGCGGCCAGCAGCGTATGGCGATGCTCGCCACCAACGAGCAGGAGCGCGAGCAGACGCGCATGCGCAGCGAAGCCGCGCTTCGCGCGACGAAAGTCCCGCTCACGGCACGGCTCCCGGATTTTGCGCTCTCCATGCGCGACATCGCGCAGATCGTCGAGGGCACGATCATCCCCACCGGCATTCCGAAGGACGCGCGCGTCATCGTGCGCGCCGGTTCGCAGGAACGCTTCATCGGTCACGCGGGACGCGTGAACGGCAATCTCGCGGTGCGCATCGTTGACGCGCTCCCTTCCACTGCTTCGACTCCTGACCTTCCGCGCTCATGAATCCCGCTGAAATTGATGCCCTGGTAGCCAGCGCCCAGGCCGCCAAAGCGGCCGGACAACCGATCTCTTCGCTCATGGAAGAAGCGGGGGCCGCACCGGCGGCCGCTCCGGCGGTTCGCGCGCCGCAGCTGACCGACTTCGAGCAGACGATGCTCGGCAACACCGAAGTCCCCATCGGCATGCTGCTCGATCTGACGCTGCCGGTTTCCATCGAGCTCGGTCGCACGAGCATGATGGTGCAGGAACTGCTGCGCCTCGGGCGTGGCTCGGTGATTCAGCTCGACCGCCTCGCGGGTGAGCCGATTGAGATCTATGTCGGCGAGCGTCGCTTCGCCGAAGGTGAAGTGGTGGTGCTGGGCGAACACTTCGGCGTGCGGATCACGCGCGTGCTGGCCAACCCCGGCGCCGCCGGTTCGGCGAACGCCGCGTGAGCTGCACGATGACCGATTACGTGCCGCCCACGACCTGAGCTACTGAGACGCTATCATGTTGATCGCCGGACTTGGGGTGGTTGCTGCCCTCGCATTTGTTCTCGGACTTGGCGCCGTGTGCCTGTGGGCACTCAAGCGTTGGGGTGCGGGCGCATTGGGTGCGAAGAGCCGCGTGGCCGTCGAGGTCGTGCAGCGCGTGCCGCTTGGCCCCAAGGCAGGCTTGACCGTCGTGCGCGTCGGCGAGAAGGTCGTGGCGCTCTCGGTGAGCGATGGCGCGGTAACGACGCTCTTCGAACTGGACGAAGCTGATCGGCAGCGCGTGATCGCCAGCAGCACCGTCGCGCAGCCGCAGGCGTCGAGTGCGGAAGCCATGGCGGCGATTGCCGCACTCTCGCCATCGTTCTCCGGCGCGTCGCTCTCGGGCAAGTTCGGTGCGATGCTGGGCAAAGCCGTCGCGCAGTCGGCGTCACCGACTGACACCGCCGACGACGTCGTCGATACTCATGTCAGCCTGCCGGCAGGAGCGCCCGCGGCGCCCGCCGTGCAGGTGGTTCCGTTCACGCTCAACGAACGTTCGGAAATTCCCGGCTTTCTCACGGCGCCGATCACGACGAGCCATGGCGCGCCGGTCACCTATTCGGCTGCCACCCGGCGCACTGCCGCCCCGCAGGACGGAGACTTCCGCAGCATGCTTGGCGTCTCGCTGAGCGGTGCCACGCGGCTCGCGGCCTTCGCTGGATTCATCATGCTGGCGGGAGCATCGTCGCTCTCCGCACAGGCAGCGCCGCCAGCATCGCCGCCTGTCGCTCAGCCCGCCGCACAGCGCACCCAGCCCGCGACGACGGCGACGCCCGCCGCCACACCGACCACGCCGGCCAACGCCGCGCAGACGCCGGTCGTCATTGACCTGCCCAAGCTCGATCTGCCGCCGCTCGCGCCCATCACGGTGGGTCGTCAGACGCCGATCATCAACAAGGGCGCCCCTGTCCCGCCGCGCGCACCGCGGCCCGGCAATGGCGCCGATCTCACCGCGCAGGCGGCGGCCGCCAAGCGTCCGACCAACGCCATGGTCGTCGACTCGGCCAAGGACTCGCGCAACGCGCAGGCCGCGAGCCCTGCCCCGATTGCCGCCGACGATGCCATCATGCGCATGATGCCGCAGATGGACGTGAAGCTGGGAGGGAATGGCGAAGACGGTGGCCTCCGCCTCAACGGCACCGTAGGCATCGTGGTGATGATGGGGCTGCTCACGCTGCTCCCCACGCTCATCCTCATGATGACGGGCTTCACCCGCATCCTGATCGTGCTGCAGTTCCTCAAGCAGGCCATGGGCACCCAGAGCGCGCCGCCAGGGCAGCTGCTCGCGGCAATGGCGCTGTTGCTCACGGGGTTCGTCATGGGCCCCACGCTCGCCGAAATGAATCGCACCGCCATCACGCCATGGCTGGACGGTCAGATCACGCAGGTCGACATGATGAAGGAAGGCGTGAAGCCGATGCGTGAATTCATGCTGCGGCAAACGCGCGAATCGGATGTGAAGGCGTTCGTCGAACTCAGTCGCATGCCGCGCCCAGCGACGGTCGATGATGTGCCACTGCATGTGCTCATGTCCGCGTTCGTCGCGAGCGAGCTGCGTACGGCATTTCAGATCGGCTTCGCGATCTACCTGCCGTTCATCATCATCGACACCGTCGTCGCGAGTGTGCTCATGAGTATGGGCATGTTCATGCTGCCACCGGCCATGATTTCCTTGCCATTCAAACTGCTGTTGTTCGTGCTGGTCGATGGATGGAGCCTCACCATTACGAGCCTGGTGCAGAGCTTCAAGTAGGGGGACGTGATTGTGGGAGTCAGAGGCGGTCCGGGGGGATCTGTCGCTGACATCGAACACGGGCTGACCGGGGCGCTTGCTCTGGTTGGCCCGTTTCGCATTGGCGGGTCCTCCTTTTCGGTCATAACGACCTGTCGTGCAGCATTTGCCGCCCGAGAGTTCTGTGACCCAGCTCGCACAACTTGGCTCGGCATGTTTTGCCGCCCGCTCCCGAAGCTCCCGTGAGCGGACGGCTCGGAGCTAAACATTTAAACCATTGCTATTGAATGACTTACCGAGCCATAAGCCGACTCGAGCATTGTGGCACCAACCCTGCTTTAAGCGGTGTCGGCAGCATCACTCAATTCCTGAAGCCCAAGACCGTGACTCATCAGCTCGTCATCGACCTTTCCCGCGACGCGATCATGACCGCCCTCATGATCGCCGCGCCCCTGCTGCTCATTGCGCTCGGGGTCGGTCTGGTCATCGCGATCTTCCAGTCGGTCACGCAGATCCAGGAGCAGACGCTGGTCTTCGTCCCCAAGCTCGTGCTCGTCGGTGGCGCCTTCATCGTCGGCATGCCCTGGCTCCTGCAGATCCTGATCAAGTTCACCACCCAGATCCTTCGCGGCATTCCCGCGATGGTCGCCTGAGCGAACGCTCCACACCGGCCTCGCTCCCGTGAACTCGCTGATCTTCGGGCTCCCCGACTTCTTCGCTCCCGGCGTCGCTGCAGCCTTCGTGCTGACGGCGCTGCGCGTGGGCGGGTTGTTGCTGGTGGCGCCCGCCTGGTCCGCGAAGTCCGTGCCGATGCGCCTGCGCACCGCACTGCTCGTCATCTTCGCCGTCATGCTGCTCCCGGGCGCGCTTGAAAGCGCCGACCGCACGCAGCTCGCCATTACGCCCGCCACGTTCCTCACCGAAACGGCGATCGGCTTCGCCCTCGGCTTCGCGGCCGCGCTGGTCGTCGCCGGTGCCGAGTTTGCCGGTGAACTCGCGACCAACACGATCGGTCTCTCCGGCGCCGCGATCTTCGATCCGATCAACAACACGCAAACCGCGCTGCTGTCGTCGTTCATGCAGCTCATGATGCTCACGCTGCTGCTCATGGCCGGCGGCCACATCATCATGCTGCAAGCCGTCGCGCGCAGCTTCGCGGTACTGCCGCTCGGCGCACCGATCGCGCTCGATCTCGGGTTCATGCCGCTCGTCAAAGCCGGCAGCACCGTCTTCGCGAGCGGTTTGCAGTTCGCGTCTCCCGTGATTGCTGCGGTGCTCCTCACGAACCTCGCGCTGGCCATCCTCGGCCGCGCAGCGCCGCAGCTCCAGATCATGAGTCTGGCCTTTCCGCTGCAGATCGGCGTGGGCCTCATCACGTTTGCCGGTTCGCTCGGCCTCGTCGTTCAGGTGCTCGGCGATTGGCAGTCCAGCTACAGCACGACGGTGGAATCCTTTGTTCGGGCGGCGCAGTTGGCCCCTGAACCGGCGGGGAGGCGCTGATCATGGCTGACAACGACTCCGGCGAAAAAACAGAGGAACCTACTAGTAAAAAGCTCGAGGAAGCACGCGAGAAGGGCAACATCGCGAAGAGCCCCGAGTTCGTCACCGCCGCGTTCCTGCTCGGCTCGCTCATGGTCTTCTCGTTCGCGTGGCCGCCGCTGTGGCGTTTCCTCATGGACACCATGGGGGGCACGCTCGCGCAGGCGGCCGATACCTCGCACGAAGGCGCCGGCCTGATCTCGTATCTGCAGGTCATGAGCTTCCGCATGATGGTCGCCATCGTCGGCTCCATGGCCGCGCTGTCGGTGATCGCGATTGGCGTGCAGGCCATGGAGACCGGTGGACTGGTCACCACGCAGCCGCTCGCACCGAAGTTCGAGCGCATGAACCCGATCTCGAACGTGGGGAAGTTTTTCGGCCCGCAGCCGTATGTCGACCTCGCCAAGTCGCTGCTGAAGATGTTCATCGTGAGCTACGCGGTGTACGCGACGCTCTCCGACGCGTGGCCCGACGTACAGGGACTCGCACTGAACAGCTCGCCGATGGCGCTCATGCAGCTCATGCAGAAGTACGGCTACGCGCTGCTCAAGAATGCCGGCATGATGTTCGTCGTGCTCGCGGTCGCGGACTATGGGTTTCAGCGTTGGAAGACGCACGAAGACCTGAAGATGACCAAGCAGGAAGTGAAGGACGAAAGCAAGTCGCAGGAAGGCAACGCCGAAGTAAAGGGACGCCGCCGTTCACTCGCGCGTGAGCGCATCCGTCGCGCGATGTTCGCCAACGTGAAGACCGCCGATGTGGTGATCGTGAACCCGGTCCACATCGCGATCGCCATCAAGTACGACCCCAGTGTCGCGCCCGCGCCGTACATCGTGGCGCTCGGCGAACGCAAGATCGCGTTGCGCATCAAGGAACTCGCGTTCCAGCACGGCGTCCCCGTGATCGAGAACAAACCGTTGGCCCGTGCCATGATCAAAGTCGCCAAAGTGGGAACCATGATTCCGGTGGAGATGTACCTGGCGGTCGCCGAAGTGCTCGCCTTCGTCATGCGTCAGCGTAACCGTTATGGCGCCGGCTGGCGCGGCACGGCGGCCGCATGACCAGCACAGCGCTCCCCATGCCGGACCTGAACAAGGGCAAGTACGCGGAAATCGCGCTGGCGCTCGTCGTCGTCACGATTCTCGCGCTCATCGTCGTCCCGTTGCCCCCGGTGCTGCTCGACCTGTTTCTGGCCGCCTCCATCGGCTCGTCGCTCGTCGTACTGCTCGTGGCGCTGTACACCACGAACCCGCTCGATTTCAGCAGCTTCCCGTCGTTGCTGTTGCTGCTCACGCTGTTCCGCATCGGCCTCAACGTCTCGTCCACGCGCCTCATTCTCACCGAGGCGCACGCGGGCAAGGTCATCGAAGCGTTCGGACAGTTCGTCATCGGCGGCAACTACGCCGTCGGTATCGTGATCTTCCTGATGCTGATCGGCATCAACTTCATCGTCATCACCAAGGGTGCCGGCCGTATCGCCGAAGTGGCAGCGCGCTTCACCCTCGATGCCATGCCCGGCAAGCAGATGGCCATCGACGCCGACTTGTCGGCGGGGCTCATCGACGAAAAGGACGCCCGCATCCGCCGCGAAGAGATTGCGCGCACCGCCGACTTCTACGGCGCAATGGACGGTGCTTCCAAGTATGTGAAGGGCGACGCGATTC
>CANGXD010000092.1 GCA_947457545.1 Gemmatimonadaceae bacterium
GCCGCAGCCACTTCCACCAGCTCGAAGGCGTGGGTGGGGACACACACAATGCGGGAGACACGGCCGGGCGAGTGTCCCGACCGGCCGGCGCGCTGCAGCAGTCGGGCGACGCCTTTGGGGCTTCCTACCTGCATGACCAAGTCGACCGGAGCGAAGTCGACGCCAAGGTCGAGCGAACTCGTGGCCACGACGATGCGATAGCGGCCCGTCTTGAGTCCATCTTCGACATCTTCGCGTTGCGACCGCGACAGCGAGCCGTGGTGAATGGCGGTGAACTCGAACCACGCGGGGTTGGCGGCGATGATGCTCTGAAACCAGATCTCGCATTGCGAGCGCGTGTTGGTGAACACGATGGCGCTCTCCGCCTGCTCGAGTCGCGCCATGACCTGCGGCAACAGCTTGGTGTTGAGATGCCCGGCCCACGGAAAGCGATCCATGGTTTCGGGGACCATCGCTTCGACTTCGACATCCTTGGGCACGATACCACGAACGAGGCAGCGCGGGTTTTCGGCGCCACGATCGTCGTACCCAAGCAGCGTTTGCGCCGCGACCTCGAGATTGCCCAGCGTGGCCGATACGCCCCACGTGCGCAATGCGGGGCACAGTCGCCGAAGTCGCGCTAACGCCAGCTCGACCTGCGCGCCGCGCTTGGTGGACAGCAGCTCATGCCACTCATCGACAATGACGCAGCGCAGATCGCGGAAGATTTCCGCGCTGTCCTTGCGGCAGAGCAACAGCGACAACGACTCCGGCGTGGTGACCAGTGCTGTGGGGAGTTGCTCACGTTGCCGTGCACGACGCGATGCCGACGTGTCGCCGGTGCGCGACTCGACCGACCACGGTAACCCGAGCTCCTCGATGGGGAGCTTGAGCGCCTGTTCGGTGTCGGCAGCGAGCGCACGCAACGGCGTAATCCAGAGCACGCGCAGCGGGAGCGCATCGGCCCGGCGCCGCGCTTTGCGGCGATCGGGTTGTTCCGAAAGGGACTCGATGACTGGCCCCATCCACGCTGCGTACGTCTTGCCCGTGCCGGTGGCGGCGTGAATGAGTCCTGACTCACCGCGTGCGTAGGCATCCCATACTTCGCGCTGAAAGTCGAATGGCGACCATCCACGTGATGCAAACCATTGCTCGATGCGCTCACGCATGCAGCAGCGCTCGTACCGTTTCGAGGCTGTCCGCCTCGCGTGCCGGTTTGTCCTGCCGCCAGCGGGCAATACGAGGGAAGCGCACGGCAATACCGCTCTTGTGTCGCGTACTCTGCTGAATGCCTTCGAACGCCAGCTCGAACACCAGCTCGGGCTTGACCGTGCGCACCGGGCCGAACTTCTCGACGGTGTTGGCACGGATGAACCGATCGACCTGTCGGATCTCGGCGTCTGTAAGGCCGCTGTAGGCTTTGGCGAACGGGACGAGTGCCTCGCCGTCCCAAATGGCGAAGGTATAGTCGGTATACAATCCCGCGCGGCGGCCGTGACCGGCTTGTGCGTATACCAGCACGGCGTCGACCGTGAGTGGGTTGACCTTCCACTTGTACCAGTCGCCCACTTTGCGCCCCACACCATACGGCGAGCTGCGGCGCTTGAGCATGAGCCCCTCGCTCCGGGTTTCGCGCGCCTTGTCGCGGGCAGCGGCAACCATGTCCCAGTGGTCGGCGTGCACGACGGGTGACAGACCAATGGTGGCACCGCCGGGAAGCGGCGTTACCAACGCCTCGGCGTGTGCGCGTCTCGATATCATGGACTCGCTGCGCACATCGTGACCGTTGTGTTCGAGGCAATCGTAGACGAGTAGCCGGCACGGTACATCGGCCAGCAACTTCTTGCCCACCGTTTTGCGATTGATGCGCTTTTGCAGCTCACTGAACGGCAAGGGCAACTCGTCTCGCCACGCGAGCAGTTCTCCGTCGAGCACTGTGCCGTCGGGGAGCCACTCGGCGCACGCCTCGACCTCGGGGAATCGTCCGGCCAACAGTTCTTCCCCGCGGCTCCACAAGAAGGTGCGACCGCGGCGTCGCACCAGCTGGCAGCGAATGCCATCCCACTTCCACTCCACCTGCCAATCGCTGGTAGTGCCCAGCGATTCTGGAGGTTGCTCGAGCGGATACGCCAGGAAAAACGGATACGGGCGACTCCAGTCGGCGTCGGTTGTTTGTGTGCCCACGAGCTGCGTGTACCACGGTGCGGTTGGCTCCCATTGCCCCATGAGCCGGTGGGCGATGGTTTCGGCCGTCAGGCCGCTGACTTGCGCGAGCGCGCGCACGACGAGCCCGTCGGAGACGCCCACGCGAAAGGCGCCGGTGAGCAGCTTGTTGAAGACGAAGCGCTGCGTACCGCCGAGTGTGTGCCAACTGTCTCGCAGCAACTGTCGTTGCAGCGCGGGTTCCATGCGCGAAAGTGGCAACAGACGTTCTTCGACCCACCAGGCAACATCGTGCGGTGTCTCCTGCGCCGTCTGCTCGGGCACCAGCAGCGTGATGGCCTCGGCCAGATCTCCGGTCTGCGCGTAGCTCTCCTCGAACAACCAGTCAGGGACCTGCGCCGCCTCAGCGGCCCATGCACGCAAGTCGGCCGATTTGACCAGCCGCTTCGGGCGTCGCCCAAGAAGAAACGCGACGCTCCACGCCGCATCTGCTGGAGCCGCGTGCGCGAAATACTCCACGAGCGCCGCCACCTTGCTGCTTGTCGCGGTGCTCGCGTCGATGGCGTCGTACAACGCGGCGAGGTGCCTCATGGCAGATCGCCTCGCGTGACGTCGTCGACAACGGCGCTGTCGCTCGCGGTGTCGGCGTCGGTCGCGTCGACCGCGGCGTCATCACGCTCGCCTTCCCACCGCGTGGCGATGGCGCGCGCGTCGAGTCCGTGTTCGGTGAGCCAGCGTACGACGGGGCCGGTGAAGCCGTGGGTGACCCACACGCGTTCGGCGCCGGTCGCATGCACCGCGCTCAGCAGCTGTGGCCAGTCCACATGATCACTGAGTGTGAAGCCCGCATCGACACCGCGCCGACGTCGCGCGCCGCGCACGCGCATCCAGCCGCTGGCAAAGGCGGTGCGCACCTCGCCGAATCGGCGCAGCCATGTCGAGCCGGTCACGCTGGGCGGTGCCACGAGGATGGCGCCGGCGATGGACTTGTCGCGCAGCGCATCGCTGGCGTGGCGGGTGGGCGGCAGTACGATACCCGCCTCGCGGTAGCGCAGCGTCATCCGCTCGACGGCGCCGTGTGTGAGGATGGGGCCGGTGCTATCGTCGAGGCCGGCGATGAGTCGCTGTGCTTTGCCGAGTGCATAGGCGCAGAGCAACGACACTTGGCCGTTGCTGGCGTTGGTGCGCCACCAGGCGTTGATGTCGGCAAATACGTCTTGTTGCGACGGCCACCGGTAGATGGGGAGGCCGAAGGTGCTTTCGGTAATGAACGTGTGGCAGCGCACCGGTTCCCACGCCGTGCAGGTAGGATCCGGATCGGTTTTGTAATCGCCAGAAACGACCCACACCTCGCCGCGGTACTCGAGGCGGACCTGCGCCGAGCCCAGAATATGGCCGGCGGGGTGCAGGGAGACGGCAACACCGTTGATGACGCGCGTTTCGCCGTAGGCGATCGACTCGAGTCCGGCGGCCCAGCTGCCGAGCCGCTCGCGCGAGACGGCGGCCCCCTCGTGGCTTACGAGGTACGCGTCGCAGCCCCACGTGAGGTGGTCACCGTGCGCATGCGTGACGACGGCACGCGGCACGGGTGACCAGGGGTCGATGTAGAAGTCGCCGGCCTCGCAATAGAGCCCGCGGTCGGTGGTGCGGAGGAGCATGCCAATAGAATACCGGACGGCGGTGACAGTTCCGTCTACACAACGGGTGGCTGGTCCGGCGACTTTGAAACAACGGGTGGCTGGTCCGGCGATTTACTGGCCGACGGATCTAGCCCTCAGGATGAAGAAAGCAAGAGCACAGGGGAAAGCGCGGTACCGTCCACGGGGAACAACAACCCGTTGTTTCGTGCCGAGCGAACCGCGCTTTTTTCTGTGCTCTTGCTTTCTATTCCCTGAGGGCTAGATCCGTCGGCCAGTTAGTCGCCGGAGCAAACCCCGACCCAGACCGCAGTACCCGAGTCAGTAGGAAAGCGTCAACCCCGACGAAAAGAACGTGTCCGTCGTCTTGAGCGACACCCCGTTGCGCACCGGCGGCGTCGAGTTGTAGCGCACGACGTAGCTGAGCTTCACGCTGAGCCGCTTGGAGATCGGGGCAACCAAGGCGGACTCCGTGTTGAGGAGATAGGACTCGGTATCGGACAGGTTCGGCAGCCATTCCGCGGTTTGCTGCACGAACGCGGCGTCGGAGAGCAAATGCTTGAAGTCGAGACCGGCGCGCGCGGCGGGGTAGCTGCGCTTGATGCTCGCGGTCGACCCCGGCGTCAGCTGCTGCTGAAACGCAGACGCGCCGAGCTGAAGCGAGAGCTGTGTGCGCTTCTCGACGATGAGCTTGGCGTCGAGACCGAAGCCTTCTTCGAAGCGGCTGGCAATGCCCTGCAGCACGTTTCGGTCGAAGCGCGTGGCGAAGAACACCCCAAGCCGCGGGACGATCTGTCGTTCGGCGCGCAGGCCACCGTTCCAGAAGTTCGCGTTGACCTTGTCGTTCGCCTCTCCGTAGAAGAACGACAGGTCTTCGTTGAGAATCCAGCCTTTGGCCGTGTACTTGAGCTTGTTGCCGAAGTTGGTGCTCACCGCGCTCGCGTTGCCGCTCGTTTGCGCGAACCCGGCCGTTCCGGAAATCTCAAGGTTCTTCTTGGGTGCGTCCTGTGCTGCGGCCGAGGTGGTGCCGAGGCAGAGCGCGCTGACGAACGCGATGGTCGTCGGGCGAAACATCATGTGCTGTGAATGAGGGGAGGAGTGAACGAGTGCTGATCGAACGCTTACCGGAACACCCGACCGCCGGTACGATCATCGCGCACGAAAAAGCGCGTGGCGGGCATACGGACCGCGGGAAGGGTGGTGGCGTTCATGACGGCCGCAGCCGGAACAATGCCGTTTTCGTGCAGCAGATACGCGACCACACTGTACGTGTCATTCGCGGACAGTGTGCCGGGCGCCGTGAGCGGCATGGCCCGCTGCACATAATCGAAGACGGTCGTCGCGTAGGGCCAGTAGTTGCCAATGGTACGCGGCGCCTTGTTGTCGCGCGCAAACACGTGACCGGCCGCCGGCTTGGTGCCGACCAGTGCGGGCGATGGCGAGATCCCTTCGCCGCGCGCCCCATGACATGATGCACACTGCGCGGCGTATACCGCGGCGCCTTGTTGCACGTTTCCTTCGCCGTCGGGCAGGCCGTGTCCACGCGGATCGACATCACGGTCCATAGCGGCCAGCGTCGTGGCATCTGGCGTGCGCCCCATTCCGTAGGCGGCGTCGGGGGTCGAGTCCGCTGGTGCACAGGCGGCGAGCATCAGCACTGCAGCAAGGCGAGCGCCATGACGAGCACGAACGTTAAATGCGGATGTCATGCTCAGCCTCCAAAGGTGACGGTACCATCCGCAGCAACATCCCAGGAACGGATGGCCGTGAAGTGGTAGCCAGGGGCATCACCGCGCACTTTGCGAAACTCGTCGACGGTCGGTTGCACCGCGCCGCTCTGATCCGTCGCGCGACTGAGGAGTCGCGCGGGTTTGCCGTTCCATTGCCACATGTACTCGAAGCGCGTGTGCGCGAGTGGCGTCGCGCCCGCAGGCAGTGACGCCGGATGCCACGTGCGGCCGCCATCGGTACTGACATCGACACGCGAGACCGTACCACGGCCACTCCACGCAATACCACGAATGGCGTGCCATCCGCGTTCGGCGAGCACACCGGGATACGAGGGCGATGTGATGACCGACTTGACGTCCATGACGAAGCTGAATTGCCGCGACGTTCCGTCGGGCAGTGGATCGGTGTACTTGGAGGTTTCTTCGCGCGACATGACCGGTTCGTCGATGACCTCGAGACGACGCAGCCACTTCACGCACATGTTCCCCTCCCACCCCGGCAGCAGCAATCGCGCGGGATAGCCATTGCCGGGGCGCAGCGCTTCGCCGTTCTGCGCGTACACGATCAAGGCATCACGCAACATCTTTTCGATTGGCACGCTGCGCGTCATGACCGCGGCATCACCACCTTCGGCGAGTACCCACTTGCCGCTGCTCTTGGCGCCCACGGCGCGCAGCAGTGTGGCGACGGGTACACCGGTCCACTCGGTGTTACTCGTGAGCCCGTCCACCACCTGCGGCGACATCTCGGGCTTGGGGTTGTTCCACGCACGCCCACCGTTTCCCGAGCACTCGATGAAGTACGTGCGCGTCACCGACGGAAAGCGCTTGAGTTCGTCGAGCGTGAAGGTGAGCGGACGCTCCACGAGCCCGTGTAGTGTGAGCGTATACGTTGCGGGGTCAATCGCGGGAATGCCGTTGTGGTGCCGCTGGAAGTGCAGCTCCGACGGCGTGACGGTGCCATGCAACTGATGATGCGGTGTCCACGAGGAACCCTGCACCACGCCAACGGGCGATAGGCGCGGATGCTCGAATGGCGAGCGCGTCCCCAACGAGTCACTCGGCGCGCCCGGAACCCGCGTAGGGTCCGGCATCGCGGCTTGCTGCGCAAAGGCGCGCACGAGTGGCGCCGTGAGTGCGGCACCGGCCAACAGCCCGCCCGATTGCACGAGCGCCCGACGACTCGGCGACGCGGGACGCCCGGGACCCGCATGATCGCCAGCTTCCTTCCCCATATCGCCTTCCGTGAGATGACAGCGTGAGAGGCAGAGAACAGGGGCGAAAATGTACGGTGCGCGAGGCGAGTCCGCTCGGTACCGCTTGAGATATGCGCGGGAGAGTTGAGAGGGAGAGTCGAGAGGTCGAGAGGTCGAGAGGCCAGCCCGGATCGGCGTGAGAGTCGAGTAACGCAGCAGCGAGAGGACAGGACCTGCGGTGGCGGTTTCCCGAACTGCGGGTCCTCGCCTCTCACCGCTGCGTTACTCGACTCTCACGCCGATCCGGGCTGGCCTCGGGACTCTCGACCTCTCGATTCTCGCTCTGACGCTCAGTACTCAGAACTGAGAGACTGACCCCAGAGACAGAACTCGGGGCGAGCCGCGTGGCCGCTCAGAACGTGACCGTCAGCCCCGACGAAAAGAACGTGTCCATCGGCCGAAGTTGGATGCTGTTCCTGATCGGGGGCTCGCTGTTGTAGCGGATGACGTAGCCCACCTTGAGGCCGATGCTCTTGGAGAGCGGGGCCACGACGGCGCTTTCGGTATTCACGAAGTACGAGCTCGCCGTGTCCCCGATGGCCGGCAGGTACTCGGCGCTTTGCTGGACGTACGCGAGATCGGTGAGCTTCCGGCGATAGTCCACGGCGGCGCGCGCGGCGGGGAAGGCGCGCGAGACCTTCGCGACGCTGCCCGGTGTGAGTTGCTGTGAGAAGACGGAGCCGCCGAGGGCGACGTTGAGGCGGTTGGCACGATCATCGAGCGCTCGGACCGTCACGCCAAAGCCCTGCTGGAAGCGGTTCTCGACGCCTTGCACGACGTTGCGATCGTAGCGCGACGCGACGAACAGTGAGACGCGCTCGGCGACGACGCGTTCACCGCGCACGCCGCCATTCCAGAAGTTCGTGTTGACCTTCGCATTCGCTTCGCCGTAGAAGAACGCGAGGTCCTGCTGAAGACTCCAGCCCGCAAACGTGTACCGGACCTTGTTGGTCACGTTCGCCGCCATCGCGTCGGCGTTACCGTTGGTTTGTGAAAAGCCCAACGAGCCGGTGAACTCCACCTTCTTCTTCTTGGGCGGCGGCGCGGCGGGCTTGGCCGCTGCATTCGTCGCGGGCGCCGACGTGGTTTGTGCGGGCTGCGCCGCCAGGACACACGGCACGAGGGCGAGGCACAGTGCGCCCCGCCCCCACTTCGTCACCATCGTCCACGTCGTCTTGCCAGCCGTCATGTTCGTCTGCGCTGAACGTTCAATGCTTGATGAACGTCCCCTCGCGCAGTTCGCGCACCGCCGTCTGGAGCTCGGCTTGGGTGTTCATCACGATGGGGCCGTACCACGCCACCGGTTCCTTGATCGGGGCACCACTGACGAGCAGGAATCGAATGCCTTGGTTGCCGGCACGCACGACTACCTCGTCGCCGGTGTCGAAAAAGATAAGCGACCGATTGCCCGACATGGTGCGCACGAGATCATCATCGTTGCCCGCGGTGCGCTCCGTGAGCACGCCCATGGGGTCGGAGGCGTGGCGGAAGTTACCGCTCCCCTCGAAGATGTAGGCGAAGGTGCTGCGGTAGGCGTCGACGGGCAGCGACTTCTTCACCCCCGCGGGGACGAACACATCGAGATAACAGGGGTCGGCCGCGATGCCATCCACCGGGCCGCGCTTGCCCCAGAACTCACCACAGATCACGCGCACCGTCGTACCGTCGTCGTCGATGATCTCGGCGATTTCCTTCGACTGCACATCCTGGTAGCGCGGCGCGACCATTTTCTGCGCCGAGGGCAGGTTGGCCCACAGCTGGAAGCCGTGCATGCGTCCCTGCGGATCGCCGTGCGGCATTTCGTGGTGAATGATGCCGCTGCCGGCGGTCATCCACTGCACGTCGCCGGCGCCCAACATGCCGCGATTGCCCAGCGAGTCGGCGTGCTCGACGTTTCCGGCGAGGACGTAGGTGATCGTCTCGATGCCGCGATGCGGATGCCACGGAAAGCCGTTCTGGTAGTGCGCCGGCGTGTCGCCGCGGAAATCGTCGAAAAGCAGAAACGGGTCGGTCTCGGCGGTTTCGCCAAAGCCGAAGCCGCGATGCAGGTGCACACCGGCCCCTTCCATGGTGGGTTGGGCCGTGACGATACGCTTGACCGGACGGATGGACATACAGACCTCAGGTTGGAGTCACTGTATTATAACTCACCACTGAGATAATGTCTATCCGTGGTTAGAAGAAAAGGTCGCCGCCGGACGCCGGGGGCGGCGGCGGTGGTGGTGGCGCCTCGCCGAAGATGTCGAAGGCGCGCATGGAGGCGTCGATGGCGGTGAGGGCGTCCTCCATTTCCTTGATCGCTTTGCGAATCTCCCAGCGGTACAACGGGCCCGCACTTGCCAGCACCCCAACGCCAACGACCACCGCGCCAGCGAGCGCCGGGCCCCCCAGCGCGGCGCCTGCGAGTGCCATGGCCACCTTGCCGACCGCGGCGCCAATCGCGGCGCCTCCTGCGCCGAACGTCCCAGCGATAATGCCGTAGCCCCACAGGTTGGGCTTGAGCCCCTTCCGCAGGTCAACGGTCATGGTCACCTCGCAGGCGCGCGAATCACCGGGCACCGCCGACAGGGTCACGCGAATCTCCGGCACGTACAGCCCGTAGCGCGTCCATGTCCATTTGTAGTTGCCGGACACCATGTCGGCGATGCTGAACACGAGCACGCCACCGTCGAGCGGGTGGCCGCCGAGCGTTTCCTTGAGCGACAACAGCCACGGCGCGGCCTGCAGCGATCGCCCCAGCGCCGGTAGTACTGTGCGCGGGGGCGCGCGGAAAATGCGTGACACGGAAATGGTGCGTTGTGCTGTGCCGAACACGCGTGTGCTGAGTCGCTCCGCAAATGGCGACAACTCGCCTGCTGCCATTTGCCCCACGGGCTTGCTGCGCAATTCGTCGACCGCGAGCGCGACATAGCGTTGCGAAATTCCCGCTTCCACGGCGGCCGCTTCGACGTCCTTGAGACTGAACGCGTCAGTGGGCGCATCGCTCGCGGCGGCCGCGCCATCGTTGCCGGCGGCGAGCGCGCGTGTATCGTTGGTGCGAATGCGCGTTTCGAGACGCGATGCCGCTTCGGCCTGCAACTCGGCGGCACGACGCCACACGGCCATCGCTGATTCACTCGATAGCACGACGGCACCCGCCTGGCTGCGCGCATCGTGCTCGATCGTCTCGAGCGCCTTTCCGAGGGCATCGGCGAGTGCTTCGCCGGTAGCAAACCGCTCGTCGGCGCGCTTGCGCAAACAGCGGTCGATGACGGCCGCCAACGCCGGAGAAATAGCCGGCGCCACCGAGCGCAATGCCGGCGGCTCCTTGGTGGCGTGCGCGACGAGTACTCCCTGTGGTGTCGTCCCGTCGAATGGCAAACGACCGCTCAGCGCGAGGAAGCCGATGCAGCCGAGCGCGTAGAGATCGCTGCGTCCGTCGAGCGCTTCACCACTGGCCTGCTCTGGGCTCATGTAGTGCACGGTGCCGAGCACGAGCCCGTCCTGCGTGAGCGCCGGATTGAAATCGGCGCGCGCAATGCCGAAGTCGGTGACGATGGCGCGATTGCTCTGCCGCTCGAGCAGGATATTGTCGGGCTTCACATCGCGATGCACGATGCCGCGCGCGTGCGCGTAGGCGAGTGCCCACGCGACTTCGCGCAGAATACGGACGGTGTCGGCAGGTGAGAGCGTGCCGCGGTCGCGTATGCGGTCGCCGAGCGTTTCGCCGTCGACATAGCCCATGGCGAAGAAGGCGCAGCCGCCAATGTCGTCGGCGCGGTAGACCGGTACGATGTTGGGGTGCGACAGCTGCGCGGCCATGCGGGCTTCGCGCAGAAATCGTTCACGCGTGTCGGCGTCTTCGGCGAGATGCGGCGGGAGCACCTTGAGCGCGACCGACCGGTCGAGTCGCTCGTCGCGAGCGAGGAGCACGATGCCCATGCCGCCGCGGCCCAGTTCCCGTTGAATGTCGTATTGGCCGCGCAGGGCCGAGCGGAACGCCGGGAGCGCATCGGGCGTGGTATTTTCTGGCATGGTCATCTTCGTACCAACCTACGCGATGGGCAGACGATTGTTGCAGGGGGCGGCGCTGGTGCTTGCGCTGTCCGGTGCCCGTAGTGCTGCCGCACAGCAGCCCCCACGCATCGCGGGCGTGTGGAGGGGCACGCTGATCAACCTGCCGCTGCGCCCCAATGCGCCGACGGTGCTGGTCACGATGGAGCTCGGGGCGATCCCGGCGGCAGACAGCAGCTGCGTGCCGTGGAAGACCACGTACACGGAGCGCGATACGGTGCGCGGCGTGAAGGACTACCGGCTGTGCCGCGGCCGCGGGCCCGAATCGCTGTATGTGGACGAGGGCGGTGGGGTCATTCTGAAGACGTCGCTGCTGGGGGACGTCCTGATGTCGTCGTTCAAGGTGGGGAAGCTGCTGTTGGTGTCCCACCTCCGGGTCCGTGGCGATACGCTCGAAGAGGAAATCGTCACGATCGATGATGAACCGGCCGCGGCAGGGGTGGTCCCGATGCGGACGCGGGGGATTCAGCGTCTGACGCTGACGCGACAGCAACGGTAGACTGTCCTTACAGTAACCAGTTTCCAATAACTGGATTGGACAGGTGGGACCGGCGTTGATACGATGCTCGCAGTATCAACACACCTCAGCCCATCACGACCGTGTCCGATTCGTCGTCGCCAGTCTCCTTTTCGTCCCGCCGACTCGGGCCGATCGCCCTCGTGGCGGCGGTCGCCTTCGCGCCACTCACCCCCACGCGGGCAACGGCGCAGGCATCGGCCGCCGCGACGTCTACGCCCGGCCAGCTCGTCGTCCGCGGCCAGGTGGTCGGCGCGGCGGGAAACGGCATTGCCAATGCGTCGGTCACCCTGAGCGACCCCAATGGGCGTACCGAAACGGGGGTGACTGGCGCCGACGGCCGCTTCAGCATCGCCGTCCCCGGCGCCGGTCGCTACACCGCACAAGTGCGGGCGGTCGGCTTCGCTCCGGTGACCCTCGAACTCGTCGCCCGGGCGGGCGCCGCTGACCTGCGCCTCTCCCTCAAGGCACAGCGTCAACTTGCCCCCGTGCAGGTGCTTGGCGCGACCGGTACCTCGAACTCGTTGCATCCCGGCGCCGACGCGCTCCTTGGCGCGGTCTCCGTGCTCGCCGGCAATCAGATCGCGCGCGAAAACGTGGCGTTCTCACAAGAGCTGCTCCGCAAGGTGCCGGGCGTGTACCGCGCGGAGTTCAACCAGGGCATTGTGTCCGGCGACATCGGCATTCGCGGCTTCAATACGGAAAGCGAGATCGCGAGCACGAAGCTGCTGATCGATGGCATTCCGTCCAATCTCAACAGTGGCGTCAGTGAAATGAACGCCATCTTCCCGCTCGAGATTGCGCGCATGGACGTCGTGCGCGGCACCAACGATCCCCGCTTCGGCTTGTTCAACCTCGCGGGCAACGTGTCCATCGAAACAGCGCAGCCACGCGGCACCTTCGTAACGTCGCGCGTGCAGGGCGGCTCGTTCGGGACGCAGGAAGCGCAGGTACTCGGCGGCTTCGAGCGTGCGGGCTTTTCGCAGACGATCTTTGCCGGCGCACGACGCAGCGATGGCTACCGCGACAACTCCGCGTCCGACAAGTGGACGGCGTCAGGGAAGTGGTTCTATACCAGCGACAGTGCTCGTGTGCGCGTGGGTCTCATCGCGCGCACGCATCGTCTCGATACCGATGCGCCGGGCTACCTGACCGAGGCGCAGTCGCGCGCGACGCCGACCTTCTCGCCGGTATTCTCGAATAGCGATGGCGGCAGCGTCGAAAGTGATCACGCCAGCGTGCATCTCGACGTACGGCAGACGTCCACCCTCGCGTGGTCGCTCAAGGCGTACTCGCAGCGCTTCGATCGCATCCGCTTCGTGCGCTTCACGGCCGCCGGCGCGCAGCAGGAGCGCATCGAAGACGAGCGACAGACGGGTGCAATTGCCAATGTCACCTGGCGCCCGGTGCGCTTTGCCGCGCAGCAGCTCGTGTTCACGGGCGGCGCCGATGTGCAGCAGCAGCAGAACGAGCAGTTCCGGTACCGCACGACGGAGCGCACGCGCCAGCTTGCGCTGCGTGACTACGACTTCTCGCTCGACAACAGCGGTGCGTTCGTGCAGGCCAGTGCGGCGCCCACCTCGTGGCTCACGCTCACAGCCGGTGTTCGCGCCGACCGCCTCGACGGCGAGTTCGTCAACAACCTGCCGACGGTGACCACGACGCCCGTGCTCGACTACGGAACCATCACGCAGCCCAAGGTGAGTGCCGGTGTCCGGTTGCACGAGCGCCTCAGTGCCTACGCGAACTACGGGCGCGGATTCCAGATTGGCAGCGGTATCGCCGCGTACGGTCGCACGCCGCTGCGTGCGTCGGTGAACAACGGCGGCGAGCTCGGCATCGTGAGCGAGCCGCTGAGCGGTTGGACGCTGCGCGCCGGCTACTGGGAGCAGCGCGCCTCCGACGAAGTGCGTCTGCGCTTCGATAATTCGGGTGACTCGGAGAACGTTGGGCGCACCAAGCGTACCGGCGTCGACGTCGAGAGCACGTTGCGGCTGCCGCGTTCGGTGCAGCTTTGGATGGCGGCGACGTCGCAGCGCGCGGTGCTCGTGGAACCCGGTCGTACCAACAGCGCCATCGCGGGCAACCTGCTCAATCACGTGCCGGGTTGGACGGCGAAGTACGGCGCCGAGTGGTCGCCCAAAGTGGGGCTGACGCTGTCGGGGTGGGCGTACGCGCAGGGTCGCTACGAGATCACGCCGCAGAACAACCGCGGGACGTGGGGCGACATGCACACCGTCAACACCGACGTGTCGTGGCGCTGGCGTGCGGCCGCCGTGGGATTGGGTGTGACCAATCTGTTCAACCGCTACATGGAGTACGTGTGGTGGGACGGTGCGCAGACGTTGCACTCGCCCGCCTCGGGACGCGCGCTCTTCCTCACGCTGACGCTCGACCGGTAAGTGACGGCGACGTCAACCCGTCAGCGCTTTGACGGCATCGATGCACTGCGCGGGTTGGTGATCGTCATCATGATCATCGACCACGCGCGGGAGTACGCTGGCGGTGTGGGGGTTACCGATCCCATGCAGCTCGACGCGGTGTCGCCGCTGCTCTTCTGGATGCGCTGGCTCACGCACTTTTGCGCCCCGGTGTTCACGTTGCTGGCTGGCGTGTCGGCGGGGTTGCAGCACACCACCACCGTCGAACCCCGTGCCTGGTCATGGCACCTCATCACGCGCGGAGCGGTGCTGGTGCTGCTCGAGTTCACGGTCATTCACCTCGCGTGGACGTTCTCGCTGGTGTGGCCGATGCGCTACGCGCAGGTGATCTGGGGCATTGGTGTCAGCATGATGGTGCTCGGGTTTCTTCAGCGTGTGCCCGTCGCGGTGCGCGTCGCGCTCGGCGCCGTCATCGTACTTGGACACAATGCGCTCGACAGCTGGCATCCGGTATCGCCGGCGTGGCTGCACTGGAGCTGGGCCATTCTGCATGACCGCCAGATCATGCCGCTGTGGGGGGAGCTCACGGTACGCACATCGTACCCTGTGCTGCCCATGATCGGACTTGTGCTGCTGGGAGATGGCCTCGGTCGCTGGCTGCGTAGCGCAACGTCGGCCGTGCGTCGCGCCTGGCTGCTCCGCGGCGGCGTATTGCTCATGGCGCTCTTTCTGGTCCTGCGTGTCAGCAACCTCTACGGCGATCCGACCCCGGCGAACTACGCGGGCAACGCCATGAGCGACGTGATGCAGCTGTTGAACGTGACGAAGTATCCGATGTCGCTGTCGTTCCTCTGCATGACGATTGGTCCGGCGCTCGTGCTGCTGTCCCTGTGGAACGACGCGACGCCGTCGTGGAGTGCGCCACTGCGGCGCATGGGGCAGGTCCCGATGTTCATGTACATCGGGCATCTGTACCTTCTGCACGGCGCGATGCTGCTGTGGGCGCTGTTGCAGGGTAACCCATTCTCGGCGTTCGACTTCCGTGCGAAGATCACCGGGCTGCCGGCCGGCTTCGGATTTCCGCTCTGGCAGACATTTCCCATTGTGGCCGTAACGGTCCTGCTGCTGTATCCGGCTGCGGTCAGGTATGCGCAGCTGCGCGCGTCCAAACGCTATCGCTTCACGGC
>CANGXD010000093.1 GCA_947457545.1 Gemmatimonadaceae bacterium
ACGCGCCCCGTGCAGCGCACGACCCCCGAAAGCGAATACTCGGCGGCGCCCATTCTTGGCGATACCGCTGCAGTGGCCGTGATTCGCGTCGAGGCCGACTCCACGCAGCGGTTGTGGCGCTTGCCACTCGACGGTGGTGCGCCGAGTGTGCTCATTGCCGATCTCAAGCCGGTGGGGTACTTCGCGCAGCCCAACGACTCCACGTGGGTCACCTTTGTGTTGGGCACGCCCGCTACGCTGCAGGTGGTGCGTGCGGGGCAGCCCGGCGCGGTGACGTTGGCGCGCGAGGTTGGGAGGTCGCTGCACCGCATTCCCGGCACGCGGTTCGTGAGCTTCGTGCAAAAGGGCGCGCAGCCGTGGCAGGTGATGCGTCTCGATGTGAGCACCAATCGCATCGATACGTTGGTCGCGCTCCCCGAAGGCACCGAAGATATGGCGTGGGTGGACAGCACCACCATGCTGGCTGGGCAGGGGACGACGTTGCTACAGTGGACGCGTGGGAGTGGGAGCGGCCGTAGCGCATGGCGTACCGTCGCCAACTTCAGCTACGCGCCGCTGAAAGGCATTTCGCGGTTGGCGGTGAGTCCGTCGCGACAGTGGCTGGCCATGGTCGCCGAGTCGGCGCCGCGCGGCAAGCAGGCAGCGAGCACCAGTGCGGCGGCGCGCGTGGTCGATCGTATCGATACCACACGCGTGCGTCGCGGTCTGGCCACGCTGGCCGCCGACAGCATGGAAGGGCGCCTCACGGGTTCTCCTGGTATGGAGCGCGCGGCGCGCTGGCTCGAGCAGCAGTATCGCGAGGTGGGTCTGTTGCCGGCGGGTGATTCGGGCACGTATCGGCAACACATTCCGCTGCGCACGGCGCAGGGGCCCAACCCGACGGCGCGCGTGCGGCCGGCGCCGGTGGAATCGTGGGACGCGTGGAATGCACTGCCCGCCGATCAGCGACTGCGCACGCAGAACATTGCCGGCGTCATTCGCGGCACCGACCCGGTGCTGCGCGACGAAGTGGTGCTGGTCACCGCGCACTACGATCACATTGGTGTAGGGCGCGCGGTGAACGGCGACTCGATCAACAATGGTGCCGACGACGACGCGTCAGGGAACATTGCGCTGCTCGAAATTGCGCGCGCGCTACGCAACGGTCCGCGTCCCAAGCGCACGATTCTCTTCATGTCCATCACGGGCGAAGAGGTCGGTGGCTTTGGTACGCGCTGGTATTTGCAGCATCCACTGCTGCCGCTCGCGAACACGGTGGTGGATCTCAACATCGAGATGATCGCGCATCCCGATTCTCTCGCGGGTGGCTTTGGCAAAGCGTGGCTCACGGGCTACGAGCGCAGCACGCTGGGCGATCTGCTGGCCGACAACGGCATTCCGCTCGTGGCCGATCCGCGTCCGGGGCAGAGCTTCTTTACCCGCAGCGACAACGCTGCCTTTGCGCGCATCGGTATTCCGGCGCATTCGCTCTCCAGCTTCAACCTCGCGACGCCGTATCACGATCCGCGCGACGAAGTGGGTGCGGTGAACGTGGCGCATATGGCACAGGTCATCGGCGCGACTGCCAAAGCCGTGCGTTTGCTGTCCGACGGTCCGCGTCCCGTGTGGCATCCAGGCGGGCAGCCGGAAGTGCGGCCGACGCGGTAGTCAGTTTGGGCCGCAGAAAAAGGGGTCAGAGTCGTTTAACCGCAAAAACGACTCTGACCCCTTTAACCTTTAACTTGAGTTTGGGCCGAGCGCCTTGTGTGCCGCTGGTGGCGGTGCTGCAGGGAGAGCGTCGGCCGCAGGATCTGGCGATGGTACCGCGGCGCGCTCGGCGGCGCTGAGGGCCAGTTCGGCCACCGCCAGCTCCACCTCGGAGGCGAACTCCCGTGCCAGCTCGACGTCCGCGCTGCGCACGGGCAACACCAGTTCGGCCGGGTGTTCAAACGCAAAGCCGTCGTTGCCGGCGAGTGGATCGAACGCCGTGAGATCGCGCGCCGTGAGCACCAGCTCCCACGTGCGCCAAAACCAGCGTCCGCGCGTCCTGACGCGTGCATCGCCCAGCTGATCCACCCGCACGGGGACCGAACGCATGCCATCGCGCTCGACATCTGTGCGAATCTCCACACCGAACTTCTGAATTTCCCGTTCGACGCGCCACTGCACAGTCAGGGTGGTCCCCTCGAGGCGCACCACGCCGTGGCGACGCTCTTCGGTGGTGGTCACCGTGCCATTGGCAATTACCTGGTGTTCACCGCTCACCTGAAACGGGAGCGCGGCAATGCGGGCGAAAGTCATGGGTGTGAACTAGCATGAATTGCGGCCATCGCGCAACGCCCCCTTCATCCACCTTTAGCCAATCGTGCGCCGCGAGGCGTGTGTGGTCCGCTGAGCATTCGTGCGGAAAACCGATCCGCGAGGCATGTTTGTCGGGAGCCACGCGCAAGCGCAACACTCGAAACGATTTCGTGGAGCGGCATATGGGCAAGTACACACTCAACGTGAACGGCACGGCCCGGAGCGTCGAGGTGGAATCCGACACACCCTTGTTGTGGGTGTTGCGCGATTCGCTGGAGCTCACCGGCACCAAGTTCGGCTGCGGTATCGCGCAATGCGGCGCCTGTACCGTCCACGTGAACGGTGTGCCCACGCGATCCTGTCGCACGCCTATCTCCACCGTGGGCTCGGCGGCTGTGACCACGATTGAAGGCATCGACACGCCGCAGGCGCGCGCGCTGCAAGATGCGTGGTGCGAACTCGATGTGCCGCAGTGCGGCTACTGTCAGGGCGGACAGATTCTGGCGGCGGCGGCTTTGCTCAAGGCCAAGCCGCGTCCAACCGACGCCGATATCGACACGGCCATGGCGAGAAACGTGTGCCGCTGCGCGTCGTACACGCGCATTCGTGCCGGCATCAAGCGCGCCGCCGAGTTGGCTGCGACCTCCACTCCAGCCAGCGGGAAGCGCGAATGAGTCACCAACAGATTGATCGACGCCAGTTCATCAAGATCAGTGGGCTGGTGGGCGGCGGGTTGATGGTCGCGAGTGCGCTGGATACCGCAGAGGCGATGGCCTCGAGTACGGCGGCGCTCGCACCTGCTGCGGACTTTGCCCCGAACGTGTTCGTGAGCATCGCGCCGAGCGGCGCTGTCACGCTCGTCGCGCCCAACTCGGAGATGGGGCAAGGCATCAAGACGTCGCTCCCCATGATCATCGCCGAAGAGCTCGACGTGAAATGGGAGCAGGTGACCGTCGTGCAGGGCGACTTGAATCCGGCGTATGGTCGTCAGTTCAGCGTGGGGAGCGGAAGTACGGTGGCCAACTATATGGCGATGCGTCGTGCCGGCGCTGCTGCACGGGCCGTGCTCGTGGAAGCTGCGGCGCAAGAGTGGAAGGTGAATGCGAGCGAGTGTACCACCGCAGACGGTATGGTGATGCACGCGGCATCGAACCGAAAGGCATCGTATGGCGCCCTCGCCACCAAGGCCGCGCAGCTGCAGCCTCCCGCCAACCTGACGCTCAAGGATCCGAGCACGTTCAAGTTGCTCGGCACCCGAGTTGCGGGCGTCGACAACAGACAGATCGTGAAGGGTGTGCCGCTCTTTGGCATTGATGTGAAGCTGCCGGGTATGCTCTACGCGACGTATACCAAGTGTCCGGTGTTCGGTGGTGAAGTGGGGAGCGCGAACCTCGATGAAGTGAAAGCCAAACCCGGCGTGCGCGATGCGTTCGTGCTGAGCGGCATTGCGGGGCTGCCGTCGGGTGTGGCCGTAGTCGCGGACTCCACGTGGAATGCGTTCAGCGCGACGAAGGCGCTCAAGGTGCAGTGGAACGAAGGAGCGCAGCTGTCGCAGAGTAGCGCGGACATGGCTGCGCAAGCGGTAACGCTGGCCAAGGCCAACGGGCCGGCTTCACTACCGTCTGGCGCGAAGGCGGTCGAAGCGGTGTACCACTATCCGTTTCTCGCGCACGCTACGCTCGAACCGCAGAACTGCACCGCGTGGTTCAAGGATGGTGTGATGGAGATGTGGACGCCCACACAAATTCCGGCCACGGGACAGGGCTTGGTTACAAAGGGGCTGGGGATCGCCGCGAAAGATGTGAAGGTGCACATCACGCGATTGGGTGGCGGCTTTGGTCGACGCGGCAGCAACGAGTTTTCCCTCGAAGCGGCGGCAATCGCGAAGCGACTGGCGGGCACACCCATCAAACTGACGTGGACGCGCGAACAGGATTTTGCGCACGACAACTATCGCTCCAACGGATGGCACTTTTTCTCGGCGGGGCTCGATAGCACAGGGAAAGTCGTCGCGCTGAACGACGAGTTCGTGAAGATGCAGGGCGGACCGGGCGACATGTCGGCTACCGGTTTCCCGTTCAATGCCATTCCGGGGTCGACGGTGCGGTCGAGCAAACTGCGCGGTGGCATTCCCACAGGTTTTTGGCGTGCGCCTGGTGACAACGGCAACGTGTGGGCGACGCAGTGCTTCATGGATGAACTCGCGCACGCGGCCGGCAAGGAACCGCTCGCGTTTACGCTCGACATGCTCGCCACTGTGCCGGCATCGCCGCGTTTTGACGCCGGCAAGATGACGGCGGTGTTGAAGCTCGCCGCCGAGAAGGCGAACTGGGGCAAAACACATCCGCGCGGAGAGGGGCAGGGGTTCGCTATATGCTTTGCGAACAGTGCGTACACTGCGATTGTAGCCGACGTGGCCGTGAGCAAAGCGGGCGAACTGACGATCAAGAAGCTCACCGCCGCCGTTGATGCTGGCACGATTGTGAACGCGAGCGGCGCCGAGGCGCAGGTGCAGGGCTCGATGCTCGATGGCATCAGCGCGGCGTGGTTTCAGAAGGTGACCATCGAGCGCGGTGCGGCGGCGCAGACGAACTTCAACAAGTATCCGATGCTGCGCATGCAGCATGCGCCGCCGGTGGTCGATGTGCATTTCATCAAGTCGTCGGCACCGCCAACGGGGCTTGGTGAACCGGCATTGCCGCCGGCTGCGCCCGCGGTGTGCAACGCGATCTTTGCGGCGACGGGGAAGCGTATTCGCACGTTGCCCATTGCCGACGACACGCTTAAGTGGACGTAGCCGGAGTCACAAAAGCGAAAGGGGTCAGAGTCGTTGAGCGCACGTTCAACCACTCGGCGAAACGACTCTGACCCCTTTGACGACTCATCGCGGCGGAGTTCCGCTCGGCGCGAGATGCCGGTCGAAAAAGTCGAGCATGCGCTCGAAGGCGTAGCGGGTCTGGTAGCGCGGCCCGAGGTCCCAGCCGTGCGGCGCGTCGGGGAGCGTCACCAGTTCCGCGTCGCGGCCAAGTTGCATGAGATACTGCAGCAGCCACACCGAGTCCCGGTAGAGCACCACCACGTCGCGCATGCCGTGCACGAGCATGAGCGCGTCTTTGAGGCCGGCCGCTTTGGTCGATGACGAAGCGCGGGCATATTCCGCGGGGCGCAGCTGCGGCGTGTCCATGACACGCTGTTCGCCGGTGAGTGCGTGGAACACATTGGTGGCCGGCGCTGCGGCAATGCCGGCGCGGTACACACCGGGCTTCGTGAAGAGCGACATGCTGGTGAGCAGCCCGCCGTAGCTGCTCCCCCAGATGCCCACGCGCTTCTCGTCGGCGATGCCCTGCGCCACGAGCCACTCAACGCCGCTGTGGATGTCCTCCACATCAATGCCGCCGTAGTCCAACCGAATGCGACGGCGGAAGGCGGTGCCATGACCGGAACTGCCAGCCACGTCGAGCGCGAACACCACGTACCCTTTCTCCAGCAGTACGCGGTCGAAGCCCCAGAGCGGGTGTGAGTTGCGGCCACCCCACTGGTTGCGCACCGTGTTGCTGTAAATCGATCCCAACACCACCGGCCAGCGCCGGCCGGGCGTGTAGTTGGGGGGGAGCAGCAGCCTGCCGTGCAGCGTGGCGCCGTCGGCGCGGCTGGTGAAGGTCACGTAGCGCGGCACCGGCCACTGATAGGCGGCAAACTCGGGGCGCGGCGACACGGTCACGCGCTGTTCACTGGCGGTGCTGGCGCGCGCCACCGCGAGATCGGTGACGAACAGGTCCGGCGGCACCGTATCGCTCGAAAAGAGCACGGCGGCCAGCTGACCGTTGGGCGAGACCACCGGCGTGTGCGTACCCGGACGCACCGACACGCGCACCGGCGCTCCGCCGCGCAGCGGCACGCGGTACACATGTCGCTCTTCCGCGCGCCCTTCGTTACCCACCACGATCAGCCCGCGCGGCGTGACGGTAAAGCCGAACACCGCCCACGGCCCGCTCGTGATGGCGCGCGCTGCACCGCCCGCCACGTCGATCTGCCACACGTGATAGTCGAGCGCACGATCGCTCGTGAAGTACACACTCCGCCCATCGGGCGCCCACGCTGCGCGCCACTCGGCAGACACATTGTTGGCCTCCTGCTCACGCACGAGCAGGCGCGTCGTGCCGGTGGCCACGTCTGCCGCGAACAGTCGACGGTCTTTCACGAACACATCGCTCTTGTCTACCAGCAGCGATTCGCCGCGCGGCGAGAATGCGTACGAGAAGACAATGTCGGTGGGCTCGCCGCCGAGGTCGAGCCAGCGCGGTGTGCCGCCGGTGTGGGCTACGAGCCCGAGACGGCGATGCTCGGACGGTTCACCGGGAAGCGCTCGGCGCACCGGTGAGGCGACGACTTCGTCGGGGAGATAGTCGGGAATGAGCCGCGTGCGGATGGGCGTGCGGTCGGTCTCGATAATGGCGAGCGATTGGCCGTCTGGGGCCCACGTGAACTCCTCCACGCCAACGCCGGTGCGGGCGAGTGTCGTGAGCCGTTGCGGCGCGCTGAGCGTGTCACCGCGCAGCGCGGCCACCCAGAGGTCGCCGTCGCGCACAAAGGCCACGCGCGCGCCCGACGGATCGAAGGTGGGTCGCTGCACCGCGCCCGGTGGCACCACTGCGCGCACCGGCGTCTGGCCCGGCGTGACGAACCAGAGGCCGCCCTGCGCGGCGTACAGCAGTCGACGTCCATCGGGGTGCCAGCTGATGCTGCGTACGCCTTCGTCGAGTTCCGCGGCAATGGCGGTGCGCTGCGCGTCGTACGACGGGCCGGGAGTGGCGGGGATGTCGGGGCGCGGCAGCCGCGTCACGCGCTCGGGGCGCAGCGGTTGTCCGGCGACGACGCGCGCCACGAAGACATCCAGGAAGGGCATGCCTTCGTTGTTCCAGAGAAACGCGAGCGTGCGTCCGTCCGGCGACCAGGTCATGCCACGCGGCTCCGTGCCAATGAGCGACGGCAGCGTATAGAAACGGTCGATGCTGTAGTCGGGCGCCTGTTGTGCAACGCCGATGCGCGTGGCGGCCATGAGCAGCACGGCTACGCCCGCGCCGCGTACGAGATGCCCGATCACTTCAGCACTCCCAGCGCGCGCAGTTCGTCATCGAGACCGGTGAGCTCCCAGCGAATGAGCGCAATGGGGATAGGGCCCGCCGCCAGGAAGGCGTCGTGGAACGCGCCGAGGTCGAACGCATCGCCAAGCTGGCGCTGGCGGTCGGCGAGCAGTTGCTCGAGTTGTGTCTTGCCGATGGTGTAGTTCATGCCGTAGGCAGGCCGACGCAGATAGATGGCCAGGTCGTAGCGCGCGAGGTTCTCCTCCATGAGCGGCACTTCGCGCACGAGGTATTTGATGGCATCGTCGAGCGTCCACTCCCCCGTCTGCATACGCAGCTCGGCGTGCACGCGGGCGGCGCGCTTGAGCTGCGCAATCCAGAACAGCTCGCGCCCCTTGGGCCGGTCGTCGAGCAGCCCCGTGTGCAGGTACATCTCCTCGATGTAAAAGGCCCACCCCTCGGCGCGCGTGCCATCGCTGAACGCGCGGCGAATGGGGCGCGGCTGGCGCCGCTGGAGAGCGCCATCGAAACGGTGGCCGGGGATGGACGCGTGCACGTGGTTGTTGAGCGGATCGCGATACGTGAGCTCTTCCCAGAAGTGCCGCGCTCCGCCCCACGCGCTGCGGTCAATGAAAAAGGCGTCTGTTTCGTATTGCGGCGGAATGTCGTTGGGAATGGTGAGCAGTTTCTCGCGCTGCGTGAACGTGCGAATGTGCGTCTCTGCCTCGCGCGTGCGCCGTTCATGTTCTTCGGCGGTCGTGACCGGCACGATGGGCGGCAGCGCGCGGTACTTGTGCCGGTCGAACGCGAGCAGCGAGCGGGCTCGGGCAATCTCGCGCTCCCCAATGAGCCGTACCTGCTCCACGTTGAGCGGCACGAGGCGCACGTGACGCAGATACCAGGCGTAGTCTTCCAGTCCGATATGCGCCGGCGCCGTCATGCGCGGGCGTTCGGCGGCGAGCCAACCGGCAAAGGCGCGCAGTGCGGTGAGCGAAGAATCGGCGAGCGGCACGAGCGTGGGGTCGTGCTGCACGAGACGTGTGCGTAGGTCTTCGTACCAGCCAATGATGCCGGCTGGTGGCGGGTCGCGACGCGGCTCGCCCTGATTCACGCCATCGGAGCGGGTGAGATGAAAGTGCGCGATCCCGGCCAGCTCACCGGCCGGTTCGGTGAGGGAGCGGCGCGCGGCCGCGATGGTGCGGGGCACAGCGCGCAGCTGTTGCGTGAGCCGGGTACGCCCCTCGGCGGTGAGTGGCACACCGGTGTATGGTGTGCGCGCGAGGAGATCCACCCAGTGCCCCGGATCGCGCGCCCACGGACGCAGCACGCGCAATTCGAAGTCGACGGCATCGAGCTGCGTGCGTACGAGGATGTGATCGATGCGGTCGGCCACAGACCAGCCGGCGGTGTTGAACGCGGCGTGGCGGGCGCGCAGCGAGTCGAGCCCGCTGCGCCACCGGCGGAGCGTCTCGGGGGAGTAGACCGGCACGCCGCCCTCGGTTGGCGGCGTGCGCAGGGTGCGTAGCGCCTCGGCTAGCTGAACGACGCTGTCGCGCTGCGCGTCGCTTTGCGCGGCGGCGTTGCCGGGACGCGCCACAATGCCGGCAACGAGGAGGGCGAGCGCGTACAGGCGGCGTCGCGTGCGGAACGGGATGAATGAGCGCATCTCCCAACTTGTCGCGCGGCAACGAAGCCGGCTATGCCGTGTGTGCGTCGTGCGGGGCTCTCTCTCGGCGAATGTGCCGTTGCTGTTGCCCCCGGATCACACCAATTTCTACTCATGGTCGACAAGTCCCCGATCCTCGAATCGATGACCGCCCAAGAGCGCATCTCACTGATGGGCCGGCGGTGGGATAGTCTCGATGCGGCCGTGGCCGCCCCGATGTCGCCGGCGCTTGCAGCAGAACTCACGCGCCGAGAGGCCGACGCCGACGCGGACCCGGAGGCGGGCATTCCGTGGCAGACGCTCCGGGATGAATTACGCAGCCGACTGACCTGAATGCGGAGCGTTGTCGTTCGGCGTCTCGCTCAGGCTGAGATCGTCGAGGCGTTCGAGTGGTACCGAGAGCGTTCGGTCTCGGCCGCCGGCGACTTCTCGGCTTGAGTCGATCGTGCGATGTCAGAGATCGAGCGCGATCCCCAGCACTTCCCGGTTGTGCACGGTCGCCTGCACCGAATGCTGCTGCAGCGCTTTCCGTACGGCGTGTACTTCAAGCTGTACGTGCGTTCCATCAGCGTGGCCGGTGTCATTCACGGGCATCGTCATCCGGATGTGTGGCTCCAGCGCGCTGCGCCATAACGGATCGCTGCTGCCGTCGGGGCTGATCAAGAAGTGCGACTGGCTCACTGTTATTGGGCCCTGCGGCGGCGGAACCCTACTGATTCCGCCACCACGGCGTCGCCGTGCCTTCCGGCTTGTGCCGCAGTCCGTGCTCCGCCATGTCCATGAGGCGCGCAATGTTGCCACCGGGGCCCGCGTAGCAGTGGCCGCGCTGGTCGCCCCGGCGAAACGACTCTGACCCCTTTGGCACCTTTCGGCACAACGACTCTGACCCCTTCGACTCTGGAGACGAGACCGTGGGACAGTACTTCCGATCATGGTGGATCCGTGTAGCTATCCTGGGACTTGTGGTGGGCACGGGACCGCTCGTGAGCATTATGGTTGCCGCCGGATTGGGCATCACGGACGACCCCAATCCCAATCCTGTCCTGTTCGGTATGCTCGCCGGCTTCACCTTCTGGCCAAGCCTGGGGCTCATTGCCCTCGGCATCTGGCGCGTGCGTAAGTCCTCCACGGCGAGATGAGGCTGCAGTGCACAAAAGGGTCAGAGTCGTTGAGCGCACCTTCAACCAGTCGGCGAAACGACTCCGACCCCTTTGACTCAACCCCTTTGACTCAAACGACTCTGACCCCTTTGACTCTCTTCCCTCCCTCTCGATGCCCTCCTTCGCCGCTGCCTCAGCTCGTGCCGCTCTCGTGGCCGTCATCTCCATGGTCACGGCGGCGCCTTCGGTGGCGCAATCGCAGCCGGCCGACAGTACGATCCAGCGCTGGCTCGCCGAGCGTGTGACCAACGGCTATGCCACCGGCATTGTGGTTGGGGTGCGCGACGGGGCCCGCGACCGCGTCGTGGCCGTGGGCGGGGCGCAGCGCGACGGCCGCCCGGTGGGGGCGACGTCGTTCTTCGAGATCGGCTCCATCACCAAGGTCTTCACGAACATCCTCTTGGCCGACATGGTGCTGAAGGGAGAGGTGGCGCTCGAAGACCCCCTACAGAAATACCTTCCGGCCGGCGTGACCATGCCGAGCCGCAATGGCAAGGTGATCACGCTGCTCGATCTCGCCACCGCGAGCTCAGGGCTCCCGTCGATCGACAGCAAGATGTCGCCGAAGGACGTACGGAATCCGTACGCCGACTACAGCGTACAGCAGATGTACGAGTTCCTGTCGGCCCACACGCTGCGGCGTGACCCGGGCGAGCGGTACGAGTACTCCAACCTTGGCATGGGACTCCTCGGGCACGTGCTTGCGCTGCGCGCCGGCAAGCCGTACGAGGTGTTGCTGCGCGAGCGCGTGCTGGAGCCCTTAGGCATGCGCGAGACCTTCATTGTCATGCGGTCCGACAAAGCCGCGCGGTTTGCGGTCCCGCACGATGCCGACCTCGAGGAGGTCCTCCCGTGGGATCTCCCAACGCTCGCGGGCGCCGGCGCCCTGCGCTCCACCACGCGTGACATGCTCCGCTTCGCCGATGCCGTAACGCATCGCGACCGCGGGCCACTCGGCAAGGCCATCGCGTTCTCGATTGAACCACGGCGCCCCACCACGAACCCCACCATGCGTATCGCCCTGGGGTGGCACGTGCGCGAGGCCAACGGGCGCTCCATCGTGTGGCACAACGGCGGCACCGCGGGCTTCCGCACCTTCTTCGGTTTCGACCCGGCCTCGGGCGCGCATGCCATGGTGTGGTCCAACACCTCCAACGGCGTGGACGATCTTGGGTTGCACCTGATCGACTCGACCGTCGCCCGTATGCGCACGCCGCCGCAGGTCAACGTAGCGGTGCCAGCGGAGACACTGCGTGGGTATGTGGGCTCCTATGTGCTCGCGCCTGGCGTGTTGATTGCGGTCACTGAGGCACAGGGAAAACTCTTTGTCCAGATTACCGACCAGCCGCGTTTTCGCCTGTGGCCGGAGTCGGCCACCAACTTCTACCTGCGTGTCGTGCCGGCAAAGGTGCGGTTTGCGGCAGACTCGACCGGCGCGATGACCCTCACGCTGGACCAGGGCGGGCGGGAGCAGCGGGCGAAGCGACAGTAGGTAGTGGCCGAGACTGTCGATCCAGTCATCCTTTCTGCGAGGCTTGATGTAATCACGCCGCGCGTTACTATTCAAGATGATCGTGTCTTTCCGGGATGCCGATACCGAGGCGTTGGCGGGCGGACGCCGCGTCAGTCGGTTCGTGAGCATCGAAGCGGTTGCGCGGCGCAAGTTGCGGCAGCTCGAGATCGCGGGGCGACTGGAGGATCTGCGCGTGCCGCCCGGAAACCGACTCGAAGCACTCAAGCGTGACCGCTTGGGGCAACACAGCATTCGCGTGAACGATCAGTTTCGGGTGTGCTTTCGCTGGACGGAAGCAGGCCCGGCGGATGTCGAGATCGTGGACTACCACTAGGAGAGCGCATCGATGGCCACCTTGAAGCCCGTGACGCCCGGGGAGTTGCTGTTGGAAGAGTTCCTCGTGCCGATGGAACTCTCGCAGTATCGGCTCGCAAAAGAGATCGGCGTGCCGGCGCAGCGCATTGGCGAGATCGTCGCCGGCAAGCGCGCCATCACGGCCGATACCGATTTGCGCTTGTGCCGATTCTTTGGCCTGTCTAACGGATTCTGGCTGCGGGCGCAGGTGGCACACGACACGGAGGTGGCGGCCAAGGCGCTGGCGCCGGTGCTGCGGCGAATCAAGCCATGGGTCAGTACCGCGGCGTGAGTACGAAAGGGGTCAGAGTCGTTGAGCGCACGTTCAACCAGTCGGCAAAACGACTCTGACCCCTTTGGCTTTTGTGATCTGCCCTCGGCATTCCACTCATTCTCCCTGCGACTCATGCCTACCCGCAACATTGCCATCTCACTGAGCGCCCTGGCGCTCGCGGCCGGCGTGTTGCCGGCACAAGCTCCCGCTGGCGCGCCGCGTGTGGCCACCATGGCTCAGGTCATTTCGCGCGGTGACTCCTTGCAGATGCCCGGCGCCTTTTCGCCGGTGCCCGGTGATGCGCTGTCGCACAACACGGCAGGGTTCGCCACCACGCTGTGCGGCGCCACCTTCCTCACCGGCCTCACCACCGCCGATGCGGCGGCCAACGTGGGCTTCTTCACGTCGCCGGTGGAGCTGCGCGCCGAGGTGCGCGATACGGCGGTGGACTTCGCCACGAAGACGGTGCGTCTCACGCTCAAGAATGGCGTGACGCGGGTCGCGCGCGTGTACGGCAGTCAGGGGTGCGTGCCCCTCCCGGAGGGCGTTGACTCGGTGTACTTCACGCCATCGGTGGTGAAGTCGGCGCTGCCCCCAGCCGCTACCACGCCGTGGCCCATGGGCGACGTGCTGCCTACCGCACCGTTGCCCGCCAACATCGATCAGGCGCAGCTGACGCGGGCGCTCGATGAAATGTTCGGCGGCCCCGACGCCATGACGCTTGGGCTCGTGGTGACGTATAAGGGGCGGATCATTGGCGAACGCTACGCGCCGGGCATTGGTATTCACACACCGCTCGAAAGCTGGTCGATGGGGAAGAGTCTCACCGGCACGCTCGTGGCTCGTCTCATTCAGATGGGCACGTACACGCTCGACCAGCCAGCGCCGTTTCCCGAATGGCAGAAAGCGGGCGATCCGCGTCAGCAGATCACCATTCGCGACATCATGCGCATGTCGAGCGGGCTGCGTTTGCGCGCGCCGCAGGATCCGGGCTACAACGCATCGCTCGGCTACCCCGAGCACCTGTACCTGTATGCGGGGTCCATCAACTCGTATCAGTACGCGGCCACCCGATCGCAACAGTGGAAGCCGGGGCAGGTGGGACGGTATCGCAACGTCGATCCGGTGCTCGCGAGCTATCTCGTGCGACTAGGCGCGGAAAAGCGTGGCGAGAACTATCACGCGTTCCCCACGCGCGCGCTGTTCGACAAGATTGGCATGCGCGATGTGATCATCTACACCGATCCCTACGGCAATTATCTCGGGCAGGGCGCCGAAGTGATTGCCGCCCGCGACTGGGCGCGGCTGGGGAATCTCTATTTGCAGGACGGCGTGTGGAACGGTGAGCGTTTGCTCCCTGCTGGCTACGTGAACTACGCGAAGACGTTGGCGCCGGGGTGGCTGGCCGATGGGCGTCCCGTGTACGGCGGCGGTTTCTTCTGGGTGAACGGCGATGGCAAGGAGCCCATGCCGCGCGATGCGTATGCCATGTTGGGCGCCGGCGGTCAGAGCGCCTGGATTATTCCGTCGCACGACCTCGTGATCGTGCGCATCGGCAAGTATCGCGGGTCGAGCCATGGCGAAGCGGCGCGGCGCAAAGGGACGGCGACGCTGTTGCAGGCCATTACTCGTGCAGGCTCGTAATGAACAAAAGGGGTCAGAGTCGTTTCGCGCACGTGCAACAAGTCGGCAAAACGACTCTGACCCCTTTGAGCCACTGGCTGGCTACTTCATGGAATTGAGCCCGAACATGTTCCCCTCGGTGTCCATGCACAGGGCCACCCAGCCGAACTGTCCGATGGAGAACTTGGGACGCACGAGCGTGCCCCCCGCGTCGGCCACGCGCGCCTGCTGTACGGCGCAGTCTTCCACGCTGAAGTAGAGCAGCGAACCGCCGATCCCCGGGCGCGCGTGCGGCGCCTTCACCAGGGCCCCGGCGGCCCCGTATGCCTGCATGTTGCCGGGGAAGCTCCGCATGACCGTTTCACCGGTGGGGTCACCCATGGGCTCCAGCGTCTGTTCGAACACCGTTTCGTAGAATTTTGCCGCGCGGTCCAGATCGTCCACGTACAGGTCGAACCAGCCAATCGCGTTGTGCATCGTCATCGCCAAGTCTCCAAAGGGTTCAGGTGGAGTTGGGAGGCTAACCAGCATGCACGGCGCGGTATTGTACAAATCGGACGTGTCGCGATCAGTCGCCGTGCGATGAGCCGCCGAAGCGTTTGCGGTACTGCACGGGTGTGTATCCGGTGGCATCCCGAAAAGCGTGGATGAAGTGCGCCTGATCGGCGTACAGGTCGAGATAGTGCTTTCGGAACGACTGCTGTACGCGCAACACCTTGAGCAGGTCGTGCGGCGCAAATCCCGTTTGTCGCTTGAGGGTGCGCTGCAGCTGTCTGGGCGTCACCCCCACCAGTGTCGCCATGTCGGCCACGGTCCGAATGGCATGCAACTGCGACAGAATCCGCGCTGTGACGGGGTTGGG
>CANGXD010000094.1 GCA_947457545.1 Gemmatimonadaceae bacterium
CCCACTTGGAGCACGTCGAGCGCTTGCACGCGTTTGGGCTCAGCACCACCGCGCGGCGCCAACGCGAGCACGGCATCGTCGGTGGCGGCGAGGAGGACGGTATCGCTCCACGCGAGGCTGCGAATGGCCCGGCGCAGTGCGGGGTCGGCACCGGCGGGGCGCATGAGCGTGCCGCCGACGGCGATGTTTGGCGACGGCAACGCGATCAGGCCGGCATCGGTCCCCGCCCAGAGCGTGTCGCCCGTGAACTGCAGCGCGTACACCGCCATGTTGTCGAGCAGGCGCGCGCCCAACCCACGGGTGCGCGGCGCCTTGGTGTCGCTGGTGTCGTTCACGTACACGAGCCCGCGCAGGGTGCCTGCCCACACCCCTTCGCCACGCGGCGCCACCGCGAGCACGCGGTCGTCGGGCAGGCCGTCGAGCACCGTCCACGACGTAATGTCGTTGCCGCCATCGAGACGCACCCGCGTGAGCCCACGGTCGGTGCCCATCCACGCGCGATTCGCGCGCGTGGCCAGCGCAAAGGTGCGCACGCCCACGAGCGGCACGGCAATGGTGCCTTCGATCCAACGCCACTGCTGCAGATCGCTGGTGGCGAAGGTCAGCCCACCATGACGCTCCGATTGCCCCAGCCCCGCGGCCCACACCCCATTGGCCGCCGGTGCGAGCGCACCGATGCCCGGCTCCATGAGTCCGTAGGGGAGCGGCGTCCCCTGCAGAAAGTTGGGGTCGAGTCGAAACAGCCCTTCCCCGTCGGTCCCCAGCCACACTTCGCTCGCACGGTCGGGAGACGCCGCACCCGACAGCAGCGCGAACGGACGCAGGGGACGATTGGGGGTCTGCGTGCGCAGCAACAGCTGCGGCTGCGACCGCAACGTGGGGAACTGCGCGTACAGGTCGTTCATGCTGCGCGGCACGAACGTCTGCGCGGCAATGGGTGCCCCAGTCATGGGTGTCGACATCCCGACGCGCGACACACGCGTCCATTGTCCGCCGCTGCGCACGAACGCGTCGCCCGTGCCCGAGCGGTCGAAGGCGATGACCTGCGGCACGCCCGTCACGATGCTGCGCTGCACCTGCTCGGTGAGCGGGCGGTACATGATGACACCGCCCGGCACGCCAATCCACAGCGCGTCTTCTACGGGATCGCCGGCAATGACCGTGATCTGCTGCTCGGCGAGCCCCAGGTCGCGCGTAAGCGGCGGCAACCACCGTTCCTGAAAGCGGTCGTAAATCGCAATACCGCTATTGGCCGCCGCGAACACGTAGCGCCGCGACACCGCCACCGCCTGCACCGACGCGAAGCTGCCAATGCGCTGTCGCTCTTCCTGACGCGAATAGCTGCCACCGCCGCTTGCCCCCGCTCCCGCAGAACCGGGAGGCAAAGGCGCACAGGCAGCAACACACAGCGCGGCGGCGAGCAAAAGACGCATGGCGGAATGTAGTGTGTCGCATGCTCCCACCGCGCGAACCGCTACAGCGCGGGGAGCTCGGCCAAGACGCCCGGCGGAAATCCGCGTGCCGAGTCGAGTTCTCGCCACACGTCGCGAAGCGCCTGCAGCATGTCATCGAGCACCAGGCCGCGCACGGTTCCCGGCGAGGTCGCGCGTTCGGCGGCGCGGCCGTGCACGGTGGCGCCCGCCACGGCGGCATCGCGCGCACTGCACCCCTGCGCCAGCAACGTGGCGATGATCCCAGAGAGACAATCTCCGCTTCCGCCGGTGGCGAGCATCGCGGTGCCGTGCGGCACGACCCACAGCGGCTCCGCGTCGGGCGTCGCCACGAGCGTAGGGGTACCCTTGAGCAGCACCGTGCAGTTGGCGCGCGTGGCGAAGTGCGACAGCAACGCGGCGCGCGCTTCCCACTCGTCGGGGAGCGGCTCCCCGAGCAACCGCGCGAACTCACCGGGGTGCGGCGTGCAGACCACGCGGGCCGTGTCACGCGTGATGCGCTTGAGCAGTGACGCGGTGTTGGTGCCAAGGTCGTTGGCCGCATCGGCCGCGAGCCACAAGGCATCGGCATCGAGGACGAGCGGTGTGCCGCGATGCGCATCGAGCCAGTCGTGCATGACGAGCGACGCCTCTTTGTCGCGACCGAGTCCGGGGCCGACCGCCAACGCATCGTAGCGCAGTCCCGCAGCGGTCCACGTATGCGCGAGCGCCTGCGGCACGAGCGACTGCACCGCGGGCACGCTGAGCGGGTGCACCATGGCGTGGATGAGCCCCGCTCCCGACCGCGCGGCCGCGCGCGCGGCGAGCACGATGGCGCCTGCCATCCCCTCGGCGCCGCCGGCGAGGCCCACGCGTCCGCGTGTCCCCTTGTGCGCGTTCCACGCAATCGCCGGGATCATGTCGCGCACCGTCTGTGCGTCGGCCCATCGCCAGGCGGCATCGTCGTGCTCACCAGGCAAATCGGCCCATTGGCGCAGGCCAATATCGAGCAGCACGATGCGCCCCGCATGCGCACGCTGCATGAGCACCCCTCGCTTGATCGTGCCAAGACAGAGCGTGACGCTGGCGGCTACGCTGCCCTGCGCAATGGCGCCAGAGGTGGCATCGAGGCCGCTTGGTACATCGAGCGCTACGAGCTGCGCACCGCGATCACGGGCCATCGCCATGCGCGCGCAATCGGCCAATGAGCCGACGCGAAGTTCACCCTGGTGGCCTGTGCCCAGCACCCCATCAATGACCACGCGTTCATCGCCGGTGGGCGTGCCGTGCACGAGATACGGCGCGGCAAGATGCGCGGCGCGCTGGGCATCCGGGGTTTTGGGCGGCAGCGAGGCGTGCAGGCGCACCACCACGCCGGCGCGGGCCAGCTGCGCGGCGACGATGTACGCATCGCCACCGTTGTTGCCGGTGCCGGCATAACAGGCCACGCCATGCGACAACGCCGCAGGGAATTCGCGTAGCACGAAAGCGGCCGCGTTGCTGCCAGCCTGCACCATGAGATCGAACGACGGGGTACCGCCGTGAATGGCACTGCGATCGCGCGCGGCCGCTTCAGCGGCAGTCGTGACTCTGGGCGCGCTCATACCACGTTACCCGCCCCGTAGGACGCGGGCACTCAGACGTGCGTCGTGCTCCACGGATACTCGCGGTCGAACGCGTCGGCGAAATCGAACACGCCGAGAAAATCGTTGCGCGAATCCTGCGGCTGGCTGATGAGCAGACCGAGGTCGACGAGCGTGAAGACGATGTCGCCGATGTCCATCGTGGAGCGCATTCCCCAGTGATCGAGCACCACCTTGGCCATGACGCCGAAGCGCTGCAGCGCGAGATCACGGCACGCGTGCGCGAGCTCGGGCCCCGTGATGTGCCGACGTTCCGTCAGCTTGGTCTGGCTGTGCTCGAGCGCCGACAACACAAACAGATAGGCACGCTCGTCGAACCGCTGCTCACGCAGTCGGATCTGATCCATGATGCCGTCACGGAACGCCAGCTCGGTCACGCTTTCCTGCTCCTGAAGTAGAACGGCCACAATTGAACGTGCAGAATACTGCAAACAGATGCGGGCGGCCACAACTCCCATGGCCGCCCGCACTGGTCCTGCATCACCACGCGATCACAGCTTTGTGATCGGCCCTGTACGGAACCGTCGCTGTGCGTGTGAGTTACCGGCCGCCGAACGTCAGACGCGCGAGACCGCCGTGTACAACGGGAAGCGATCGGCGAGCGCCTTGACGTCGGCCTTGACAGCGTCGATCGACGCGACATCCTCGGGCGCGCTGAGCACACGATCGATGAGCGCCGCAATCTGGTGCATTGCATCGGCGTCCATGCCGCGTGTGGTCACCGCCGGCGTACCGATGCGAATGCCGCTCGTCACGAACGGCGACTGCGTTTCGTTGGGCACGGTGTTCTTGTTCACCGTAATGCCAGCCTGGTCGAGCACCTTTTCGGCAACCTTGCCGGTGAGCCCCTTGTTGCGCAGGTCCACGAGCATGAGGTGATTGTCGGTACCGCCACTCACGATGTGATAGCCGCGGTCGACAAGCGCCTGCGCCAGTACCTGCGCATTCTGCACCACCTGACGGCAGTACGCCGTGAACGACGGCTGCAGCGCTTCGTGAAACGCCACGGCTTTGCCCGCAATGACATGCTCCAGCGGACCACCCTGCATGCCCGGGAACATCGCCTTGTCGATCGCCTTGGCGTGTTCGGCCTTGCACAGGATGATGCCACCACGCGGACCGCGCAGCGTCTTGTGCGTGGTGCTCGTGACCACATCGGCGAAAGGCACCGGCGACGGATACATGCCCGTGGCTGCGAGCCCGGCAAAGTGCGCCATGTCCACCCAGAACAGCGCGCCTACTTCTTTGGCGATGTCGGCAAACGCCTGCCAGTCGATGACGCGCGAATACGCGCTGTAGCCCGCGATGATGATCTTGGGCTTGTGCTCGCGGGCCTGCGCGCGCATGTGGTCGTAGTCGATGAGGCCATCACCGGTAACGCCGTACGACACGGCGTTGTACAGCAGGCCGGAGAAGTTCACCGGCGAGCCGTGCGTGAGGTGACCGCCCTGCGACAGGTCCATGCCGAGGAACGTTTCGCCGGGCTTCATGAAGGCGAGGAACACCGCGGCGTTGGCCGACGCGCCGCTGTGCGGCTGCACGTTGGCGTGATCGGCGCCGAACAGCTGCTTGGCACGATCGATGGCGAGCTGCTCCACCTTGTCCACGACTTCGCAGCCGCCGTAGTAGCGCTTGCCGGGCAACCCTTCGGCGTACTTGTTCGTGAGTGTCGAGCCCACGGCTTCCATGACGGCGGGCGATACGAAGTTTTCGCTCGCGATCAGCTCGAGGCCATCGCTCTGCCGCTGCGTTTCTTCGCTGATCAGGTGCGCAATCTGTGGGTCCACCGCCGACAGTGCGTCACCCGGGGGCAACCGATCCCACTGCGACCAGTCGGCGCTCGCTCCTTCACCCATGCCGCTCATGATGCACTCCCGGGGGACACGGCCCCGTTCTGTTCGTTGGTCTGTTCGATCTTGCTGACGCGCGCCCCATGACGGCCACCTTCGAACGGCGTCTCGAGCCACGTCTTGAGAATGGCCACGGCATCTTCGTCCGACACGAAGCGCGCCGGCAGCACCAGCACGTTGGCGTCGTTGTGCTTGCGGGCGAGCCCCGCGATTTCCGGGTTCCACGCCACGGCCGCACGCACCCCAGCATACCGGTTGGCCACGTAGCTCATGCCCAGCCCGGTGCCGCAGAGCAGCACCCCCCGCTCCACCGCCCCGTCACTCACCTGCTGCGACAGCGGATGCGCGTAGTCGGGGTAGTCGGTGCTGGCGGTGCTGTGCGTACCGATGTCGTCCACCTCGTACCCCAGCTCGCCGAGCACGACCCGCAGCCGTTCCTTGAGTTCGAAACCGGCGTGGTCGGAAGCGATGGGGATACGCTCTCCGGGGCGTGCAACGTCAACCATGGTCAGCTCACTGGGGGTAAAGGGGTACGGCGCGTATACGGCAGCAAACGGGAAAACCCGCCGCGATCAGGCGTCCTTGTTGGGGTACTGCGGCCACGTCTTCATCATACCGCCAACGGCGGCAATGCGCTGCTCGGCCACCCGGTCCGCCGCCTTGTAGGTCGGAATCCCGGTACCTCTGGCCAACGCGAAGACGCTGAGGACCGTTTCGTAGATCTCGTCGGCCTTGCGGAGGGAGCGGTCGCGGCTCCAGCCGGTGAGCTCGCTGTAGACGTTGATCACCCCGCCGGCGTTGGCCACGTAGTCGGGCGCGTACAGAATGCCGCGGCTGTCGAGCTCCTCGCCGTGCCGGTCTTCCAGCAGCTGGTTATTGGCGGCGCCAGCGACGATCTGCACCTTGAGCTGCGGAATGGTCTCGTCGTTGAGGGTGCCCCCCAACGCGCAGGGAGCGAAGATGTCGGCCTGGACGCCGTACACGTCGTTGAGTGCCACGGCCGTTGCCCCGAACTCCTGCACCACGCGGTCGATACGCCCCGCGTCGATGTCGGTCACGACGAGCTTGGCGCCCGCCGCGTGCAGCTCCCTCGCCAGGTAGTAGCCCACCTGACCAAGCCCCTGCATGGCCACCGTACGGCCAGTGAGCTCCTTGCTTCCCCACTTCTCGAAGGCCGACGCCTGAATGGCGCGAAAGACGCCGCGCGCCGTCACGCTCGACGGGTCGCCCGACTTGGAGCCAATGCCGGTGACATGACGCGTTTCCATGTGCACGAAGTCCATGTCTTCGACGGTCGTGCCCACGTCTTCGGCGGTGACGTAGCGTCCCCCCAGTGAATCCACGAAGCGGCCGTGTGCGCGGAAGAGCATTTCGCGCTGCGGCGTCTTGTTGTTGCCGATGATGACCGACTTGCCGCCGCCGAGGTTCAAGCCGGCAACGGCATTCTTGTACGTCATGCCGCGCGAGAGACGCAGCGCATCGGTGACCGCCTCTTCATCGGAGGCGTAGTTCCAGAAGCGGCACCCGCCCAGCGCGGGACCAAGCGTGGTGTCGTGAATGGCAATAATGCCGCGATAGCCGGACGCTTTGTCATGACAGAAGACGACCTGTTCATGGCCCATCTCGGCGATGGTATCGAAATACTTCATGTGCGAAAACCTGCGTGGTCAGTCGGGGAGTGAACCGTCGGCCGCTGCGGCGGCGATCAGCGTTTCACGCGCGATGACGATGCGCTGGATCTCCGACGTACCTTCGTAGATCTCCGTCACCTTCGCATCGCGCATGTGCCGCTCGACGGGGTAGTCGGTCACGTAACCGTAGCCGCCGTGAATCTGCACGGCCTGCGTCGTGACCCACATGGCGGTCTCCGTTGCAAAGAGCTTCGCCATGCTGCTGTAGCGCGTGATTTTTTCACCGCGCTCCTTCGCGGCGGCCGCCGTATGCAACAGCGTACGCGCCGCCGTAATGCGAGTGGCCATGTCCGCGATCTTGAACTGGATGGCCTGAAACTCGCCGATGTGCTTGCCGAACTGCTTGCGCTCGCCGATGTACTTGACGCTCGCTTCGAGCGCGGCGCGCGCAATGCCGATGGCCTGCGCCGCAATGCCGAGTCGCCCGTGATCGAGCGACCCGAGCGCGTAGGTCAGCCCCTTCCCTTCTTCGCCTAGCAGACGGTTTGCGGGCACGACACAATTGTCGAGCACGATCTGCAGCGTGGGCGAGGCGCGGAGCCCCATCTTGTTTTCTTTTTTGGTGAGCTTGAAGCCCGGCAAGTCAGGGGTGAGGATGAACGTGCTGATCCCCTTCGTGCCTTTACGCGCTCCGCTGCTGTCGGTGCGCGCCATGCACAGAATGACGCCCGCTTCGTTGCCGTGCGACACCCAGGCCTTGGTGCCGCTCAGCACCCAGTTGTCGCCGTCGCGCACGGCCTGCGTGCTCAGGCTTGCCGCGTCGGAGCCGGCTTCCGGTTCCGACAGCGCAAACGCGCCGAGCAGTTCACCGCGCGCCATCGGCGGGAGGAACTCGGTCCGCTGCGCGTCGTTGCCGAAATTGAGAATCATCTGCGTGGGCAGCGAGTTGTGCACGCTGAGCGTGACCGCCGCCGTCGCATCACCCACGGCAATTTCTTCGAGCGCGAGCAGATAGCTCTGCGCGTCGAGGCCAAGGCCATCGTACTGCTCGGGGATGAGCATCCCCAGAAAGCCCATCTCGGCCATCTGCGTGATCATCACCCGATCGAAACGGGATTCACGGTCGCGTTCGCCCGCGAGCGCGACGAGCTCGCGCTGTGCATAGTCGCGCGCGAGCTGTTGGATTTCGCGCTGTGTGTCGGTGAGCTGAATGAGAGACATGCGTCAGTACTGGTAGAAGCCGCGGCCGCTCTTGCGACCGTACCATCCGGCAGCGACGTACTTTCGCAGCAACGGACACGGGCGGTACTTGGGGTCGCCCAACCCGTCGTGCAGCACTTCGAGAATCGCAAGGCAGGTATCGAGCCCGATGAAATCGGCGAGCGTGAGCGGCCCCATGGGGTGGTTCATGCCCAGCTTCATCACCGTGTCGATGGCTTCGGGCGTACCGACGCCTTCCATGACGCAGTAGATCGCTTCGTTGATCATCGGCATCAGAATGCGATTGGCCACGAAGCCCGGGAAATCGTTCACTTCCACCGGCGTCTTGCCCAGCGCACGCGCAAGCGACATGACCTGCTGCGTCGTGGCATCGCTGGTGGCGAGACCACGGATGACCTCCACGAGCTGCATGACCGGCACCGGGTTCATGAAGTGCATGCCGATGACGAGCTCGGGGCGCTTGGTACGCGCCGCGATTTCCGTGATCGAAATGGAGCTGGTGTTGCTCGCCAGAATGGCGCCTTCCGGCGCGAGACGATCGAGGTCTTCGAAGATGCGGAACTTGAGGTCGGTCCGCTCGGTGGCCGCCTCGACGACGATCTGCGCATTGGCCACGGCATCGAGCGATGTCGCGGTGTGAATGCGGGCGAGCGCGCCCTCGGCGGCGCTGGCTTCGAGCGCGCCCTTCTTCACCTGACGATCGAGGTTCTTGGCGATGGTGTCACGACCACGCGCGAGCGCGTCCGCGCTCACGTCGATCATCGTCACTTCATGGCCACTCGCCGCAAACACATGCGCGATGCCATTGCCCATCTGCCCGGCGCCCACCACGGCCGCGCGCTGCACGGAATTCACCGACTCGGACATATCGCTTCAGCTCCTCACCATCGAAGAAGGGTCGATTGCGTTCACCTGTTGCTCCTTGCGTCCTGCCCGGAATGCGGCGGCGGCGAGCACGAGGGCCGCCACCAGTCCGCCTTCCGGTCCCCAACTGCCACCGGTCAACCACTCCGGTCCATCAACGACGGCGCGATAGCCCGGCGTCGCGAACGGCAGTCCGCTTACCGGCACATGCAGTACGGCCGCCATGACCCAGTTCCACGCCAGGTGCGCCGTGAAGGCGCCCGGCAGCCCTACCCGCTCGCGTACGAGGCAGAGGCACCAGCCGGCAAGGATCACGATGACCGTGGTGCGCACGCCGGCGCCCGGATTGGCGAGGTGCACCAGACCGAACGCCACACTGCTCGCCGCTCGTGCCAACAGGCGGCCCTGATCTTTGGGCGCGGCTTCGACGGCCACGGCGTACAGATAGCCGCGGAAGGCGAGCTCCTCCCACAAGGCGGCGGGCGCCAGCACGAGCAGCAGTCGCAACGCGGTTCCGCCCCAGCTGTCGCCCACGAATGCCGTGGCGGGGACGCGTTCGAAGTGGAGTTGCTGTACCACGAACAACAGCGCCGCCGTTCCGACAATGGCCAAGGTCCCGAGCGCGGCCCCGACCAACAGCGGTCGTGCGCGCCATGCCCCTTCGTGCAACCCCAGCACCGACCACGGGACATCGTCCATGAAGCGGAAACCGGTCCAGCATCCGCCCAGCACCCCCACGAGCATGCTGAACGGATACAGCGGCAACGGTTCACCAACGAGGCGCGAGAACACGCCAAAGAGCGGGCCGGCGAGGGATTCGAAAATCCCCTGCGCCAGCACCCAAGCCACGGCGAAGCTGACGAGTCGCCAGAGAACGCGCGCGGCTTCCTTCACGAACGGGAGCGCCGGATCAGGAAACGCGTTCCACCGACAGCGCCACCGCGTCGCCGCCGCCCAGACAGAGCGTGGCGAGTCCGGTGCGCAGGTTCCGGTCGATGAGCGCGTGAAGGAGCGTCACCAGCACGCGCGTGCCGCTCGCCCCAATGGGATGGCCAAGCGCGATCGCGCCGCCGTTGACGTTCACCCGCGAGGCATCCCACTCGAGGCCCTTGCCGTCGGCGAGCGCCTGGCTCGCGAACGCTTCGTTGGCTTCGATGAGGTCGTAGTCGCCAATGCTGGTGCCCGACTTCGCCATGAGATTCTTCACCGCCGTGATGGGCGCGAAGAACAGATCACGCGGGTCGCCAGCGCCGGTCGCGTAGGCGGTAATGCGCGCAAGAATGGTGAGCCCGTGTTCGCGCGCGTACGCTTCGCTCGTCACGACCACCGCAGCGGCGCCGTCGTTGAGCGACGAGGCGTTGCCGGCGGTCACCGAGAGCGTGCTGTTGTCGCCCTTGCCCGGGAACGCCGGACGCAGCTTGGCCAGCGTGTCGGCGGTGGTATCGGCGCGCGGGCTTTCGTCGGTATTGATGACCGTGGGGCCCTTCTTGCCGGGAATCTCCACCGGCACGATTTCCGCCGTGAACTTGCCCCCCTGCTGCGCCGCCACCGCCTTGGCGTGCGACGCCGCGGCGAAGGCATCCTGCTCCTCGCGCGTCACGCCGGCCTTGGTCGCGGTGTATTCGGCGTGCGATCCCATGTGCACGTCGCAGGTGCCGCACCAGAGACCATCCTTGATCATGCCGTCGACCATGGTCTGGTCACCGATCTTCACGCCGCCGCGCATGCCGAACACGTAGTGCGGCGCGTTGCTCATGCTTTCCTGGCCGCCGGCCACGATGACCTGGGCATCGCCGGCCTTGATGGCCTGCGCCGCGAGCATGACGGCCTTGAGCCCCGAGCCGCACACCTTGTTCACGGTGAGCGCGGAGACGGTGGACGGGACGCCGGCCTTGAGCATCGCCTGACGCGCCGGCGCCTGCCCCGTGCCGCCCTGCAGCACGTGGCCCATGATGACTTCCTGCACCTGATCGGGGGCGACGCCGCTGCGCTGCAGGGCGGCCTTGATGGCAATGGCGCCGAGGTCAGGAGCCGAGAGAGAGGCGAGGCCTCCCAGGTAGCGACCAATCGGAGTGCGCGCGGCACCGACGATCACGGGCTGGCGGGAGAGATCGGACATGAGTTGGGAAACGGGCGGGTTGATGACGCTGGGGAGTGGAGACAGCCTCTAAACCTAACCAACCGCTTTCCGGGATTGGTGTTTACTGAAAACGGGATGGCAACTGCGGAGGTCTGGTCCGGCGGTCAACAGGTCCCGGCACTAGCCCTCAGGAGAAAGAACGCAAGGGCAAAGGAGAAAGCGCGGTGCCGTTCACCCAAACCCAAACCGCAGTTCGCATGTGGACCAAACCGCGCTTCCCCCTTTGTCCTTGCGTTCTTTCCCCTGAGGGCTGGGGTCGGGGCCAGTGAACCGCCGGACCAGCCAACCGTCGTTACCAATGCAAGCGGCCTTGCGCATCCCCCGCTCCCGGTGGAATCTCAGCGCGCCACGCCTTTACGGCTTCCCACCTCCCGGACCCCCGCCATGACGTCATTCGCCTCCGGCCGCCTTCGCGTCACCGCCGCCGCGTTGCTGCTCGCCCTCCCGCTTGCCGCGGCTCCCCTTCACACCGCCGCGGCGCAAGGGAAGAACGAGCCCAACGTCGAATTCGAAATGATGACGTGGGTGGAGGTGAAGGCCGCCCTCGCCGCCGGCAAGACCACGGCGCTCTTCTATACCGGCGGCACCGAACAGCGCGGGCCCCAGAATGTGAACGGCGGTCACAACCTCATGGGACGCCACATTGCCCGCTCCATCGCCCTCGGCCTTGGCAACGCCATCGCCATGCCGGTGCTCCCGTACACGCCCAACAACGCCAGCGCCGACCTCCCGGGGACCATCGGACTCACGCCGGACATTCTCGCGATGGTGCTCGAACGCCTCGCCGAACAGGCCATAGCCACGGGCTTCAAGAACGTGGTGCTCATGGGCGACCACGGCGGCGGACAGCCCAACGCGTACACGAGCGTCGCCGAGAAGCTCTCGGCCAAGTACGCCGACAAGGGCGTGAAGGTGATCTACTGCGACGCCGTGTATTCCAAGGCCAACGATGATTTCGGCAAGTATCTCGAGACCATCGGCCTCCCCGCCGGCGGCCACGGATCCATCAGTGACACCTCCATCATGCTCTACCTGGGCGGCGGCGAATGGGTGCGGTTGAGCGAGCTTCCCAAGGCCGAGGGCGACCCGATTCTGCCGCGTGGCCAGCGTCCCGACCCGACGGTGCCGCGCAAGAACAACGGCATTCAGGGCGACGCCCGGAAGGCGAGCAAGGAGCTCGGCAAGAAGGCGTTCGACCAGAAGGTGGCGTATGCCATTACGCAGATTCAGGGGGCGCTGCGCTGACCGCTTTGGGCGACGGTTGGACTGGTCCGGCGGTTCACGGGCTACGGCACTAGCCCTCAGGGGGAAGAACACAAGGACAAAGGGGAAAGCGCGGTGTGGTCCATGTGCGCACTGCGGTTTTGCATTTGGGTGAACGGCACCGCGCTTTTCCCTGTGCTCTTGCGTTCTTCCCCCTGAGGGCTAGTGCCGGGGCCGGTTGACCGCCGGACCAGTCCAACCGCAGTGGCAGTTCTCGTGGCCCGTACTCTGCAGTCCAACTTCGCATGCTCGATACCCTACGCATGCTCATCGCGGACAGTCTTCCTTCTGTCCCCGACCTCGACCCGCCCATTCACCCGGGGGACATCCGGGTGGCCGCCTGTGCTTTACTGCTCGAAATCGCGCACGCGGATAAACAGCTGTCGCGTGACGAGCGCGTCGTGATCGAGCGCTCGCTCGTCACCTACTTCGGGGTCGACGAGCGTGGCGCGCTCGAGCTGATGGCCGAGGCCGAACGGCAGCTGGCGACGCAGACCGACGACGCATCATTCACTCGGCAGGTCATCGCCGAGTACGACGAAGACCAGCGGCACGTCTTGTCCGATCTCATCTGGGACGTCGCCAACGCCGGCGGATGGCTGGGAGAGCACGAGGCGTTGCTGGCGACTCGGCTGGAGCACTGGCTCGGTGTGCGGCGCGGGCCACGGCCGGATGTCGACCTGACGGAGTAGCGTCCTCGACGGCGGGAAACCGGCGGGTAGCACTGGACGGGGTGAGGCCAACTCCCGAGTTTCCGGTATGCGCACCGTTCTGCTCTTCTCCGCCCTTCTGCTCCCCGCGTTCGCGGGCGCGCAGACCCGTCAGCCGCCCCGCAAACCGGCGCCTCCGCCAAAGCCGGCTACGACGCCGGCTCCGGCGGCGGCAGCAGTGCCAAAGCTGCAGATCCCGATGGCGCGCATTACGGGTGAGGTGTACGACAGCATTGCGCCGGGGCCGCTCGTGAACGCGACGGTACAGTTCGTCGAATCGGCGAACCCCGCCAACGTGCGGTCGGCGCGCACGGACTCCACCGGCACCTTCGTGCTCGACTCCATGCGCGTGGGCACCTACCTCGCGGGCGTGATCCACGAACAGGTCGATCGACTGGGGCTGGAAAACCGCATTGTGCAGGTGAACATCGTGGGGAGCGGCGATCTCACGCTGTCGCTGGGATTGCCGTCGCCCGCCACCATGCTGGCGAATGCGTGCGCAGCTCAGGGCGCCGACATGACGCGCGGCGCCTTCATGGGCATGGTGCGTTCGGCGCGCGGGGCACCGCTCGAAGGCAATGCCCGAGTGCGTGTGCAGTACCTCGAAACGACCGTCACCTCGAGCGGACTCTCGCGTCGCTTTCCCTCGCGCTTTGCCGACGCTTCACCGAGCGGGGCGTTCGTGTTGTGCGGCGTGCCCCCCGAAGCGGTCATCACCACGCGCGCATACGCCGGTATCGATTCGAGCGGTGTCGTCGAGTTCACGATGCCGCGCAACGGGCTGCTGGTGCGCGACCTGTATGTGGCCAATCCGCAGCGCATCGTGAAGGCACCGACGTCAGCCACGGAGCGCCCGCAAACGCTGCTCAAGGGCGGCGGCAAGGTGCGCGGCATTGTGCGCGATACGGCCGGCAAACCACTGATTGGTGCGCGCGTGTCCATTCCCGGCACCGGGACCGAAGGCACATCGACGGGCGGCGGCGCCTTCAGCTTTGACGGACTGCCCGGCGGCTCGTGGATGGTGGAAGCGCGCGCCGTCGGCTTCGAACCGCGCCGCGTGGCCGTCGATTTCATCGATGGCACGGAAACCGTCGCCGAGTTGCGCCTCGACGCCCTGGCCCCGCGCATGGATACCGTGCAGGTGAAGGCCGACCGCTGGACGCGGGAGATGGCCGCGTTCGAACAGCGGAGAAAACAGGGGGGCGGCTACTACCTCGACGACGAACAGCTCGACAAGCGGAACGCGCTCTTCGTGGGCGACATCATGCGCGCCATGCCCGGCGTCACGGTGCAGCCGGGCGCCAACGGCGGTCGCGATCGTGTGCTCATGCGTGGCTCGGCGGGTGCCGGCTCGTGCGTGCCGCAGGTGTTCCTCAACGGCATGAACACGCCGGTCCCCGATGGCGTCATCGACGGGCTCGTGTCGGCCCCGGAAGTGCGAGCCGTCGAGGTCTACACGCGCAACGGCAGCACGCCGCCGGAATTCCAGAGCCGCAACGGCTGTGGCAGCATCGTCATCTGGACCGGGCAGCGTCGGCGGCCCGGCGATCGCTGATCGTCAGTCGTCGTCGTAACCGACGACGAGATTCATCCCTGCCTGACGGGCGCGGCCGACCGCCGTGCCCGCGGCACCCATGAGCGCGTCCATGTTGGCGACGGCGTCGGTGACTTCGGCCACGCCCACTGACAGCGTGCCTCGTACCGCCGAAAAATCGCCAGAGAATACGTGACGGGCCATGCGCTCGCGGATACGCTCGGCGAGTACCAGTCCGCCCGACAGTTCGGTGCTGGGCAGCAAGACACCGAACGACTCGCCGCCCACACGTCCCACCACGTCGGTGGTACGCGACTCCTGACGGCAGACCCACGCAATGGCGCGCAGCCACTCGTTGGCAAACGCTTCGCCGTGTTCTTCGACGCGTTCGCGGAAGTGATCGGGATCGACGAGCAACATCGTGAGCGGCTGACCATAGCGCCGCGCACGCGCCACTTCGCTCTGCGCCACATCGAAGAAGGCCCG
>CANGXD010000095.1 GCA_947457545.1 Gemmatimonadaceae bacterium
CTCGTGCAGGAGGCGGCGCCGCTTCGCAATGGACACATCACGCGCGTCGAAACGCTCAATGGCAAGTATCTCTACGCCATCAACGTGTATCCGACCGTGGGCTCGTTCGACCTGTGCCCGGCCGACGCGTGTCAGACCACGAGTGGCGCGGCGCTCGTGCGCGGCGCCTGCGCGATCGACGCGCCCAAGAGCGGCATGCGCGTCGAGCGTGCCGATCCGCCCGCGGAGATCATTGCACAGGTTGAGCGCATTTCGCAGGCCGCCGGCATCGATGTGGGAGGGATCGAGTATCTCGTCGACGACCGCGATGGGCAGCACTATTTCTACGATGTCAATGCGCTCTCGAACTTCGTCGCCGATGCGGTCAACGTCGTGGGTTTCGACCCCTTCGTACAGCTCGTGGATTATCTCGAGGTGCGCGCGGGGCTCATCGGGGAGACTGTCTGATGCGTTTCGGAGAGGCGTACCCGCACGTCGGGAAGGTTCCCCCGCCGCGTATCAGCGGTTAATTCACGTCATGCGTCCATTCCGCGCCCTTCTCGCATTCGCGTACGCTGTGCTGCCCCTCAGTCTGTCGGCACAGCGGCCCCCATTCCCCGTCGACACGGCGTCGATCACGACGATTCACGCCGCGTTCAAGAGCAAGCGGCTGACATGCCGCGTGCTGGTGCAGCAGTATCTCGCCCGCATCGACGCACTCGACAAGAAGGGACCGGCGATCAACAGTATCGTGATCACGAATCCCGCCGCGCTCGCCGTCGCGGATAGTCTCGATGCGCGCTATGCGCGGTCGGGACCGGTGGGGCCGCTGCACTGCATCCCGCTCATCGTGAAAGACAACTTCGAGACCGTCGGCTTGCAGACCACGGCGGGGTCGCTGGCGCTCGAGGGATGGAAGCCCAAGCAGGACGCCACGATGGTGCGTTTGGTGAAGGAGGCGGGGGCCATTGTGTTGGCCAAGAGCAATCTGGCCGAGTGGGCCTTCACGCCGTACGAAACGGTGAGCTCCATTTTGCCGGGATACACGCGTAATCCGTACGCCCTCGATCGTGTGACGGCCGGCTCGAGCGGCGGGACCGCCGCCGCCGTGGCCGCCGGCTTCGCGACACTCGGCCTGGGCACCGATACCGGCAACAGTATTCGCGGGCCGTCGGCGCACCAGGCGCTCGTGGGGATTCGCTCCACGATGGGGCTCACCTCGCGCGCCGGCGTCGTGCCACTCAATGCGGTCGCCGATGTGGCGGGGCCGATGGCGCGGTCGGTCGCCGATGCGGTGGCCGTATTCGATGTCATTGCCCACAGCGATCCCGCCGACACGGTCACCGCGCCCGCCGACAGCAAGCGCCCGGCGCGCTACACCGACGCGCTGCGCGCCGGATCCCTCCGCGGCGCCCGAATCGGGGTGCTCCGTCAGGCCTACGAGCGGCCCACGCTCGACGCCGAGGTCAATGCGGTGTTCGAGCGGGCGGTCGCCGACCTGCGCCGCGCCGGCGCCATCGTGTTCGACACGGTGCGCGTCGATTCGCTCGACGCCATTCAGCGGCGACAGCAGGGCGGATGTAACCGGTTTGGCGCCGACCTCGAGCGCTACTTCACCGCTCGCGGCCCGGAGGCGCCCGTGAAGAACGTGAATGACGTGTTGCGCAGCCGCCGGTATCACCCTACCGTGGAACAGCGTCTCCGCGACGCCGCGCAGGCCACCGACGCGCCCGAGCAGAGCGCGGGGTGCCAGTCGCGCGAGCGAGTGCGCGCGGCGCTCCGCGTTGCGGTCACGCAGCTCATGGACTCGCTGCAGCTCGACGCCATGATCTACCCCACTTGGAGCAACCCGCCGCGGCGCATTGGCGATCTCAACACGCCGCACGGCGACAACAGTCAGCTCTTCTCCCCGTCTACCGGCTTCCCGTCCATGACGGTGCCCATGGGCTATACCCGCGACGGGCGCCTGCCGGCCGGCCTCTCGTTCTTGGGACGGGCCTGGAGTGAAGCGACGCTCATCGGGCTGGCGTTCAGTTACGAACAGCAAACGCGCCATTGGCACCGCCCGCCGCTGCGGTCGCGTTCGGAATAAATGGCGTTCGGAGCGCCCGTTACCTCGAAATGACCATTGCGCGCGCTCGGTCACCGGCGCCTATTGCGGACAACTGTCGAGCTCGACGTCGAGCTTCCTGCAGGTGTAATCCCCTCGACTCCGTTTGCGTGCACGTCACCGCCGTCGAAGCCGGCCAGCTTCCGCTCGAACTCCTCCCCGACGCGCACATCGTGCTCGACGGGGAGGGCGTGTTGTTGGCCGCCAATCAGGCATTCGACAGACGACTCTTGGCCGAGCCGCGCGCCATGCGCCTCATGGCCAGCGTGCTCTCTTCGCCGCTCGATGTCGCGGCCGACCTCGATGGACGCCGACGCGTGTTTTCGGCCATGTGGTCGCACTGCCTGTACAACGGGACCCCCGCGCGGCTCGTGCGGGTGGCCGATGTGACCGACGAACGCCTCCATGGCGATCTGCTCGAACGACACGCGCACGATGTCGAGGAAGTCCTCGATGCCTTACCGGCCAGTCTGCTGCTGGTCGATAGCGAAGGCGTGATCCGCTCCGGCAATGCCCGCTGGCATGTCTCGGTGCTCGCCAATGCCCACACCCTCGCTGGCGCCGGCGTGGGCACCAGTTACCTCGAGCTCTCCCGGCGCGGCAACTGGTTTCGCGAGCCCGATGCCCACGCCATTGCCAACGGGCTACAGTCCGTGCTCCAGCGGCGGGCGATGGCGTTTGAGCTCGAGTACCATGCGCCGGACGAGTCCGGCGATCGGTGGTACCACCTGTCGATCAATGCACTCAGCGGACAGACCGGCGCCGTCATTCAGCACATAGAAACGACGGAAACGCATCGGCAGCAGGACGAGCGCTTCGACGCGATGGCGCATTTCAAGGCCGTCTTCGACGGCGCCCTCGACGCGATCGTGATTTACGACGACGATCTCCGGGTGTTGCGCGCGAACGCTGTCGTAGGATCGTTTCTCGCGTCCAGGCCGTCGACCACCCCCGACTTCACGCTCCTCGACCTCGTGGTGCCGGAAGACCACGAGCTGCTCATGCGGCAGCATGCGGAGCTGATGCGCAGTGGCACCGGACGCGGCGTCGTGCGTCTCCGGCGCCACGATGGCACCGTCGTCGAGGTGGAATACGCCAGTCGCGCCAACGTCGTGCCGGGGCGTCATGTGGCCGTGGCGCGCGACATGACGGCCGCGCGAGAGCTCGAGGCACAGCTGCGGCAATCGCAGAAAATGGAAGCGCTCGGCCAGCTCACCGGCGGCATCGCCCACGACTTCAACAATCTGCTCACCATTGTGTTGGCCCACGCCGACCTGTTGCTCTCGGGCGATGGGCTGTCGTTCGAAGCGCGTGAAGGATTGGCGGAAATTCTCCGCGCATCCCAGCGTGGGGCGGACATGGTGCGCAAGCTGATGGCCTTCGGGAGGCGCGAGCAGCTGCGGGTCGAGCCCACGCTGCTCGAACCCGTCGTGCAGGATGTCTCCGGCATTCTGCGACGGGTGCTCCCCGAAACCATTGTGGTGCAGTGCCTCGCACACGGGGATGTGCCGCTCGCGTTCGCCGATGGCAGTGCGGTCCAGCAGATCCTGCTCAACCTCGCCACCAACGCGCGCGACGCCATGCGCGATCGCGGCGGTGAGCTGCGTATCGTGCTGCACGCGCAAGCCGGCCCCGCACGAACGCCCGACTCGCAGTCACGCGCGTCGAGTGCCCAGCGTCACGTGGTGGTTTCCGTCAGCGACACCGGTTGCGGCATGAGTCCCGAAACGCTGGCCCGCATATTCGAACCGTTCTTCACCACGAAGCGATTGGGAGAAGGCACCGGGCTCGGCATGTCGATGGTCTACGGGCTCATGGAGCAGATGGGGGGGCGGGTGTCGGTGGAAAGCCAGCCGGAGCAGGGCACCACGATTCACCTGCATTTCCCGGCCGTCGCGGACGCTCGGCTCACCCCGTCTTCGTTGCCGAGCATTACGCCGCATGTGGGACGCGGCGACGAGCGCATTCTGCTCGTCGAAGATGACGACGCCATCCGGGCGCTGTCGGCGCGCGTCCTCCGTCGCGCCGGCTACACCGTCACCGAAGCCGCGAGTGGTGACGCCGCCTTTGAGTTCCTGCGCCAACAGCGCGACGAGGGACAGCCGCCGGTCGATCTGGTCGTCTCGGACGTCGTCATGCCCCACGGCGACGGTTTCCGGGTCCTCGAAGCGACTCGCCAATATGCCGCTGCCTCACGTATCGTGTGGGTGACGGGATACGCCGGCGGCGGCTACGCCGATGGTGATGTCCACGCCCCGTGCGACGCCCCCCTTATTCAGAAGCCGTGGACCACCAGCGAACTCCTGGCCCGCATCCGTGCGGTGCTGGATGGACCACCGAACGTACCTCAAGACAATTCCCGTCAGCATGACAACCACCGAGCAGGGTAGCGCAACGGGCGACGTGCCCGGCATGGGCGACAGCCCCACCATCGCCATTTGCGCGATCGGGGCCAGCGCCGGCGGGCTGGAGGCGCTGCAACAGTTCTTCGACAACGCCGACCCCAATCGGGGCATCGCGTACGTCGTCATTCAGCACCTCTCTCCCGACCACAAGTCGCTGATGGTGGAGCTGCTGCGGCGACACACCACCTTGCGCGTGCTTCGCGCCGAAGACGGGATGCGCATCGAGGCCGACACCGTCTACCTCAATCCGCCCAAGACCAATCTCACCCTCGACGGCGACCAGTTCCGGCTGGCGGAGCAGCCGGCGGGGCAGGGGTTGCACCTTCCCATCGACGTCTTCTTCGCTTCACTCGCGCAAGCACGTGGTGAGTACGGGGTCGGCGTCGTGCTCTCCGGGACCGGCAGCGACGGGACTCGCGGGTCGCGCGAGCTCAAGGCGGAAGGTGGGCTCGTGCTGGTGCAGGACCCGACCGAAGCCCAGTTCGATGGGATGCCGCGCAGCGTCGTCGCCACCGGACTTGCCGATCAGGTCCTGCAGGTCGCGGATATTCCCGCCACCGTTGCCCAGTTCTTTCTGCGCCGCGGCGGCGTGCGCGCGTACGCCAGCAATGATCAGGCGGCGGGGACCGCCTCGCAGGTACAGCGCGTACTCGGCATGCTGCGCGACCGGCTCGGCACCGACTTCACGGGCTACAAGCCCAACACGATCATCCGCCGCATCGAACGCCGGGTGCTCATGCACCCCGGCTTGGGCTGGGACGACTACGTGCGTCTGCTCGAAGACTCCAAGCCGGAGCTCGTGCAGTTGCATCGCGATCTGCTCATCAACGTCACACGCTTCTTTCGTGACGAAGAAGCCTTTCGCATTCTCGAGCAACGCATCATCCCGCAGCTCATCGCCGACACACCGGCCGATGCCGAGCTGCGTCTGTGGATCCCCGCCTGCTCCACCGGTGAAGAGCCGTACTCGGTCGTCATCCTCATTCTCGAAGCCCTCGAGCGCGCCAAGCTGAGTCGGAACGTGCGCGTCTTCGCGACCGACGTCGATCAGGATGCCGTCGAGTTCGCGGCCGCTGGCAAGTACGGCGATTCGATTGCGGCCGACATGACCCCCGAGCGTCTCTCTCGCTGGTTCGTGGCCGACGGTGACGGGTACAAGGTGAGTCGTGCGCTACGCGATCGCGTCATCTTCGCGCGCCACAATCTGCTCAAGGACCCACCGCTGACGCGCATGGACTTCGTGTCCTGTCGCAACATGCTCATCTATCTCGGCACCGATCTGCAGCGCCGGGTCATTGCGCTGCTGGCGTATGCGCTGCGCGCGCGCGGGTTTCTGTTCCTTGGCTCCAGCGAAACCCTCGGACCGTTGTCGACCCTGTTCGATGTGATCGACGCCAAGTGGAAGATCTACCAGGCGCTGCAGCCCGGACGGCATACGCTCGCGGAAGCACTGCCCAGCCGCCCGCGACGGCCCATGATGCAATCGTTCTCCGTCACGACACCGGCGGAGCAGGCGGTCATGGCCACGCGCATGGGGCCGGTCCGATCAGCGAGTGAAGACGGGCTGCTGGAGCATGTCTTTCAGGAACTCACCGACGTGCTCAAGCTGCGCTGCGTGGTACTCGATGCCGAGTATCATCTGCTGCATACGTTTGGCGATGTGTCGTCGCTGCTCAAGGTGCCGGCTGGCCGGTCGACGCTGGAAATCTTCAAGCTGCTGCCGCGTCCGCTCGGCACGGCACTCCGCGCCGCCCTCGCGCGCGTGGCCAAGGAACACCGGGATATTCTGTACGAAGGCATCGAGGTCGAACCCAACGAGCCTACCGTGCGCCTCCACGTGCGGCCACTCGATGTCGGTCCCGACCGCAGCCGTACGTACGTCATCTTCTTCGAAAGCGGTCCCAAGCCGCTGGCTGGCGGCACCGTCGACCAGTATGCGCTCGACGATTCGTCTGCGCTTCGCCTGTCGCAGCTCGAACACGAGTTGCAGTACACCAAGGAGAACTTGCAGGCGACGATCGAGGAGCTCGAGACCTCGAACGAGGAGCTGCAAGCCACGAACGAGGAGCTCTTGGCCTCGAACGAAGAGCTGCAGAGCACCAACGAAGAGCTGCAGTCGGTGAATGAGGAGCTGCAGACGGTCAACGCCGAATATCAGGAAAAGATCGCGGAGCTGATCAGCCTCAACAACGACATCGAGAACCTGCTGCGCACGACGGGCGTGGGCACCCTCTTCGTCGATTCGTCGCTGCGGATCCGCAAGTTCACCGATGCCGCGCTGCGGTTGCTCAACGTCATTCCGCAGGATATCGGGCGACCGCTCGAGCACATCGCCGCGAAGATCCCGGGCGTGGACATCGTGTCCATGTGCCGCCGCGTGATGTCGGGCAATGCACCGGAATCGCACGAAATGCAGGCTCCGGACGGGTCGCATTTGCACGTGAAGGTGCTGCCATACCTCACTGGCGACTCGGGGGCGCACGGCGTCATCGTCAGCGTCATCGACGTTACCGAGGTGAAGCGCGGCGAAGAGCGGCTGCAGCACATCCTCGATTCGATTCCGTCATCGATTGCCGTGTTGGGCGCCGATGGGACCATTCTGCAGACCAACGCGAGCTGGACACGCTTTGGGGAGCTCAACGAGGCGCCGCAGCCGCTCGTGTCCGGTATCGGGCTCAACTACGTCACCACCTGCATGGCGAATCCCGACGATCCGATGGCGCAGGCCGTTGGGCGGGGACTCCGCGACTTGTTGTCGGGGCGCCGAGAGCGCTTCGAGTTGCAGTATCCCTGCCATTCACCCGACAAGCGTCGTTTCTTCCTCATGCAGGCCACGGCGCTCACACAAACGGTGCCGCGCGGCGCGCTCGTGCAGCACTTCGACATCACGCCGCAGATCACGCGCCTCGAGCGGCTGACGGAATGGGTGGAGCAGGTGCAATCGCTCAAGTTGAAGGGGCTTCCCGCAACCCCAGAGTAAACGCTGAGCCGTACAGAACCCATGCGCGCACCGTGGGTACGACATCGCATGGGTTTCCGGTCTTCGGCAGTCTCGACGTTTCTGGTGACATTTGCGGTTGCGTGCGGCAATGGCACTCCGTCGTTGCCGGCGCAGCCGCGCAGCGTTCCTAACCGCGCCACGATGCAGGCGGTCCGGGTACTCGCGGCTCGTGCCGATTCGTTCGAAAAGGGGAACGCGTGGCGAGACGCTGCTGACACGTGGGCCAGCGCCGCCGAGCGTTTCCCGGCACTCGGCGATTGGTTTTTGCTCAAGGCCGCCGCGGCGCATCCTGACGGCCGGCAACGAGACGAGTGGTTGCGAGCCGTGTTGCCACTGCCGACGTCGGACAGCGCCGCGCTGGTGCGCCGCAAGGCCGGGAGCCACTTGCGCGCGTTGCTGCGCCACGGCGATACCACGACCGCCATCGCGCATTACGTCGCGCTCGGCAACACCCGGGACTCCGTCGTGGCGTTCTCCCTGCGCGAACGACGAGGGGAGCCGCTGACGGATACGGCACGTGTGCAGTTCGCCACGGCGGCCGCGCGCATCGGGGATAGTCCACTGGCGCGTCGCCTGTATGGCGAACTGCTGGGCGATCGTTCGCCGCTACTCACCGACATGCATCGCTACCAGTATGGCGCCCTGTTATTCGATGCCGGTCAGCATGATGCGGCCACTCGCGTGTGGGCCGCAACGTCGGGCGCCTATGCCGGACGCGCCGCGTACCAACAGGCGCGTGCGCAGCTACGGCTTGGGCGCGCGGCTGCCGCACGCACCCTGCTGCGTCAGGTGACCACCGCGTATGCCGCCGACAGCACGGCGGCTGGCAATGCCTGGTATCTGCTCGGAGATCTCGCGTCGGATGACGGGAACGACACTGATGCCATGGCCTCGTGGTCCGCTCTGGCGGTGCGGTATCCCTCGCACCCGTTGGCAGATCGCGCCGCATTTCGTCGCGCCATTGCGTTGGCGGCTGCCGGACGCTGGTCCGACGCGGAGCCGACGTGGCGAACACTCGCGGCCCGTGCCGGTGACGAACAGAGTGCGTCGCGATATTGGTTGGGGCGCGCGCTGTTTCAGCAGGAGCGTCGCGCGCTCGCTCAGCGTGAATGGCGCGCCCTCATTTCCGACGTGCCAGACAGTTACTACGCGCTTCTGGCCGCACGGCGGTTGGGCACAGCGCCATGGTCGCCCAACGCCGTGGCACGTACATCCGCCACAGAGGACGGCGCTGGCCTGCTCGACAGCGCGTCCGTTGCGTTCGCGTTGACACGTGCCGCGTGGCTGGACTCGCTCCAGCTGTTGGCGGAGGCACGAGACGAACGTGGTGATCTGGTGCGCACGGCGTCGCGAACCGCGCCCGATGTACGGCGCGCTGCCGCCGCGTTCGTCGCACAGCAACGTGCGTCGTCGTCGATGCAGTTGGCGGCCAGGCTCCCGCAGTTCAAGGCGCCGCTCTCACCCGACGATCAACGATTGCGTTTCCCGCTCCCCTTTGGCGAGGCGCTCACACAATATGCCGCGCGCGAAGCGCTCGACGTCTCTTTCGTGGCGGCGCTCATCCGGCAGGAATCGCGTTTCACCGCTGACGCACGTTCTGTGGCTGGCGCACGAGGGCTCATGCAGGTCATGCCGGCTGTTGGGCGCGCATTGGGCGCGTCGATGGGCATACGGCCATGGCACGATTCGCTGTTGTATGTCCCCGACGTGAACGTGCGGGTGGGAACCCGCCATCTGGCGGCCGCGGTGCGCAGCGATGGACGACAGCATCCCGCCTACGCGCTCGCCGCGTACAATGCGGGGCGCTCGCGCATGATCCGGTGGCGCGCCAAGCGCGGGGCGGCCACCGACTGGGAGCTGTTCGTGGAGCGTATCCCGTACGTCGAAACGCGCGACTACGTGCGTATCGTGTTGCGCAATGAGGAGTGGTACCGCGTGCTCTATCCTGCGCCTGCTCAGGACGAGTAGTACGCCGCGTTCTCTTCGATGTAGCCCTTGGTGAAGTCGCAGCCGTACGCTGTCGCTTCACCGGTTCCCACGCCAAGCGCCACGCGCAGCACGACCACTTCCTGCGAGAGCGTCGTGCGCACGATCGCGTCGTCGAACGACAGTCGCTCACCATTGGCCACGACCTGAAAGCCGTTGATCCACGCATCGGTGGTGGACGGACGGATCGTGCAATCGAAGCACTTGCCGACCGCCATGAGCAAACGCCCCACGTTCGGGTCGGCGCCGTGCACCATGGTCTTCACCAGCGGCGAGTTCACGATGGACTTGGCAACCACGTGCGCTTCCTGCGCGGTGAGCGCGCCCACCACCTCTACGCGGATAAGATGCTCGGCGCCCTCGCCGTCGCGCGCGAGGATCTGGGTCATACGCGTGCAGCCGGCAATCAGCACGTCGAGAAACGCGGCTTCGTCGACAGTGCCCGCGAGACCGTTCGCGAGAATGGCGCAGGTGTCCGAGGTGCTCGTATCGGTATCCACCGAGAGCATGTTGAACGACGGTGCCACCGCCGCACGTAACAAGCGGTCGAGTGTGGGCGCATCGAACGCCGCGTCGGTGAAGATGTACGACAGCATCGTGGCCATATTGGGCTCGATCATGCCGGAGCCCTTCGCGACCCACGTGATCGTCGCATCCCCCACACTCGCCGATAGCGCCTTGGGATGCGAATCCGTCGTCATGATGCCTTCCGCACCAACCATCGGATCGCCCAGGAGGTCAGCGGACATGCCCACCACGCCGGCCTCGATCTTTTCAATGGGCAGCGGGACACCAATGACGCCAGTGGAACTGACCAGAATGCGGTCGGCGCTCGTCCCCAGTTCAGCGGCGGCGGCGCGCGCCATCCGCCGCGCATTCTCCACCCCCCGCTCACCGGTGGCGACGTTGCTCACCTTGCTGTTGGCAATCACCGCGCGCAGGACACCGCCCTTGATCGTTTCGCGTCCCAGGATGATGGGCGCGCCGGGGAAGTGATTGCGCGTGAACACCGCTGCGGCTGACGCATCGACGTCGCTCACGAACAGCGTGAGATCGCGGGCGGTTGGCTTGAGCCCCACGTTGCGGCTTGCACAGCGGAAGCCATGCGGGAAAACCGGCGTGGCATGAAACAGGGAGGTGTCGGACATCCGCGTAAGCTGAGTTGTCCCGCAGGTGGGCGCCAGTTGTCCTTCGACGGCACGGCGCCGACCGCCTTGAATTCGCATCGTATCGTGTTCGGGCACGCTCGACGTGTACGCCGACCGCACCCACACTTTGACGAGTCCCGCCCAACAAGATCCCTAGAGTATTAAGTCCGCTTTAACTGTACTGATCCCAGGCGTTATCAGGTGTATTCAGGCTGTGCAGAGATCGTGCAAGCTGTAGCTATTCAGGGACGATGTGATCGGTTGCATACCCATGTTTGGGTAAAGATCGGGTAAACTGCTCTGTCCGCCGTTTTCTCACTTTCTGACCGAAACCCGTGCCTTCGCAGCCTTCTCTCCGGCCGTTCGACATCGCGGTAGCGCTCCGCCTCGTTCTGGTTCCCGAAGATCGATATGAGCCGCTCGCGATCGCCTTGGCCACCAGCACGAGCGCCGTACATCGTTCGGTGGCCCGTCTCCAGCATGCCGGCATTTGCGGAACGGGGAGCCGGACGGTCGTGGATACCTCGCTGCACGAATTTCTGGTGTATGGCGCGCGGTACGCCTTTCCGGCGGTCCACGGACCGGAGCGTGTAGGGCTGCCCACCGCCGGATCGCATCCGGAGCTCGCCAGTGTGTTCGGCACCGACGAGCCCGTGCGAACGCTCGTGTGGCCCATGGAAGGCGGGACCGTCCGTGGAGAGGCACTGGTTCCGCTGTTCAACGGTGTCACCAAGGTGGCGGCGCGCGATGCCCGGCTACACATGATGCTCGCCTGCGTCGACGCCCTGCGCGTCGGGAACTCGCGTCAGCGCAGCAGGGCCGGCGAGCTCCTGCAGCATATGATCACCGCGCGTCCACAGTAACGCGCCAGATTGCGCGCCCGTCGCGGCTACCCGCCACGGCGGGCGTCGCGCCACGCGACATATCCGCCCGACACATTCACGGCGTCGAGGCGTCCCAATCGGTGCAGGAGGCTCGTGGCGATCGCCGAACGCGCCCCCGATTGGCAATGCACCAGCAAAGGACCGCCGGGGAGTTCGCCCAGTCGATCGGAGAGCTCTCCCATGGGAATGTGCACCGCGCCAGGGACATGGCCGGCCGCCCATTCCGACTGCCCGCGCACGTCAACCACGGCGTGTGCCGCTGGCAAGCCGATACCATCGGCCAGTGCCGCTGCCGTCAGCTGCGGCACGGTTCCGCGGACCCCGCCCCGTGCTGCATGGGCGGAAAGCGCCGCGTCTGGTGTCGCCCATCCCGCAATCCGATCCAGGCCGATTCGTGACAGGTCCCGTCGGGCGCGGTCGACCAGTGCCACGTCCGCATCCGGGACCAGCAACACGAGGTCGACATCGTATGGCACCAGCGAACCGACCCAGGTGCTGAAGGACTTGCTGTACGGCACCGACAGACTGCCCGGCAAGAATCCCGCGGCAAAATCAGCGGCACTACGCAAGTCGATGGGCCACGCGCCGGCATCCACTCTGCGGCAGACGTCTGCGCCATCCAGAGGCGGGAGCGGCGCGAGCGCGCCGAGCACCACCGGCCCGTCACGATTGATGCGCTTCATCTCTGCGAAGTAGCGTGGCGGTTCTGGCTGCCCCTCGAGCACGGCCGCAACGAACTCCGATTCACTGGTGGTGCCCACCCCCCAGTTGGCGCGCTTCTCGTAGCCGACAGTGCTCGACGGCACGGCGCCAAGCGCCTTGCCGCAGGCCGATCCGGCTCCATGGCCTGGCCAGAGCTGCAGGTGGTCCGGCAGGGCCCGGAACCGCTGCAGCGACGCGAAGAGGGTGCGCGCTCCCGCTTCCATCGTGTTCGTCACCTTGGCGGCCTTCTCGAGGAGGTCGGGGCGCCCAACATCGCCGACAAACACGAAATCGCCGGTGAGCACGCCCATGGGACCGGCGGCACGCGGCGTATCGGTGACGACGAAGGACAGATGTTCCGGCGTGTGCCCGGGGGTGTGCATCACGTCGAAGCGCAGGTTCCCCACCATGAAGTGGTCGCCGTCGTGCAGCAGGGTCGCGCCATCGGCGGCGGCGAAGCGGTATTGCCAGTCGTCGCCCCCTTCTCCTGACAGCAGCAGGCGACCACCGGTAGCGGCGTGCAGCTCGCGTGCGCCCGAGACGAAATCCGCGTGGATGTGGGTCTCGGTGATGTGCGTAATCCGTAACCCTTCGCTGCGAGCGAGCTCGATGTACGGCGCAGGGTCACGCAGTGGATCGACGACAATGGCTTCGCCAGTCGCCTGGCAGCCAATGAGATAGCTCGCTTGGGCCAGCGGCTGATCATAGAGCTGTTTGAAGAACATGGAGGAAATATAGGTGGTCCAGACCGTGACGCCCTCGCCCTGTGACAAGCGGTTCGTCACGAAAATGTTCGAATCAATGCTGCCCCTGTGACGGTCGTGCCGATGCCGCTATGCCGCCGCAATCGTCCGCTTCGTAACATGACCGCATGTCGAATCCGCCCCCACGTCGCCCGTCCACGCTCGCCGCGGACAAGTTCCGCGCGTCGCAGCGTCCGCTGGGCGTCAACGCGGACGTGCGCCCGGTGACGTATCCCCGGGCGGAGCCACAGGCGGGAGGTCGGTCGTCCTACGGGGCCGGCACGGTTCGCGGCGCCGCGCCCAAGGCGCCGTCGACCTCAGCCGCAGCACCGGGCGCGAAGCGTGTCGCCAACTCGGCTGCTTCGGTCTCGTCGGCGACGCGCGCCGATCGGGACAGTGTCCTCGTCACCAGCGTGGTCGTGGTGTTCGTCATGATCGCAGTGGTGATGGCGGGGCTGAAAGTGAACGGCAGCATGCAGCAGGACCGGAGCCGTACGGCGATGGCCGGCACGTTGTCGAATGTGTACGAGCAGCAGTCGGCCTTCCGCATCATCAATCAGCGTTTCGCCACCTGGCCCGAGCTCAAGGCTCGCGGTCTCCGCATGCCGCAAGAGCAGCGGGTGGTGGCGTCGAACGCGTCGCCTTCGCACTGGTTCATGGCGGTTCGCGATACGAATACAGGGATAGTCTGCTCCCGCACCGGTGAGCTCATGGACGAGAGCCCCTTCGAGCGGACGCCCACCTGCTCCAACGCGGGTCGTTGACCCCGCCGCTACACGCCGGGGGATTCCCTCCGTTCCGCCTTGGCGATAGATCGCAGGGTGCATTCAAACCCTGACTTCGTGGCTGGCCGCGCCACCCGCCGTGCCGGTGCCCCCACCGTCGCGTCCGCTATCGGTGCCCTCGTACTGCTTGCCACGGCAAGCTCGGCTGCCCGTCCGCTGTACGCACAGCCGTCGCGCGATACAACGCAGCAGTTGCAGTCGGTGCGCGTCACGGTCACACGAGACGCTGCCCGCTCGCCGTTCGAGTTGCCCTTCGCCGTGAGCACGGCGCCACTGTCGGCGCGGCCGGCGTTGCGTCGAACCGGCGTGAGTGATTTGCTGCTGGCGGTGCCAGGCGTGCAGGTGCAGGACCGGGCCAACCCGTCGCAGGATCAGCGCATATCGCTGCGCGGCTTCGGCGCGCGGTCGGCGTTCGGCGTACGCGGCGTACGTGTGCTGCGCGACGGCGTCCCCCTGTCGTTACCCGATGGACAGACCCCCACGGATTGGCTCGATCTCGAAACGATCGATCGCGTCGATATCGTGCGCGGCACGGCGGCGGCGCTCTATGGAAACGCGGCGGGTGGTGTCATCGACATGCGTTCACGCGCGCCGTCGGTGACCCCCTTCAGCGGACAGGCGCGGGTGTGGGATGGCGGCGGGGTGCAGCGCGGCAACGTGCAGCTGTCGGGATCGATGGCCGACACGTCGGGACAGTGGCGACAGCCGGCATGGCTGCTCTCCGCGACGCGCACCGCGGGCAACGGACCGCGCACCTGGTCGCGCCTCGATGCCTCGAGTGTCTTGGCACGTGCGCTCGCCACCGTGGCGGGCACACGACTGGAAGTGCAGGGCACACACTACGATGCGCCGCGCGCCGAAAACACCGGGGCGTTGACCGCCGCAGAAGTCGCACGCGATCCGCGTCTCCCCGATTCGCTGAACATTACACGCCGCTCGCGGAAGGCCGTCGTCCAGTCGCAGATCGCGCTGCTCGCCGAACGAGATCTCTCCTCGGGGACGGTGCGCGGATC
>CANGXD010000096.1 GCA_947457545.1 Gemmatimonadaceae bacterium
ACGATCTCGTGAAGGATCCGCACGAGCTCACGAACCTGTTGCCCGATCGCGTGCCGCCGGGTGTGCTGGCGGATCTCAACGCGCGGCTCGACAAGCTGTTGTCTGGCCGCTGAAGGGGCCCGGTCTCTACGTCGCTCCCTAGCTTCGTTCCGAGAACTTATTGTGGACGTGCCCGACAATAGGCACCGCCCTCGCAGCGAAGCGGCACGAACAGTTCTCCCTGAATGCGCCACGTGCCGTCCTGACGACGCCACTGGGCTTCGTAGCTGCCGCGAATCACCAAGGGCCCGTCTGGCTCCGTCCAGGTACCGACCCACTGTCCGCGTTCCGACGCAACTCCCCACGCGTCGAACACGGTGATCGTCTCGGGGGTCCGCACCCAGCGGGTATCGGGGCGACGCGCGAACTGCGCGGCCATGCGCGACACGTTGACCGCCGCGCCAGTTGCCATGGCACTCGTTGAGGACACGACGGTCACATCGGGCATCATCTCGCGGGCGATGCCGGCGGTGTCATGTGTGGCGATCGCCGCATTGGATCGCGCACGCGATGCCGCAATGGCCCGCACATCCGCTGAGGAGTCCGCGCGTGCGGCCCCGAACAGCTTCAGCACCGCGCCCATCACAGCGTTCGATTGCCGAAACTCACCTTGATCGGTGATGGCGACGGCGATCGTCACCCCCGCGTCCGGGAACACCATCGCAGTCGTTCCCCAGAAGCCGCTGTGGCCACGCCCAGTCAGGCCGCCGACCGTTGAGCCGAAGAGGCCCATGCCATACCCGTTCATCTCCGGGCTCCGCGGACGCGTCATGGTCTCGAGCGTCTCTCGCTTATCGAACACCTGTCCGCCCAGCAGCGCCGTGAGAAAATGCGCGAGGTCGGCCATCGGCGCCACGATGCCACCGCCGCCGTAGAGGTCAAACGACGGGTCGATGCCGTATGCGTCGAACCCACCGAGATATTGGTGAGCACGATCGGGTACTCCGCGGGGTGCCGGCTCCAACGTTTCCCACCAGGTATGGCGCAGCCCCAGCGTGTTTAAGCGCACGAGCGACCGCACCGCGGGGCCAAGGGGCTGTCCGCTGTACCGCTCGACAATCAGTCCCAGCAGCACGTAGCCGGCGTCGGAATAGCGGAACTGCGCCCCAGGCGGCCCCACCGGCGCCAGACTATCCACCAACCACTCCAGCTGCTCGCGCGGCGTCCAGTGATGCTGCGGATCGGTGCGCAGCGTTGCGACATAGCTCGGCACAGCGGGGTGTTCATTGAACCCCGCTCGGTGATTCAGTACCTGCTCGATGGTGATGATATCCGTCGCGTATCCATCTCGGCGGAGGAGAGAATCGATGGACGGCGGCAGACGCGTGGCCAACGGATCGCTGAGCGCCAGCCGTCCCATTTCCACGAGCCGCAGCACCGCGGCAGCGGTGTACGTCTTCGTGTTGCTCGCCAGTCTGACCGGCTGGTCGGGGGTGAGCTTAGTCCGGCGCGCCGTATCCGAGAGGCCCGCCGCCACGCTCCATCGCTTGCCTGTGGCCGGTTGTTCCACCGCAATGATGATCCCAGGCATGCGCGGCCGCGCGGCAACGACGCTGTCGGCGAGCCGCTGCAAGCGGGTCTGCACAGAGTCCGCCGCCGACTGAGCAGGCGACGGCGAGGCGGAGGCGAGGAGTGACGCCAACAGGAGGAAAGCAGACATCGGGAGCACGATTGAACGTGGGTTTTCGCGCGAAGGCAGGTGAATCGCGGCCGCTGCGCAATGAACGTGTTGCAATCTGCACGCGCACCGGCGCGCCGTCACTCAAGAACGACTGTGAACCATGTCCCCGGACACAGTGTCACCTGTTTTCCCGGCTGGTCAGATGCTGCATGCCATCGGATCAGAATCGCTCCGCTGTCGCCGGCAAGGCCCACGTGGGGCTCGTCAAGCCGAAGCGCTCGAAGAGGACGCGCGCCTCGTCGGTGCTCCACTTCGTCCAGTTCGGATCGAGATGTTTCCCGTACCATGCTTGCGCGAACGCCCATACGTTCTCGAGCGGCTGCACATCGCCGCGTGGGATCGCATGCCGAACGCACCAGTCATCGACCGCGGCGGGAGAGTCGAACACCAGCATGGTGCTGCAGGTGTAGGTGACGTTGTCCCACGCTTTCGTCATGGGAATCGGAAAGTGAACGAAGTACCCGGGCGTCGTCAAGGCACCGTTCTCAATGCGTAGCGTTACCGGGGCAACCTCGCCGCCAAGCCTCGTCGTGATCGTGGCGTCGGCCCCCAGCAGGGCCACAACACCGAGCGAACACCAGGCACAGTTGCCCCACCAGCCTTTGCCGCCGCTCTCGACCCAAAACAGCGTGGGAGCAGCGGAGAACGGGTGCATGGCCCAGATCTCGCCGGTCGTCGGGTGCAGTACGACACCGTGATAGTCCTTGAGGGCCCGCAGCGCATCAGCGACCATGGCCTCGTCGAGAGCAAGCTGCCGACTCAGCTGCTCAATGGATGGCGCCGTACCATGGTCGATGAAGTGCCGGCCGATCGCCGAGTGGAGTGCGCCATGCGTCAGGGCCATTCGCTCAAAGGTTGGTGGTGGAGTTTCCTTTCCGCTCGGCTATCGCGCCACGTTATGCTACGGACGCTCCAACGATGCGAACGCTGAGCGGGCCGCTATCCAGAGCGCGGCCACCTGCACCAACGGTCTTTACGCACCATATGGCTCAAGCACCCTCCGTGCCGTCCGAAGAACGTGGACCAGATCTCGTCCACGCACTGAGCGCGAGCGCGGCAATGAACAGCCCAGCCACCGCGATGCGCCAGTCGACGGGTTCGGTGCGAACGTAACGGGCGAGGACTGCTGATTCCGCGAGCAGCGCCGCAATGAAATTGTGCGCCAAGCGCGCATACAGCAAAGCGCTGTCAACAGCAACGATCGCTATGCACTCGCGCGACGAGCGGGACGTGTCGCCGCATCGCGCTCGACGGCGACGCGCTCTGCCAGGTAGACTTTTAGGAGTGACTGGTACGGCACATCGCGTTGATTCGCGAGCACCTTGAGGTCGTCGAGCAGGCCTTGCGGCAGTCGCAACGAAATCGTTTCGGTGGATGGCTTCAAATTGGGAAACGCGACGCGTCGTGCGCTGGCCCAATCGAAGTATTCCGTCGAATCGGCAGTCGCCCAGAATTCCCGCTCCTCGTCTTCGGAGCGAAACTGCGGAATGGCCTTCACGGGGGCCTTCGCGCGCGCCTTTGGCTTGGCGCTAGGGCGCTTCGAGGGGGACTTTGGCATAGTGCGAACGCTCCTTCCGACTCATGGGCCGGGCCGAGATGACACGAACGAGATTCTGCCGAACGGTGAAGATGACGGAGAGCAGGCGGCCCCCGTTCGAGAGGCCGAGCAGGTTGTAGCGCCGCTCGCGAGTCGAGTGCTTCGCATCCTCGGCCAACAATACCGGCCGATTAAAAAAGACCTCCTCCGCCTCCGCCCGCGATACGCCGTGGCGGGCCCAGCTCTTTTCGGCGTTTCCGCGGTCCCAGTCGAAGCCGACGAGCTGGGCGGTCAGTGCAGCGAAATCGGTCACACTATCAGTATATGCTGGTCATATACGGCTCGCCAGCCCTTCTGACGCGGTCGTCGAGCCAGCGCAATGTGCATAACGCGGGCTTCTGCTGCGGGCGCTGAAATCAAATGCCAGCGGAGCGAGCTACCCAATTGCCCGTCTGCAGCAAGCATCGTTAAGCTCGCGCCCGGTAGCAGAAACGTCAAAATGGCCCGTCGCGGAGCACAACGGTAAGGGGCCGCATCCGCGTAGAACGCTACCGGAGGTCCGCGTCGTCCGAGCCTTTGCCCAGCTGATTGAACGGCGCGGTACGTCGGTCATCAGGTGCGGAATCGAGCGATTACCACAGGTTCGGCGACACTCGTTGCGCGTGGTGTATCGTCGTTGTCGCCAGAAAGCGGCGAAGACGCCACAGTATCTCCGTCAGGCGCAGTCGAGGGCGATTCGCGGCGTAACACCACCAGTCGCCCTCGCATGGATACACGTTCGGACATCGCCGACAATTGCTACAGTCGCATGCCGATGCTCAGGATATTCCACATGAACCGACGGTTTGGATCACCAGCTCGATACACCTGTGCGGTGAAGTTGTGTAGGCGACTCTCAACAAAGATCTGTCGACCACCAACGCTGGAGCGAACGCCCACACCAACCGCTCCGTTGAATCCGTCATCACGGGGCGGATCGCCCCAGTAGACGCCCGCCGAAGCGCTGAGGTACGGCTTCAGCCGAACGCGTTCGGCGGAGACGAGCGCCCCCAGCGACGTGTTCCAGACGTTCGCCGCGCCAGGTGCCTGACGCCCCACATCAAGCCGAAGTGTCAGCCACTCCGGTCCCACGCGTCGCTCAGCACCAACGCCCAAACTCAATCCTGTTCGTTGGCTCTGCTGAACTTGCGTATTGCCCCACGACGCTCCCGTAGTGACGAACAGCGCCGTACTTGGCTTCGACGACGGCTGCCTTGCCGCTGATGCCTGTCCGCGAGCGGTGAAGAATGGGACCGCGAGCATGAGCGGCAGAATGTGCCTTCCAATGTGCTTCATCAATTCGCTCCAAAGAGAGCGTCGGCGAGACCGTGAATAGACATCTGGAGAACAGCATCAATGGGCTATCGGTCACGGGTGGGACGTAAGCCGCAGAACGCCTCAGCGTTCTGCTGCTACGCGAGTGATTCGCTATTCGCGCTCGTACCAGTATGCCTCGAGCGCAGAATACGCATTCCAGAACACGGCCAGCCAAATCGCTTTGATCGGCCCTACGGCAAAGACACCCGCCAGATATGCCGCGACCACACCGAACTGGACTAGACCGACAACCCAACGACCCTGTACGACTTGTGCCGCGCCCGGACAGAAAGCGCTGAGCAGCGCATGCTGTACGGGAGTTTCCTGCCGCGAAGGCGGAGGGGTTGCGACGATAGCAGCGCACTCGCGCGCGGCGTCGATGCCACCGACATCCGCGGACAGCTGGAGGTATTGACCACGCGTCGATTCATCAGGTGACTCGCGAGCCTCACTCATACCTACATGCATGCGCGGGGTGGTGAGGAGATGACAGTCTAAAGTGTGTTCGCAGTCAATTGTGCGTCGACGCTGAATCAGGTCACCATCTGGACCACATGTCGAACGCTGCGCTCTGCTGCAGCGACCCGTTCGACCAGCCCGCAGTGACCTTCATGATCGCCATGTTGAGCTCGCGATGCAGGTCAGCCAGTCGGCTGCAGTTCGCTCGATAGCATAACACTTTGGAGATACTGGCACGAGCCACGGCGAACAACACTGACATTCTCTCGGGTCCACCGCGCGTAGCCTGGCGCCTCGACGACTATTGAATATGACCCGGGGCGTTCGACGGCTCCTACGTAGACTGCTCCACTCCGCGTCAGCGTCTCCCGGTAGTCCCCATCCGTCACCGTCACGACCGTCATGCTCGGTGTCTGATTTGTACGCTTATCCAGTACTGATATCTGAATACCCGCCACGCCGATGCTGACGCAGTCACTAGATGTCAGGTGCGAGCAGCTTGAAGCTAGAATGGCGAGTAGCGCCACACTGATGACACGTTGAACCGAACTTTGGATTCTCATTGTTACCCAGATGTAGAGGCTTTCTCGCTGTCGAACGCAAAGATCTGCTGCGGGGCCTGATAACAAGGCGACAGGTGAGCGCAGCGAACCAGTCGCCATCATTTCTACAGCCCCATCGGCAGCAGCGATCCGTTAGGCAAGGCGAGATGCCGTATCGCTGTCCAGCGCTCAGGGGCAACGGATCATCGCGGCCGACGCCTGTGCCCATGGCCACACGTCCCATTGGATCTTCATCGTTCGCGGATCGACCGGGATTGCATCGCTCGTTCGCCGGACCACCCCTCGCAGCAAACCGCCAACCCACCGTCCGTAGAAGACTTCGGCTTCCGTTCCCGTCGACCAGGTTACGATCACGACCGAGTCCGCCCCTTCTTGCCGCCAGTGCGCTCGACGCTGCCACCGCAATCGTGGGTCGCCCGGCGGCGCGAACTGCGCAGGCTCGATGCGCTCTGCGATGAGGTCGCCGGAGACGCCACGTGTAGATGGGATCGTATCGAGCCGCACAACCGAGGTCGACTGAGCAGGGCCGAGGTCTGACTCCTTCGACCATGGACCGAGAGTCAGTCGATAGCATCCGACCGGAACGACGGTATGCGGCGCAACGGTCGGCGGCTGCGCGTTGATCTGACGTCCGAGCAACGCAGCGATCGCAGTTGAGGCGAAGCGCCATCTTCTAGAGCGGAACACTGTCGGCACTCCACATGATATTGCCTAACGCCCCCGCTCTGCGGCGGGGCCTCATAACAATGCGGCAGGCGAGCGGAGCGAGCCAGCCGCCCTCCTTTATCAAGCCCCGTCCGCAACAGCGATCGTTAGCGCGTTGCTTGATGATTGGTGGTCGCACGTCCAAGTACAGGTCACACGACCAACGGCTTCACCGCACCAATTCACTCTGGGATCCCCGCCTGAACGGTTGCGGTGGTAGAGCGGGGATCGCAGGATGTACTGTTAGGATACGAATCCGTGTAACGCACCGGTCGCGGTGGCGTGGTCTCACGCACACCGAGGCTGGTAGTGACGCGTACAGTGAAGTCGGTCGCGATGAGACCCGGGAACATGACCGTCTTGGTGCGGCAGAGCTGACTGCCATCGCAGCGATAGGTGTACGAGACCGGCAATGACGGCGTAGACCTCGGTATCACGATGTCTACAGTAAACGGACCAACCGGCGTGGCTGACAACTCCACAGTGAGCCCCGTGAGGTCGCCCGCTAGGGTGCAAACCAGTTCCTCCGCACGGCACCCGCAGAGCACGAAGGTCAGCAGCAGCGCCGTTTGTCGGGTCAGGCGATAAGTGATCATTCTCTCCATCAGCGCTTCCAATAAGGGATTAGTGAACTATCGGCATCGCTCGACGCGCACGCACTGCGTACCGATCGTGCTAACGCTGGCTTCTGCAGCGGGCGATCCATCACAATGCGCGCGCAGCGCGCTACCGAAAACGCCCGCCTGCAGCAAGCATCGTTAGGCCGGCATTGCGTGGACGTTGCGTCGAAACAGCCCGTCGCGCAACGGAACGGTGATGGTCCGCTCCCGAGTCGACTGTATGCTCGGCGCTCCCCGGTCCCGGAGCGCGCATGCCCGACGCGGCGCCGGCGGCGCGTGGCGTCTACCAACTCCGGCGCCCGCAGGCCTCGCCGCTCTTTCGGTTGGTGTCGGACCATCTGCATCGCCTGCAGACGGTCTACGACGACCGCTTCGCGCGCGAGTATGGCCCATGGCGCTCCGTCGTCGCACAGGTGGCTGAGAAGTTCCTCGCCTGCGGCTTGCTCGACCACGGGTTCGCGCGCATCCGCTGCGACGACTGTGCACACGAATACCTGCTCGCGTTCTCCTGCAAGTGTCGCTATTTCTGCCCAAGTTGTCACGCCAAGCGGCTCGCCATCTGGACGCAGTGGCTCGACACGACGCTCCTCGCGCCGGTGCCGCACCGGCAGGTGGTGCTCACCATCCCCAGGCGGCTGCGCGCCTACTGTCTCTATCGCCGCCGCCTGCTCGGCGAGATCGCCTGCGTGGCCGCCCACACTGTGACCGCCGCCATCCGTGCGCTGACCGGCGAGCGCGACCTCGCCGTGGGGATCGTCGCGTGCCTGCAGACGCACGGCTCCCGGGCGAACTGGCATCCGCACCTACACCTCCTCGTGACCGACGGCGGCTTCCGGCGAGATGGCACCTTCGTCTCATGGCCCGCCCACGACACGGCGCGCTTGACCGAGGCGTTCCGCCGCGCCGTCCTCCGGCTCTTCGTGCGCCTCGAGCTGTTTGATGAGGAGCAGGCCGCCGGCATGCTCACCTGGCCGCACTCGGGGTTCCATGTCCATACCGCCGTCTGGGTACCGGAGGATGATCGCGCGTTCGCCACCCGACTCGCCCGGTACTGTGCGCGGAATCCGGTCGCGCTGGAACGGCTCACCTACGACCGGACCGCGAAGGCCGTGACGTACCGGTCCGACAAGTCGGACGGCCCGACGGCGGGCACCGAGACGGTGGACCCGATGGAGTTCCTGGCCCGGGTGCTCGTGCACATTCCGGACAAGGGGCATGTCACGACACGGTACTACGGCTGGTACGCCAACCGTCTGCGCGGGATGCGACGACAGGCTGAGCCCGTAGCAGCCGATACGCCACCCCTCATCGTCCCCGCCACACGACTCGCGCCGACCGAAGCCACTCGCCGATGGGCGGCCCTCCTGCAGCAGATTTTCGAGGTCGACCCGCTCGCCTGTCCCACCTGCCACGGCGCGATGCGCATCGTCGCCTTCATCACGCAGGCCGCGGTGATCGACCAGATCCTCACCCACCTCCGCTCCCGCGCGGCACACGCCACCCACGCTGGCGCGCGGAGCCCGCCATCGACCCTGGCCCCCGCGAGCCGGAGCACGGCACGCGCCGCACGCCCGCCCGCCGACGCCCCGACTCCTCCCTGAGGACGCGCCCCCCACGCCCCACGACCACGCGGGGACGTTCGGCGTGCGCGGCGGTCCCACCGCAGCGACTCCGCGGTCCCCACCGGCTCCCGCCGGCCCCGGGTCACCCGTCCGGACCGCAGGCCGAACCGCCCGCAAGGCGCACCGGCGCGGTGGCGGTCGCGCCGAAGCCTGCTCCCCGCTGCTCGCGAGGCAGCGGACCAGGGCCTATACTCCGGCCACCCCGATTGAATTTCCTATCGAGGCGCCCGTGGCGCGACAAGACTGTTCGAACTACGCCCGGTCGCGGCGGCGGCGACCCGTGGCTGCGAGCCCGACGAGGCCGGTGACCACGAGAGCCAGAGTGGCCGGCTCCGGGACCGCTGCCGTGGGGAGCGGAACACACTCTGTGCCGGTCGAAGCCGTGCAGTAGCCGTACGCAAAGGCAAACCGGTACGACTCTGAGGCTGCGCTGGCGTTGGAAGCGCCGAACGTCAGATCACCCGTGATCGTGAAGTCGCTGCCGTTGTTGAGACCGGAGAAGGCGAAATAGCTGTCGGTGCCCGTCGACGTGAAACCGGTCGGACCGCCGAACGCTGGGATGCCCAGCCCGTTGAGCTCGACGTCCTGCAAGCGAACGAACTCCGTGGCGCTTATTCCGCGAACATTGAACTGCATCGCGTTGAACGAGCTCCCGGTCGTGCTCAACACGTACGAGGCGAGCGAGGAACCAGACGGATCCCAGCTGAATGTCATCGTGTTTAGGCTGGCATCGTACGCGATCGAGAATGCGCGCGTTAAGCCATGGAATCCCAAAGCGTCGGACGATGACTGGCAGGCATTGCCGGGCCGGCAAGCGCCAACGCCATAGAGCACCTCCTTGTCCGTACCCTCGCGGCGGATGCGGACGCCGCCGCCATCAGGCGAGGAGGTGTAGAAGCCACCCTGTGCGTCAACTGCGCACGGCGCGGCGAGGAGCGCGACGACGAGAGAGGCAACTGAAATACGCATGATCAGTGGGGGTTGGAGTTGCACACAGGGATGCCGATGACTTAAACGGAGCAGGATTCATGCCAAAAAACATCCCAAACGACAGACTTACACATCGTGAGCGCAACTTGTTTTGTGGCAATCGTTTGAATTGAGATCCCACAAAACTCGGCGGGGACGTTGCAGCGACAGAGTGTTGGAAGCATGCAACCATTCGCCGGTCGTTCGCTACAGACATGGTCCTTCGTCGCCGTCGCTTCGTCTCCGCTGGAAGGCCTCAGCGTTTCGCAGTCACGGCCGCGACTCGCAGGTGCGACCAAGGCTCGCCGCGCTGCCGGTTCCATGCGTGCACACGGTGAGCCATCTCGTGCGTGCCACAACCGCCGGACGTTTCCTGTATCCGTCGGCGCTGGTGGTGAGCGAGCTGGACCCCGAGGTGAGCGGGCGAACGGCCACCACGACGCTCGTCATCGGCGATCCACCACCGGCGCCGAGCGTGCGGCGCTGACGGTTCACGCCGGTCGCAACACCCGCCCACTCCCCTCGCGCGCCCGCTCACCATCGCGCAGCGCAATCGTCCCGTTCACGATGACCGCGCGAATCCCCGTCGGATACTGGAACGGTTGCTCGAAGGTCGCGGCATCATCCACGGTGCGTGGATCGAACACCACCACGTCGGCGGGACGACCCACGGCGAGCACCCCGCGGTCGGCGAGCGCGGCCCGCGCCGCTGGCCGCGCACTCATCTTGGCAATCGCATCAACGAGCGAGAGCGCGCCGCGCTCGCGCACGTAGCGGCCGAGCACTCGCGGAAAACTGCCGATGCCGCGCGGATGTGGGCTGCCGCGACGCGTCGGCCCATCGATCGCGAAACCACCGCCGTCGGTACACACCATGCCGAGCGGATGCGCGAGCAAGAGCTCGAGATTGCGCTCGCTCATCGCGAAGCCCACCATGCCCACGTCGCCGTCGTTCGCGCTCAGCAGCGCCACCGCCGTCTCGAACGGATCCACGCCGAGTGCCGCCGCGTACTGTCCCAGCCGCTTCCCCTCGGCAGCGCGATCGGTCACGGCCTTCACCGAGGTGATCTGCACGTTGTCCCAGCCGCCAATGAGCGCGATCTTCGCGAGCGTTTCCTCGCGAATGCGCGGGCGCACCGCCGCGTCATCGAGTCGCGCAAAGAACGCGGCCGTTCCGCCGTCCCGACTCCACACCGGGAACAGACTCGTCAGACCCGTGGCGTTCGAGGCCATGCGTGCGGCCGGTGTCGCCGTGAGCGGACTCTGGTGCGAGGACTGGTGCGGCATCCGCGAAACGAGCTTCGGCCGTCGGCTGTTCTGGGATTGGCAGTGGAACCCGGCGCGCTACACCGACCTCCCCGCGCGCATCGCCGCGCTCCGCGCCGAGGGGATCGGTTTTCTGGGCTATGTGAATCCGTATCTCGCAGTGGACGGCCCACTGTACGCCGAAGCCAAGGCTGCGGGATTCCTCGCGCGGCGGCTCGACCGCGACGAACCGTATGGCGTGGACTTCGGTGAGTTCCTGGCCGGCGTCGTCGATCTCACCAATCCGGCGGCGGCGCCGTGGTTCGCCGAGCGCATCATCGGGCGCGAGATGCTCGATCGCGGGCTCGTGGGGTGGATGGCGGACTTCGGCGAGTACCTGCCCACCGCTGTGCGGCTTCATTCGGGGGAGGATCCCATGGAGGCGCACAATCGCTGGCCGGTGCTGTGGGCTGCGGTCAATGCGCAGGCGGTGGCATCGCGCGGCCGCACAGGCGACGCGCTGTTCTTCATGCGCGCGGGGTGGACCGGGATCGGTGCCCACTGCCCGCTGCTGTGGGCCGGTGATCAGCTGGTCGACTTCTCTCGGCACGACGGCATCAACACGGCGATCACCGCGGCCCTGTCGGCCGGATTGGTGGGCAACGCGTGGCACCATGCCGATTGCGGCGGCTACACCAGCGTGCAGGGCACAGTCCGCACGGCGGAGCTGTTGCACCGCTGGTTCGACCTCACCGCCTTCACGCCGGTGATGCGCACGCACGAGGGGAATCGCCCCGACGTCAATCTGCAGGTCGACAGCACGACATCGCTGCTCGCCCATTTCGCGCGCATGACGCAGCTGCACGCCGCGCTCGCGCCGTACGTGCTCGCCGCCGGTGACGAGGCCGTGCGTCGTGGGCTTCCGCTCATGCCCCCGCTGTTCCTGCACTACGCGGACGACCGACGCTGCTGGACGCTGCAGGATCAATATCTCTACGGCCGTGATCTGTTGGTCGCGCCGGTGGTGTCCGAGGGCGTCGAGTCGCGCGACGTCTATCTGCCACACGACGAATGGCTCGGCCTGTACGACGGCGCGCCCGTTGCGGCGGGGTGGCACCATGTCGCCGCGCCACGTGGGATGCCGCCGGTGTTCGTGCGCGCCGCCGCACCGATGCGCGCGGTGCTGCTCGCGCTGGGCCGGGAGCACGCCGCCGCCGGAGCCCTTACGTGAAACACGCCTCGTCGTACTCTGATCCCGACGCCATGACTGACGCGTTTCCGCCGTTGTCCCAACAGCTGTTGCCTGCACCGACCGCTGTCCCGCTGGGGGTGGATGGCCCATTGGTGGCGCCCATCGCGTGGGGGATGTGGCGCTTCGCGGGGCACCGCGAGTCCGCGGCGCAGGCGCTGGTCGAGGCCGCGCTGGAGGCGGGTATCACACTCTTCGACACGGCCGACATTTACGGCTACGGCGCGCAGGGCTTCGGCGCGGCCGAACTGCTGCTGGGGCGCGTGTTCGCGGCGGCGCCGCACCTCCGCGGGCAGATGGTGCTGGCGACCAAGGGGGGGATCACTCCGCCCACGCCGTACGACAGCAGCCCCGCATGGATCGCGCGCGCGATCGACGATTCATTGCGGCGCCTGCGGTGCGAACGTGTGGAGCTGTGGCAGGTGCACCGTCCCGACGTGCTCACGCATCCGCAGGAACTGGCGCGCAGCCTCGAGGAGGCGCACCGCGCCGGCAAGATCGGCGCGATCGGCGTATCGAACTTCACGCCGGCGCAGGTGGAGGCGCTCGCGCAAACGTTGCACGTGCCACTCGCAAGCAGCCAGCCCGAGTTCTCGCCCTTGTGTCTCGGTCCGCTGGTCGATGGTCAACTCGATCAGGCGATGCGTCTGCAACTCGCCGTGCTCGCGTGGTCGCCGCTCGGCGGGGGGCGCATCGCCCAACCGGCGACCGCGCGCGACGTCGCCGTCGCGGCGGCGCTCGATCGCGTGGCCGCGGTGCAGGGGGTCTCGCGCACCACCGCGGCCTTCGCGTGGGTGATGGCGCATCCGTCGCGTGCCATCCCCATCATCGGGTCGCAGCACGCCGCGCGCATCCGCGAGGCGGCCACCGCCACCGCGGTGCGATGGACCCGCGCGCAGTGGTACGACGTGCTCGTGGCCGCTCGCGGGGAGCCGCTGCCATGACCCATGCGCTTCCGCCCTGCGAAGTCGCGTGGTTCGCGGCGCTGTGCGACGACGACTACGAGTACCTCGGCGTGCCCGACCCGGCGCTGGCCTCGAGCTGGGAGCATTGCCGTGACATCGTGCTGACCGCCGACCGCACGGGCTACGACAACATCCTGCTCCCGAGCGGATACGCGCTGGGGATCGACACGACTGTTTTCGCGGCGGCCGTCGCGCCGCTGCTGACGCAGATCCAGCTGTTGATGGCCGTGCGCATGGGCGAAGACTGGCCACCGCAGCTGGCGCGGCGCATCGCGACCCTCGATCGCATCCTCGGCGGGCGCCTGACGGTGAACATCATCTCGTCGGACATGCCCGGCGACGTGCTCGACGGAGGGGCGCGATACCGGCGCACCGTCGAGGTGATGCGCATTCTGCGGACGATGCTCAACGGCGAGTCGATCGACGTGGATGGGGAGTTCTACCGGCTCACGCTCGATCCGCCGCGCGTGACCACCGTGTCGGGGCGCTGTCCGCCGCTGTACTTCGGCGGCCTGTCGCCGCTGGCGCGCGAGGCGGCGGCCGATGCCGCCGACGTGTTCCTGATGTGGCCCGACACGATGGACGTGGTGCAGGACGTCGTGGCCGATCTGCGCGCCCGCGCGGCGGCTAAAGGGCGACAGCTCCGGTTCGGGTATCGCGCGCACGTCATCGTGCGCGAGACTGAGTCCGAGGCGCGCGCGTATGCGAAGCGGCTGCTGTCGAAGCTCGATGCGGCGCAGGGCGATGCCATTCGTGGCAAGTCACTTGACGCCGCCACCGTCGGCGTCCGGCGACAGGCCGAACTGCGCGACGCGGCCGATGACGACGGATTCGTGGAGGCGCACTTGTGGACCGGAATCGGCCGCGCCAGATCCGGCTGCGGCGCGGCCATCGTGGGCGACCCCGATCAGGTGCTGGCGAAGATCAACGCGTACCGTGCAGTGGGGATGGAGTCGTTCATCCTCTCGGGCTATCCGCACGCCGCGGAGTGCGACCTGTTCGCGCGGTACGTGCTGCCGCGATTGGAGCACGCCACGCTCGGGCGGTGAGGGGCGGGGGATCCGCCGGAAAAGGAGCGTATTCCCGCCGGCCTGGCATCGGGGCACCGTGCATGTGCTGCTCCATGCCACGCTCACCAACCGTCAGCGCGCGCCGCAGTTCGTCGCTGATGGGCGAGCCCGCCATTACGGCGCGAGACGCCGGGTTGTGGCCTCTTCACGCCAAGCATCTTCAATCGCAGTGGCAGGACCCGCGTCGAGGTCGCTATCCAGGCTGGCCAATAGCAACTCCGCCAGCCTCGCGCGATCAGCTGGCGGCAGGGTTAGAAGCTGCGATTCGAGGGTGTCGGAAGACCGAACCATAGGTGACTCCCCTTGGTGGGGTTACCCGAAAAATGCCACTGAGCCCCAAGTCCTGCGCCACTCGGCATAACGCCCATTAGCCTGCAGGAAACTCTTGCAGGGCGGCCGCTATATGGGCAATCCTCTGCAAGATAACGGAATCAATCAGTTGCTCAGGGATCCCCTAATCGACAGCAGTGCAACCACTTGGAACGAAGCACCGTGGCGGCACGTCCGCCGTTCTCTTGCAAGCGTTGCAAGAGAAGAGGAAATCGCCGAGAGAGAGCGGCCCGAGATGCGTGGTGGCCTCTCGTCGACGACAACCCAGCCCTCAGAAGTACACCGCGCCAGTCAGCC
>CANGXD010000097.1 GCA_947457545.1 Gemmatimonadaceae bacterium
CGTCGAGCTGCCAGTGGAGCCCCTTGCCAGCCCCTTCGCGCCATTGGAAGACGAACGACGTACCGGCGCCCCCGACGATGGCGGCCGTGTAGTCGCGGGTGCTGGCCCGCGGCGTCTGCATGGAGGGGTAGTTGTAGGCCTGCGCCTGAGCGCTCGCCAACGGGGATGCCAGCGAAAGCGCCAGCGCCGTGACCGACAGGGCAGACGTACGACACCACGAAAGACGCACCATGCTCGACTTCTCCTGAAAAGAATTGGGACGACCGTGCGGTTGTTGGTGTACAACTGCCCGCACGCTTGAGATTATCCTGTAACGGTTGTTGCTACTACCTCTGTGCCGGTGTCCGGGATCCCCGGTCTGCCTTCTTCGAGCTTCTATGCGCGTACACCTGCTCGGCGCTTGCTTATTGCTCTGCTCTCCGGCCGGTGGCCAGCTGAGGGCGCAGGAGAGCACTGCGTCCCAACCACCGGGGCGTGTGCGCACATACGGGACAACGCCAGCGGTGGATTCGTTGCTGGCGGAATCCAGGCGCTTGGTCCTCGCGGGGGATACGAACACCGCGCTCACCGCCTTGGGGCGTGCGCAGGATCTTGCCCCGCGGAACGCTGAAGTGCTCTATCAGCGCGGAGTTCTGCTGTCGCGCACGACATTTCTGCGTTTCGGTGATGTGCCTCGCAATTTCGTGGCGTGGCGGCTGCTCGATCGGGCGGCAGAAATCGACCCCACCAATGCGCGGTACCTGCTCGAAATAGGACGGATACGGCTGCTGACGCCGCTCTTGCGCGCAGAAGCCGAACGCGTCTTTCGGAAGGCGCTGCGGGTCGCGGAGGGGAATCAGGACAACCCGCTGATCGCCGAGATCAGCTGGGAATTGGGGCAGATCAAAGAACGTCGCTATCTCACGGCGAAGGATCGCTACATGGTCACGGTTGCCGGACTCATTTTCGAGCCCGACCTGGCCATGTATCGCCGCGGCTACACGCGGGAGTTTCTCGAGTCCAATTCTCGGCCCATTGCCAATATCGGCGCCACGGATCGCACCGAAGCGGAGGATTTGTACCGTCGCGGACTGGCGGCGGTCCCGACGTACGAGCCGAGCGCGATTGGCCTGTTGGGGCTGCTGTACGACCAGCGACGTTACGAAGAGATGCGCCGCGTCGTGCAGCCGTTTCTCGACGCGGGCACCGGGGGCGCCAATCTGCGCCTGGCCGCGGGACTCGCGGCCTACCGGTTGAACGACGCCACCGCGGCCGACTCGCTCTTCGAATCGGGGCTGCGCCGCTTTCCCGAGGACGATCGCTTCGAGATGACGAATCTGGGGCGCATTCTGCGGCGGCGCGATTCGGTGTCGTACGACGCGCTCTCGGCGGCGGACCGTCGCCTCACGGATTCGTCGTACTGGGAAGCAGCCGATCCGCTGATCGAGACCCCGGAGAACGAAGCGCGCCTGGAATTTCTCGCGCGCATTGCCGCGGCCCAGCTGCGCTTCACCAGCGTCGACCTGCGGCAGACGGGATGGCGCACCGACCGCGGGCTCATACTTGCCCGCTACGGTGAGCCACCGGTGATCGCCACCTTTGCCAGCGACAACGCCGCCGACGCCGCGGAGACCGCGGGGCGCATTACCACCGTGTGGTACTATCCGCGCAAAGACCGGCAGTTCGTGTTCTCCGGTCCGCCTGCCATGAACTACGCCATCTTTGCTGGTCCCATGCGCGGCCTGGCCGAAGAGTCGCGTGAAGACGCGCCCTTCCTGCTCGACAACGTGATCGCACTGCGTGCCATCGACAGCGTGTCGGTACAGCTCTCGCGCTTCCGCGGCGCAACCGACAGCACGTCGCAACTGGTAGTTGCGCACGCGGTCGACCCGCGACGCCTGTACGGCAACGTCGATCTCGCCGAGGGTTCGCTGTTCACCAGCCTGTACATCGGCCGCCCGCTCAACATGCGGCAGGTTCGCCGCGACACCATCAGTGTGTCGCTTCCGGCGAGCTCGATGCTCTCGCGTACCTTCGTGCAGGGCGTCCCCGCCGGCCCGCTGCGCGTTCGCGTTGAAAGCACCGACGCCAATGTTTCGAGCGCCGTGGCACGCGCGCATGTGGAGCTCGACATTGCGCGCGCACGTCGGGACATCCTCGAGCTGAGCGACGTCATGATCGCCGAGCGTGTGACGTCGACCGACGAGCCGCGTGCGGGATGGCAGAGCGCCGGCATTGTGCCGCGCGGCGATCTCACGATGACGCAGCGTGAACCGTTCTCTGTCTACTGGGAGACGTACGGCTTGCGCCCTACTCCCGATCAGCGATTCAAGGCTGAGGTCAGCTTCAAGGTGACGCTGGTGGAAATCGATCGGGCCAACAAGCAGGGCGCGATTCGCTATCTGCTCGATGTCGCCGATCTGGTCGGGCTGACGCGCGAAGGCAACGAAGAACTCACCGTGCGCTTCACGCGTGAGGTGCCGGCGGGAACGACCGACCGCCTCCCCATGGTAAATACCATTGGGCTGGGAACCTCCCCTGCCGGCGTGTACCGACTCGATGTAATCGTGACCGATCTCGTGTCCGGCCAATCTGCACGTTCTGCTCGCTTCTTCCGCGTGGACCGCCCATGACCAACCTGCCCTCCGCTCGCATTGTCCCACGCCCATCATCGCTGCCGCGATGGGTGGTTGGGGCAGCCGCCCTCTTCACCGCCGCGCCGCTGTCGGGCGCGATCGCGCAAAGCACCGGCTCGAGGCGCAACGCGCTCGGCGCGGCCGAGACGATGGGGCCGCTCCCCAACGATCACCGGTTTCGCTGGATGACGGCGGGCGCCGCAATCGGGAGCTCCATGGCGGTCGGCTACTACTACGCGAGTGAACGCGGTGAACGCGCCGGCAAGTGCGGACCGTGGAACTGCGCACTGCCGTACCTCAGTGTGAGCGGCGCCCTCACTGGATTGTTCATGGCGCGCGAGTTCGCGGCGCAGCGTCGCGCCAATACACCGCGTGCCGGTGATGCACTGGTCTTTACGGCAGCGCGCCTGCGCCTACCGGCCGAGGCGATTGCCGTTGCCATGAACGACTCCCTCGTGTTTGCGGTCACCGACAGCGGCGTTCAGGTGCTGAGCAACAACGCGCGCCCGGTAGCGCTGCAGCGACGCGGCGCAGGCCTGAGCCTCATGCGACGGATCGCGGTGAGCAACCGCGACGCCTCGTTGCTCATTGGCACTGGGAATGCCCTCTGGCAGACGCCCATTGCCAGCGGGCGCTTGGCGCGTGTGCTGAGCGGCGCCGTCGACGCGATGGCGGCGAGCAACGACATCGTGCTCGTTGCGGAAGGCGCACGCATGCAGATTCGTCGACTGCAAGAGGGCACGACCAAGGTCGACACCCTCGTCGCGCCTGGTCGCGTATCGGCGGCGCACTATGACGAGGCGGCGCAGCGCTGGTGGGTGAGTGCCGATTCGGGATTGTACGAGGTGATGATGCCCGCGAGCGACGCGGAGAAGCCTTCGCTGATCATGCGGACCGCATCCGGTGGACAGGCAAACGCGATTGCGAGTGGCACCGACTGGATTGCGGCGGCGAGCGGGACGGAGGGCGTGATCATCTGGACACGCGACATGCTCGCGGCGCGGCCGGCTGGCGTGCAGCAGCAACCGTGGCGCCTCAAGGGCGAACCACGCTTTGCATTCGACATGGCCTTCATGGGGAACGACCTGTTCGTCGCCGGCGGCGTCGACGGCGTGACGCGCATACAGCTGCTCCCGACGCCCAGCATTCTCGGCGCCTCGCGGCAGGCTGGTTATGCCAGCACGATCGTGGCGCGTAACGGTGTGCTGTGGGTGGGCGACCGGAATGGAATGGGGATGGTGCGGCTGGTGCCGTAAAGGACGGCCGTTCCCGCGCTCCTGCCATCTGTGGTTTCTGCGGTCTGCGGTCTCGGCGTGATTCCGCAGCATCGCGCCGAGACGGCAGACGGCAGGGTTTTAGACGGCAGGAGCGGAGTGAACAGAAAAGGGCGCCGGGAATTTCTCCCCGGCGCCCTTTCGTTTTGTGTGCTGCGTCGTGCTTAGCGGAACGAGATCGACGACGGATTGTTGACGTTCATGACGATACCCGCGCCCATCCGACCAACCGGGGAAAACTTGTTCTGGAGCGTAACGAACGTCCAGGCAAATTCACGCCACGGCGTGTTGTTCACAATGCTACCGGGCACGGTATCCGCCGCCACGCGATGCTGCGAGGCGAAGATGACCGGCGTCGGAGTGCCGAACATGAACAGCGGATCGGTGATCTGCGTGTCGGCGTCGTAGAAGCTCTTGCGGCCCGGGAACGGCGTCGCCTTCTGACCGAGGCTGACCGTGTCGATGAAGCGACCGAGGGTATCGGTGCGCACCGCCCACGCTTCGTAGAAGTAGCCCACCGGCGGACGATAGTAGTTCGAATCGTTCACCGTGTAGATCGAGCCACGCACTTCGATGCGACCACGCGGAATGATCGGCATGCTGCTGGCGCTGAAGGCCAACGGGCCGAACGGCTGGTTCGCGGCCGTCGACGTGGCGAACACGAACTCTTCAGTCGTGCGCGCCGCGAAGTTGCCGAAACGCACGCCGGCCGTGGTGCGGCCACCGACCGCGGCGGCTTGGCTGCGACGGGCCCAGAGGGCACGACGTGCACCAGGCGTGGCGCCCGGGGTTCCCGTTTCGACCGACACGATGATCGTGTTGGCCGAATCCGCATTCGCGATGCCGATGGCGGCACGGGTGGTGGCGAACCGGAAGAACCGGTTCTGGCCGCCGTTCGAGAACTGGTTCACCGTGCCGAGCGTGGCCGTCGCGCTGGAGACCACCGGGTCACCGGACGCATTGAGCACGGTGTCGGTGCGGAGCTGCGTGAGCAGCCCCGTGGCGCGGACGAACTTGGTGGCGGAGTCGTTGCCGACCCACACGACATAGTTCGCGCCGGTGAGCGAGTCGAGACCGGCAAGTTCGACGATGATCGAGTCGGCCGCGGGTGTGGCCGACGCAATCGCCGTTGCCGGGAAAATGGCGCGACCGCGCGGAAGGTTGGCCGCAACGCGCGACAGGTTGGAGCCGAAGCCGCGAGCGCCGACCGGCGCCGAGGTGATCGCACGCTCTTCCTGACAGGCCGCCGTGAGCGCGAGCGCGCAGACGGTGGAAGAAAGCACCGCAAAACGCATGTGTTTCATGGTTAGTTGCCCCGCGCGCTGCGAGGGATGTACCGGAAGCCAAGGGTCAGCATCAGGTTGCCGGCCGTGTTCTTGGCAGCCGGGACAGCCGGGAAGTCTTCCGGGAACACCGTGTTACGATTGCGTCCACCGGCCGGATCGATGAACGATCGGTCGAAGTTCCGCATCGTGAGCTGGCGGGCATCGAGCTGAATGCCGGTCGTCTCGTTGAACTTGATCCAGACACCAGCACCAAGGGTGAACGACGACGAGTTCTTGATGGCCGCTTTCCCGTTGATCTGCGTGTCGAGCAGCATGGTGTATGTGCCGACACCACCCATCACAAACGGCGTGACATGCTTGGTGGGGTAGCGCGCGACACCGAAGGCACCGAGGTGAATGGTGTTCACCGGCTGGCCCGCATACTGGTAGTAGATCGTGTCGCCACCCGCATTGGTCGGGTTACCGTAGCGCAAACGCACCACGAAATCTTCCTGATGCGTGTTGCCACGCGTCGCGTCGACCGACACGCCTGCACCGAAGTACTTGTTGAGTGCGTACTCGGTATCGAGACCGACCACTCCGGCGAGGTCGAGGCTGGACGAGCGTTCCGGCGACACCGTCCCCAAACGGGTGGTGACGCTGAAACGCTTGTTCTGCACCTGGGCCTGCGCTGTCGTTGCTGCCAACGCCACGAGCGTGGCCGCAAGATAGAGGCGCTTCATCGGCCCACCTCGAAGGAGAAGATCTGGACGTTCTGCAGCGCGCCGGCACCCTGATACGAGTAGTCGAAGCGCATCTGACGGCCGAGGAGCGGCACCTTGATGCCGAAGCCACCCGCGAGACCGAGCGTGCCGGCATTGTCGACGCCGGTGTCACGATCGTCGTTGTACATGCGCTTGCCGCCACGCACGAAGAACATGTTCTTGTAACCGTACTCGAGACCCACCGCGTACTGCGTGGCGATGTCGGTACCGTCGGTGAGCGTGAACTCGGTGTTCAGGCTGTTGTTGCCGCTGCCCTTGCCGAAGAGCGCGTCGGCGGTGCCCAGCAGCTGCGAGCCGAGGGAGAACTGGAACGTCACGGGCAGTTCCGTGGGGCGTGTCCAGAGATCTACACGACGGCCTTCCTGCAGCTGCGAGCCGTCGGTGGTCTGAATGACGCGCTGCAACAGCGCGCCACTGGCGCGGGCGGACCGGCCCACGTTGCGAATGGCGCCGCCGATGGTGACGCCATACAGCCCCGTGTTGAACTGCGTACCGACGTCGGCCGCCACCCAGGACGTGCCGGCGTCGGTGATGCCTTCGGTGATGTACTTGATCTGCGTGCCGACGTTGAGGCGGTCGGTAAGACGCCGGGCGTAGCCGAGCGACGCCGCGCTCGAGGTCCACGAGAACGTGGATCCACCAAGACGCTCACCGAAGGGATTGGCTTCGGTGGTGCGTCGAATTTCGCCTGATGAGAGCGAGTTGAGCGACACGCCGACGACACCGCCGAGAAGCGGCACGTTGATGGCCGCGTACGACTGCGTGAGGCCAAGATCGCCGTACAGGTTCTGGTAGCCACCCGCGAACGAGATCGCCTCGCTCGTGGCAGCGCCGGCCGGATTCCAGTACCACGACGTCGGTCCGTTGACCGTACTGCCGATCGCACCGGCGAGGGCGCCTCCTCGGGCGCCCACACCAATGTGCAGGAAGTTGCCGCCACGCGTGCCTTGACGCGTGGCCTTCGTTTCAGGCGTCGGGAGGAGACCGCCTGGACCCTGGGCGCTCAACGGCGCTGCCAGCAGGGTCGTGGCGGCTCCGAGAACGCCGATGTTCCGTAAGATCTTCATCTCGACTCCGTTAACGGATGATCACGAACTTGCCGCGATACACCTGGTTCTTGCCCTTCTCACCAGTGGCGGTCACGACGAACAGGTAGAGCCCCGATCCGAGGTCGATGCCTTCGCGTGTGCGGAGGTTGTAGGCCAGGTCACCCGACGTGGAGTTGTTGCCGGTACGCAGCAGGTCGCTGGCCGTCCACGTGAGTTCCTGCAGGTACTGGCCGGAGACCGAGTAGATGCGGATCGTGCCCTGATCGGGCAGCCCGGTGAAGACGATGTTGCCGACCGATGTCCGGTTGGCCGCGTTCACGTCGTCGACGTCCGCGCGGACGATGTACGGGTTCGGCACCACGCTGATCCGCGACAGCATCTCCTTGGTGATCTCGGGAGCCGTAGAGAACGGCGTGGCCACGAGACTGAACACGGAGCGCGGGTCGAACGTCTGCGTGAGTTCGAAGTACTGCGTCCAGTTGGCCGCCACCGGCAGATATCCACCCGTCGGCGTGGCGCCGCGTGTGTTGATCACCAGCGGGTTACAGGTCTGGGCGTCGAAGGTCGTGGGGCGTGTTCCGCTGGACACGGCGTTCGAACCACACGCCACCATGAACTTGCTGATACCGATGGAGTCGACCAGCACGCGGATGGGGCGGAAGGCCGTCGCACCACCTTCAGCGTCGGGGCCCATGACCAGCGTACGCACGCCGCCAATGGAGACCGCACTGTCGGTCGGTACGCGCTGGATGACGAAGAGCGTGTCACCCGGGAGCCAGAGCGAATCGGGCACGTTCACGCGGATGGTGTCGTTGCCGGAGCCCATGAGACGCGTACGCGCCTGCGCCGTCGGGCGGGCCAGCATGGCGAACCGCACATCTTCCACGCGTCCGTCTTCCGGATCGGTGTACTTCATCGTGAAGGGCAGGCGGACCCGTACCAGTGGCCGCGTCGCCGTCGCACCGATCATCGCGTTGAAGCGCGCATCGGTGATCGTCACGTTCGTGGCCAGCTTCGACATTTCGCTGAGCGAGGTGTCGATGGTGGCCTGCAACGCCTGCGGCGGATCGAGACGGAACGGCGCCTTCGGACCCCACGGGTCCGTGAGCCACGTCATCGTGTACGCACCACCGCGCACGCGCTTGGGCTGCGTGTTACCGGTGACCGAGATTATCGGGCGGACCGCCACCGTGAACTGACGGGCGTTGGGCTGAATCGTGTCGCCCGGCGCGCGCAGGATGTAGTCACGATCGCGGATCGTTCCCGAGAACAGCTGTTCCTGACGCATGCCGGTCGCAGCGTTGGAGCTGTCTCGCGAGCGGACCGTGTAGCCCGGATACAGCGGCGACGTGAGCTGGTCACGATCGAAGTTGGCCGCGTACTGGTCGTTGGTGATGTAGATGGGCCGACCGTCCTGCGTGACCCACACGTAGCCCATGTTGCCTGCCGCCGCCGACACCGTGTCGACGAAGAGGCGCGACGAGCCCGTGACACCGCGGGCCGTGCCGGTGAAGAGACCGGTACCAACGCGCACCGGGATATTTGCACTGGCCGTGAACTGCTGCTCGCGTGCCACGAAGTTGACCACACGCGTGCCGGTAGGCGACGTGGTGGCACTCGGCACGATGTAGCGTGCTGAGATCGTGGTAGAGGCCGCGCTGGTGAGCGTGTCGATCGTCTTCCGAACGATGAACTGGTTCGCGAAGATCATGCGCGTGCGGCCCGTGACGTCGTTCGAAATGGCGCCAACGGTCACGTCCTGCGTCGCCTTTCCAAGCACCGTCGCGGTATCGACGCGGGCGAACCGGCGTCCTGCGGCATTGGTGATGGGCGCGTACACCGTAATGGTGGTCGGGCCACTGCCGGCCAACGCCGCGCTGATCGTGTCCTGCGTGATGTTGAGCGCGTCCTGCACGTTGGTGGCGATGAAACCAGCCGCGGTGCTGTCTACGAGACGGAAGTCCGAGAACCCCTTGGTCCGCGTCACGAGCGAGTAGACGTATGTCCGGCCGCCCATGACGAATTCCGAAACGTTGCCGGCGTCGGGCACACCATTGGTGTAGTTGGTGAACGCCCACGGACGCCACTGGAACGCGGGAATACCCGTATCGATGTTGCGCGTGGGGGCATCGACGCACGCACCAACGTTACCGCTGCTCGTGGTCCACGTGTTGCCCTGGTTACAGGACTTGAAGATCATCACCTGCGCGACGTTGTCATTCGCGCGGGCGGTGAGCCGGGTCAACAGGTTGGGATTGAGGCGGAGGATACGACGCACACTGCCCACGTTGTCGATCGAGTCCTGACGGATCTTCGCGATCGCGCGCAGCATGAACTGGTCGACCGGGTTGAGACGCGGATAGCGGATCGTGATCTGCGAACCCACCGAGGCGTCGGCCACACCGGCGCGGGTCGAGTCGACCAGCTCGGCCGACGACACCGTGTAGGTGACGCCCGGCACGATGGCCGGCAGTGCCGCCGGCGTCGGGCCGGCGTAGTTCGTGAGGTAGCTGTTGAGCATGGCGTCGACTCGCGTGCGCGTCTGGAGCGAGTCGGGGCCCCACGTGAAGGCAAACAGGAACTGCGTGGTGTCGTTGGCCTTGAGGCGGAACGGGCCAGCGGTCACGGTGTTCATGATGTTGCCCCAGCTCGCGTTGCGATAACCACCCGGGATGGTATCGCTCCAGAGCACATGGCAACCACGGCTGCCGCAACCCGGCACCGAGATCGTATCCTGGATGCCGTCCTTGTTGTAGTCCCAGCGACCGAACGGCTGTCCGTTGGCCGGGTTGATCGTGGCACCCGGGACGAACTTGTTGAAACGGGCCTGCGCCGCGTCAGGGACGACGCCGCTGAACTCTTCCGGCATGAACTTGAAGAGGTAGTCGCCCACGCCGAGCTGCGCCGGGGTACGGCCGTCGAGATAGTCGGCTTCGATGCCCGACACCATGCCGTACGCGCCGCGCATGCTGAACTGCAGGTTGTTGTTACCGAACCCGCCCGCCGCCGCGTGGTTGTACGTGATCGTATCGCCCGCGTTCGGATGATTGGGGGCGAAGTACGGGCTGGCCGGGTTGCTGAACAGCTTGTTGCGCAGGTCGCCCAAGGGCGACTTGAGGAACGAGATGACCATGGCGCCACCACCGAAACCGGCAGCGGTGCTGTTGCAGCCCGCCGTCTGGCCCGGATAGCGACGCGGGTACGACGTCGCGTTGCAAAGACCGGACGCGCCCGAGCGCACGATGTACACCGAGCCTTCCTGCGGCTGGAAGTACATGGCGTTGGCGTTCTGGTTCGACGCCATACCGGGGCCGAGGCCGTAGTACAGCGAGTCGTAATCGACGCCCACGCCGTACACGTCGGCGCTCTTGTTCACCAGCGTGAGCTGGTACCAGAGGGTGTTGCGCACCGCCGGGTTGCCGAACTGGAACGCCTCCACCTTGAACTCGATACCCAACGGGTAGCCCTGCTCGCTGGGCGCACCGGCGCCACCGGCCACGACCGAACCGTACCGGAGCTTCTGCTCACGGTAATAGTCGGACATGTACGAGTAGATCTGCTGCGTACCAAGGGCGTTGGTCGGATCGTACTGCGACGTCGGGATCTTCCACTCATCCCAGGAGAAGCCCGTGGGGTTCGCCTTGAAGCGCGTTTCCCACGTCGCGTCAGGAATGACGGCCTTGCCCCTGAAGCCCTCGGATCCCCACGTGACGGGGCAGTCCTTCATGGCCAGCAAGGAGTTGCCGAGGAAGCGGAACGTATTTGGGTCGCCACGGCAGGAGCCGTCGTTGACCGACGTGACGCCCGAGAAGGTCTTGCCGAACTGCCCGTCGCCGGCGCCGAGCGACACCTTGCGGGGGTTACCGACGGTGAAGGTGAAGAAGCCCGTGTAGCCCGGCGAGCCAAGCATGGTGCGGGCGTTCGGATACACCGCGCGGATTTTGCGCCATTCGTTGGGGCCTGCGCCGCCAACGATGGGCATTTCGAAGTAGAAGCCGCGCTGAGCCGCCACACACGCCGTGGTGCCGGCGGCCTGATTGGAGACCGGTCCACCCTCGTTCTGGGTACCACCGGCGATGTCGCCGGTCGCGCGGAAGGTGGCGCAGCCGAAGTCTTCGGCGGCAAAGAGGTTGAACGCGCTTGACGACGCGCCCAGCTGCTTCGTGACGAACGAACCGTCAGCGCGCATGCTGTCGATGCTGGTGATCGGAGGCGTAAGCCCCCGCTGCGCCTGCATCGCACTGGGCACACCGAACGCCCCACCGGCCACGACGAGCGTCGCGGCGGCCGCCCGAAGGCGGCGCCGCGCGGTCGTGGCGCGAGGGCTGATGGAATTCTTGATGAAAGTCATCGTGCTCGGGAGGGGGACTTAGAAGCTGACGGTGATGCCGGTGAACAGGCTGCGGCGTGCACCGATGAATTCAGGCTGGTCGAAGCCGGTGGACGTGGTGACGTCACCGGTGTTGCCAACGCGGCGGTTCTGGAAGTCGCGCAGACCGGCGTCGCAGTTGCCGGTGTTCGCAAACACCTGGGCACAGTTGCGGCGATCGAGCAGGTTGGCCACGCGGAAGAAGGCCGAGTAGTTCACGTTGCGGATCTGGAAGCGCTTGTCGAGCTGCAGGTTCATGTTCTGCACAGTGGGCGCCGTCCCCGAATTGATGTCGGAGGCGTTGTTCGTCACGCCGATGTTGGCGAGCGACGTGGCGCGGATGGGCGTGTACGGCAAGCCGCTGGTGATCGAGTGCGTGAGACTCGCGGTCGTGTTGCGGAGCAACCGGCCGGCGTTGAACGGCATCGACGGGATGTCGTTCTGCACGCGGTACGTGAACGACACGTTGAAGTTATGCGTGATGTTACCGTCGGTGACCGTTTCGATGAGCTGCCGGCGGTTGGCTTCGGTGCGGGCGATTTCGTCGGCGCGATCGGGCGCCTGCGAGTTCGACGTCGACCGGGCAATGCCGTAGTTGACCGCGTACTGATAGCGGTTCGACAGACGACGGTCGAGCGAGATTTCCATACCGCGCGCGGTGAGGAAGTCACCGTTGACGACGGTGCGGTACTGCGGCGAGGAGCCGTCGTACGTGGAACCGATGTCGTTCGTGGCGAGGCTGGTGCGGATACCGGTGAGGCCGGTTTCCGAGCGGTTGTACACCGCCACCTGCAGGCCGTAGTTGCTCTCGGCACCCAGCACGGTCGAGTAGCCGACTTCGTACGACTTGGCTTCTTCGAGGAGCAGATTGACGTTGCCGACGTAGGTCGGGTTGCTCGTGCGGATGTCGGGGGCGCACTCGGTGGTGCCCGGCTTCACCTGCGACGCGGCGCAGTACCGATCGCCGTTGCCCGTGAGTCCCGCCACCGTGCCGGTACCCGTGTTGCGGTACACGTCGGAGTAGTTGGGGACTCGGGTATAGCGGCCGGCATTGAAGAACAGCTGCGACCGCTCGGTGAGCGGGAAGTTCACGCCGATACGCGGGCTGAAGGCCGTGCGGGCACGGGCGTTGGTGAAGTCGTCGCCCTGCGCGATGGCCGCGGCCGAGTCGAGCAGAATGGGGCGCTTGGTGGCCGGGTTTTCGCGCGACGCGAAGCAGCCCGTGGTGCCGAAGGGCTGGCCCTGCGCGTTGAGCAACTGCTTTCCAGCGACCGCGGTGCCGTTACACACTTCACGGGCCGTGGTGCCGTTGGCGGGGTCGAGCGGGTTGGCGAAGCTCGAACCACGCGCGACGCCGTAGTCGAAGCGGCCGCCGAGTTCGATGCGGATGAAGTCGTATTCGATGACCGACTGCACGTAGGCCGCGGCATCGTACGGCTTGGCGCGATACACCTGATAGGTGAGCGGCGTGATACCCGACTGGCCGGGACCGGCCGCCTGGTCGCTGTACACCAGGTCGTGCGTCACCAGCTGCGCACCGAACTGCAGGTTGTTGTGGTCGGTGATCTGCGACTGGAAGTCGGCGCGGAACGTACGGTCGGTGAACGTCTCACCGCCGTACAGCTGGCCTCTGGCACCCTGGTCGGGGACCGTGCTGCACAGGCCCGGCGACGGATTGATGAAGCCCTGCGCGAAATTGGCCTGACAGAACGGCGCCGGGAGACAGACGCCACGGAAGACCGGGCACGTCACGCGGTCGAACTCGAGCTGTGCGGCGCGCAAGGTGAGCGAGCTGCGGCCCCAGCGCTGTTCGAGCGACGCGATGTACATCGTGCTGCGGTCGCGCACCGAGGTCGGCGTCAGATCGCGCTGCAGGACGAAGCCCTGGTCGTTGATGACGAAGAGCGAGTCAGCGCGATTGTTCACCAGCGACAGAGGATCGGGCTGGTAGGAGAACATGAACTCGCGCTGGTACGGCCGGTTCCCACGTTCGGCACCGATGGCGGTGACGTTGATCTTCGTGTTGTCGAAGGGGAGGAACGTCAGCTTGCCCACGAACTGGGAGTTCTGACGGCCGCCGAACGCCTGCCACCCCCTGATGAGGTCGCGCGAGTAGGCCGGCAGCACTTCCGACTGCTCGACGTTCTGGTTGACCGAGAAGACGTCCTGGTCGAACTCCAGCACGCGCCCGGCGCCGCTTTCCACCTGACCCGAGACGGAGTAGCGAACCTTGGCGTTGGTACCCGGCACCGGACCGGCGAGATAGCCGCGGAGCAGGTTGTTGCCACCCAGCTTGTCCTGCGTGGAGTTGAACAGCTCACCCGGGAGGGTGCCGTTCTGGAAGCTGATGGAGCCGGAAACCTGCGACCCACCCTCGCGGATGGAGTTGTTGATGATCCCCGACAGCGCGTTGCCGTACTGCGGCTGCATGTTGCCGCGACGGAAGTCGACGCCGCTGACGGCGAAGGCGTTGAGGTCGAGGGCGTTCGATCCGAAGATCGAGTTGTTGATCGGGATGTTGTCGATCATGGAGAGCGTCGACCCACCACGGCTGCCTCGCACGCGGACCGGCTGCGTCGTGCTGCGCTGCTCTTCGGCCACGGAGATGAGGCTCGTGTTCTGCGGGACTTCCTGGAAGCCCTGCTGCAGCGCGAGCACACCCGCGATAGACGTGACGGGGAGCGACTGGATCTGCTCTTCGCTGATCGTGGTGCCCGAGCCGACCTGACCGCGCTCGATGAGCGGCTGCTTTTCGGCCTGCACCGTGATGGCCTGCAGCGTCTGGTTGGACGCCTTGATCTTGAAGTTCTGCTCACGCGTGACGTCGATGTTGATGCGCACATCGGTCGCGTTCACGCTCTGGAAGCCCAACCGGCGGGCCTGCACCGTATAGGTTCCCGGGGGAACCTGAATGATGAAGTACCGACCAGCGGAATTCGTATTGGCACCAAGCGTCGTGCCCTGAATGACCACCGCGACGCCTTCAACAGGCTTGCCGCTTTCCGCATCAGTCACGACACCGGTCAACTTACCGGTTTGGGCCTGTGCGGCGGTGATCGGCGCGGCCAGGGCTGCGCCTAGGACCGTCGCGAATAACCACCGACGACGTCCGAGAAACCTCATCTGCTCCTCCGGGAGGGTAGTGCCACGAGACAACGTTTCGTCACTCCGCACCAGCGCGAAGCCCCAAAACGCCTACAACGCCGGGCGCCGCCACCGTGGCCATGTGGGGAATGGCCAACGGCA
>CANGXD010000098.1 GCA_947457545.1 Gemmatimonadaceae bacterium
CCCCAGCACAACGTCGTGCCGATACCGCGCTCGTGCGCGTCGAGGACAGCACGGGCGTGCTGGTCGACACGATCATCACCGCGTATCGCCGCGGCACCGGCCGGCTGACCGGTCGAATGGCGCGCAGCGGGGTGCCCTTTCCCGGCGTCATCGCGTCGATGTGGGGGACGGGGCTCGAGGTGAGAAGTGACCAGGCCGGCATGTACACTCTGTTGGGGCTGCCCTTGGGAACGCATACGGTCGAAATGCGCGCCGTCGGATACGAACCGATTCGTCGTATCGTTGATGTGCTCCCCGACGATGTGTCGGCCATTGCGGTCGACCTCGTGCGTGTGACGACGTTGGATACGCTGCGCATTCGGGCGTGGGCGATGCGTGATCAGGGACCCTTCAAGGAAGCCGAGTTCCTGAAGCGTAAGCGGCGCGGTGGAGGCGTCTTTCTCTCACCCGACGACTTGAACCGGGAGAATCCCGCTACCATGTCTCAACTGTTCGCACGCGCGGTATTCGTGCGCGTGCAATGGGGCGTTGCCGCGGGCGAATCGCTTACGATAGGCAGCGGACTGAGACGATGTACACCGGCGTTTCTGATCGATGGCAGGGAAAGTGGTGAGGACGATTTTTTCATGCTCGTGAGGCCCGACAATCTGTTGGCACTCGAGGTTTACCGCGGAAACGCGACGCCTATTGAGCTGGCCGTACCCAACCCATGTGGCGCCATCGTGGTCTGGACAGGACGGCGTACGCCTCCCCCGGAGCGGAGGTAACGTGACGGCGCACCGTCGTGCTCTCGCATGGGGCGTCGCCCTGTTGTGCGCGCTTCCCGTCGTTGGCCGTGCACAAAGTGGCACATCGGCAGCCGCCCGACTTCGGCTCACCGGCGCGGTTTGGGACAGCACCCTCTCCGCACCACTCGCCGGGGCGAGTGTGCAGGCGGTGCGTGCCGACGACCCGTCGCAGCTGCGAACCGGTACCACCGACGCCAAGGGCAACTTTCGTCTCGACGGACTCGCGCCTGCGGACTACGCGGTGGTCGTGTACCATCCACGACTCGACTCCCTCGGCATTCAGCAGCTTTCGCGCGGCATCAGTGTACGCAGCGGAGAGTCACGACTGACGCTGGCGGTGCCGTCGGCACGCACACTCGTGACGCAGGTGTGCGGCGAAGCGAGTGCTGCGCTGGGTGCCGGTTATCTGCGTGGCATGTTGCGCGATGCGGAGCAGCCTGGCGTTACGCGTGTCGGCACGGTGCAGGCCGAGTGGCAGTCGCTCACGCTCGATGGCGTCGCGGTGCGTCGTGACCTGCAACGCGTACAGGCGCGCACGGATTCCGCCGGTGTGTTCGTGCTCTGCGGCATACCGGCCAACGACAACATGCAGGTGCAGGCGTGGAGTAGTACCGACTCCACCGGTATCGCCGCATTGCTCACGACGGAGTTGGGCATCGTGTTGCGTGACTTGTATACGGGACGCATTCGACGCGACCGTCTGGTGCTCACCGACAGCAGTGCCGACACATTGGTGGCCGAGGTGTTGCGCGGGCCCGCCGTGGTGCGCGGGCGTGTAGAGGGTGCTGGCGGCCGTCCGCTGAGCAACGCGCAGGTCACTGTGTGGGGCACGGGGGTACAGGCAACGAGTTCCGACAGTGGTGTGTTCGTGCTCCCCACGATGCCCACTGGTACGCACATGCTCGACGTGCGAGTGCTCGGCTATCGCGCGACGCGACAGATTGTGGACATCGTCGCCGGCGAAAATGCACTGGTCACGGTCGCCATGAATCGCACGACCAGTCTCGATACGGTGCGCGTCTATGCATCGCGCGCGGACATGCTTGCGCGTCAGCTTTCCGAGTTCGAGCAGCGTCGCCGCGTTGCCGGCACGGGCCGATTTTTCGGTCCAAGCGATCTCGCCAAGCGCCCTCCCATGCGCATCGGTGATGTGCTGCGCATGGTGCCAGGAGTGCGAGTGGTGCCAGCCACGTACGGCGAGCGCGTTCAGATGCGGGGGCTGACCTTCAATTCGTGGTGCACGCCGGATGTGTGGCTCGACGGCATCCGTGTGCAGGGCGACAACAACGTCGAATCGATGGTGTCGGTAGATGACATACGCGCCATCGAGGTATATGCCAGTCCGCAAACGGTACCAGCGCAGTTCACGTCGCTGACCGGGTGTGGAGTCGTCCTCATGTGGACCGGACCGCGGAAATGATGATTCGCGCGAACCACAGCGTGATCATGCGCGCAGTGGTCGCGTTGCTCTGCATGGTCGTCGCCGCCGGGCGTCTCCATTCGCAAGAGGGAAAACCGGTTCTGCGTGGACGTGTCGAAGGCACGGTCTGGGACAGCACCCGTGCACAACCGCTGGTGGGGAGCGTCGTGCAACTCATCAACGCGTCCGATCGCTCCTCATCGAGGTCGGCCACGACGGATGAGCGCGGACGGTTTCGCTTCGATAGCCTGTTGCCGGGCGGCTGGATTATCGGTGCGCTGCACCAGCGCCTGGATTCGCTGGCGATCGCACAGATCACGCAGCCCGTGACGGTGAAGTCACGCGGGACCACCAAAGTTCGACTGGTCGTTCCCTCCGGCGGTACGTTGAGTCAACAGGTATGCCGTGCCAGTCCTCTCGACTCGACAGGATATCTCTTCGGCACACTCCGGCGCGCCGACGGTGATCGTCGACCCACCACGGGCACGGTGCGTGTGGAGTGGTTGGAGTTGCTCATCTCGGCCTAGCGGGACGCGTCGCTGGCATACTGAGCGACCCGCTCGGCCGACCGTTGCCCAATGCGATTGTCGGGGTCGCCGGCACTGGCCGGAGTGCCAGAACCAACGACGCAGGGCGCTTCGAACTCGTCGAGCTTCCTTCTGGAACGCAGCTGTTCGAGGCGAGAGCGCTCGGGTTCGAACCCTTTCGTACGCCGGTGAACATCATCGATGCCGACACGACGATCGTGTCGTACGCGCTCACGCGCCTGGTGATGCTCGACACCGTGAAAGTGCGCGCCATCCGGGCCGCCGCCATGGGGCGAGACATGGTGGCGTTCGAGAACCGACGGAGAATGGGGAACGGCAAGTTCTTCGGCCCCGAAGAGCTCAACTCCATCGATCCGATCCGCTTCAGCGAACTTGTCTGGCGTGTACCGGGCGTGCGTGTGGTGCCGGCAATGGGAGGGGATCGAATCCTGATGCGCGGATTCGGACTGACCGCCTATTGCTCACCCGATATCTGGCTCGACGGCATGCGTCTCGCCAACGACGGATCGATGGACTCGTTCATTTCTCCGCAATGGCTGCGCGCGGTGGAAGTGTATCCGCGATCAGAGCTGGCACCGGCGCAGTACACGGGCATGTCCGGCTGTGGCGTCATCTTGCTTTGGTCGGGCTCCCGAGAGATTCCGGGGGCGGTGAAGAAGTAGACAGCTCACCCGTCAATGCTGATCGATCGCTGCTGTGGCCCCTCGGGCTGACCGCCCACACGCGGGCGGTTGTGTACCAGCGGCACCGGGAAGCCGAACTGCCACTGTGAGTTCTTGCGCTGCTCCTTGGTGGTGCGCGAGATGCTCTCGAGGAAGGGCATGAGCTCCTTCTGCTGCGGCGTGACGATGGGCTGTACGATGTCTACCTGCTCCCAGAAGAGCGGCCAGTAGAGTTTCGTGGTGGCTTTCACGCTGTCGAGCGCGGCCTTGCCGGCGACACCGTCCTTCTGCGCGGCAAGGAACTGTGCCAGCGGGACGTACAGCGCCCGCGCCTTTGCCGAGTAGACACTGTCGGCCGTGAGCAGCTGCGCGATTTGCTCCTTGGTCAGGAAGAGCGAATCACTCTCGGCCAACAGCATGCGATGCAGGTTGCTGGTGCGGCTCAAATACAGCGCGGCGATGGAATCGGTGCTGCGACGTGACCACGTCACCTGCTTCGTTTTGGCATCGCGGGCCTTGATGGGCTCGAGCGCACGACGCAGCGTCTGCAGATCGTACGGTGTCGACAGGTCCATGCGCACATCGACGACCACGCGGAACGGAATGCGCGACAGCGTACGGAACGCCCGCGTGTCACCGAAGCGCGGATTGACGTCGTACCGATAGGCCTGTGTGTTCGCATCGAAGCCGCTCGGTACGAGCAGCACCGGGTCGGGCGCGGCTTGAGAGCCCCAGCCACGCAGCCCGCTTTCACCGTGCACGAGCTGGTCGATGCCGGCGAGCGGATTTTCGAACACGACGTTCACTTGGGCGTTACGTCCGCGAATGCGTCCGATGTTGGGCTGCAGTACGAGGTTCATCTGCTGCGTCCACGGACCACGGCAGCTCATGCGCGTCGCTACGCGTCCGGCCTGCGATGACAGGCATTCACGAATGGAGCCCGGCGCCGACGCGAGGAGCGCCTGCATCTGGCTTCGGGTGGCCGCGTTGCCGCTGATGGTGTTGGGAACGAAGGCGCGATCGTTGGCACGACCGTCGCCGTTGATGTCGCTGCGTACGAGCGGCGTGAACGGCGTTCCCGACTGCAAGCGCGTGAAAAGTGTAAGGGCGCCGACCTTGGGAATGTCCATGCCGGCTTGAATGACGAACGCATGGCGCGCGTCATTCAACCCCGCGGCCCACTCCTTCTCGAACGGATTGCCAAAGTTGCCGCCGTCGAAGCCGCGGAACTGCTGCCGTACTTCCTGCAGCGTGTACGCGACCGAGAACATCACGGGCGGCGGCCCGTTGCGACTGCGGAACAGCTCCGGCTGAATGGTGGTGGTGAGCTGCGAGCCGTAGCCGCGGAGATCACTGGTACGCAGTGCCACGCGACCGAAGTCACTCGCAATACGCGAGTCGCGTGGCGATACCGCGCCCGATGCCGCATCGATGGAAATGGGCTGCACGAACACCGGACGGTTCTCTTCACCGGCCAGGCGGAACACCGTGCTTCCGCGGAAGTTTGCGTCGATGGTGCTGGGCTGCGAGAGGTCGTACGATGCGAGGCCATCCACCTTGAGCAGGAAGCCACGCATGCTCGACGCCCAGCCGAGCGACGCGCGCCAGCTGCGCGGCACATCGAAGGACTTGTCCACGAGGGTCACACTGGGCGCACGCTCGACCAACGTACCGTTGCCATCGGCGCAGCTGGTGGGAAGGGCCGTGGTGCCGGCCGCAAAGCCGCTCCAGTTTGGCGTTGGCACGGTACTGCCAACGCACGACAGGGCGAGTGTACTGCCAGAGATGCCGGCGCCCACCATGGCGTCGGCAAGCGTCCCGGGGCGATAGAGATCGCGGAATTCCCCAATGCCTCCGCGAATGATCCCCATGGTATTCCGATACCATGAGCTCGTGTTCGTGCTCATCTGGCCGTTGCCGTTCTCGCGCGAGCGCGAGTAGGTGTACGAGAAGCCCACACGCGGCGAGACGCGCACGCGACGCGGCGCGATACCGGTTTCAACGCCGAGGGCCTCCTCGAGCGCGGCGTTCTCCGGCGGTGCCTCGCCAAACATGCTTCCCTCCACGCGCGCGCCTGACAAAAGGCTGAACCACCGGTTGGGGTTCCACTGATGCGAGAAGGCGAGCGCCCCGTTGTAGCTCGTCGCGCTGCGTGTAGGCTGCGTGAGCGTGCGCTGGTACGATGCGGGTCGGTTGGCGGCGAGATCGGCGAGTGAGTTGTACGTGTAGTTGCCGAACGCGTTGGGGAGCCCTTCCTGCGTGAGCCCATCGCCGCGCACCCACGCCGACGTCTTGAAGCGCTGCTTGCGTCCCTGCGCGTTCCACACCATTTCGTTGGCCGCTTCGACGGTCCACCGTGAGTCGTCGGTGGCCATGAACGGGTTGCCACCAAGCTGCAGTGCCACGATATCGTTGGCCGCGGCGTCGCTCGCCGAGCGTGCGAGCACCGTGGCGCCGGGAATGGCGAGATAGGGGGTGGCGCGATCGCGTACGCGGCTGGCCGCGATGCGGTTTTGCATGAGCGTGTAATAGCCCGCGCCAACGTACCGGCTCTGCAGCAGCTGCGCGCCCATGGTCTGCTGCGACTGCTTGCCGCTCGCACCTGGCGCATTGAGCGGGCCAAAGCCTACCGCGCCTTCATCGCTGCGCGATGCAAAGGTGGTGAGGGTGAGCGTGCGCAACGTATCGCGCACATCATCCAGACGTCCAAGCCAGGTGAGGCCGTTCTGCACGCGCGCGCTGGGAATGCCGTTGCCGGCGAGCGGCAGCCCCACGCTCAGGGCGACCTGCTGCGCGCGACGCGCGGAGTCTGGAGAGAGTCCGGCGCGCAACAACGCGTCGGCATTGGCGCCAATGAGCGATGATGGATCGCTCACGGTACGACTCACGTCGAGTGCCATGTTGTAGGTGAGCGCTCGGCGGATGGCTTCACCATCGGCGCCCACACTGGCACGAAAGCCTCCGTTCGTGATGCCGAGCGAACGGCCTACGGCGTCGGTCAGCTGCAGCTGCGGGGCATTGAGGGTGACGAACGTATTGCGATTCTGATAATTGCGATCGCCGGCACCCAGTCGTACATCGATGTTGGCACCGGCAAAGCCGCCGCGGGTGGCATCGAAGGTGGCACCACTCACCCGCACATCGGCACGGGCCGCCCGCGGCAATCCGCCGGCCGGCATGGCCATGCCGTTGAGCGTGGTGAGGTTGGACGAGGCGCTCGCGCCGAGCATGCTGGGGCCCGTTGGCGTCATGGTGACGCCCGGAATAGTGCTCGCAATCATGTTGAGGTTGCCGGCCACGTTGGGTGACAACCGTCCCTCGACGCCCTGATCGTACGATTCGGCGGCACCGACTTCCCGCTGGTAGGGCGAGGTCACCTGCGCTTCTGCCCGTTCCGGTCGTGCGGCTTTCACCTTGACCGCCGCCAGCAGTGCCATGTCGCGTCCAAGCGTGAAGTCTGCCACGAGTTCGCGTTCGCTCCCGACGCGCTCCACTCGACGGCGTGCGGGGCGAAAGCCGGCGTACGCCACGTGCACGAGGTAGTCACCGGTGCCCGGATCGAAGCGGAGGCTGTAGCGACCAGACGAGTCGGTCACCGTGCTTTGCACGAGTCGATCGGGGCCGCGGGTAATGTTGACGGCGGCGCCCACGACTACTCGAGCGGAGTCATCGATGACGCGACCGCGCACAATGTCGGCTTGCGCCGAGAGCTGCAGCGGCGCCAGAAAGATCAAAACACGGTAGAAGTGTGACATGCCGCATACGACGTCAGGTCGTGAAAAAAGGTTGCAATTGACGGGCGCGGTGCTGATCTGCGAGCATTCACCATGTTCGCAATTCCGTACCGCCATCGGCTTATGTACGTGAGTGGACTCCGCCGCTACGCTGGGACGATCGGCGCCCTAGTGTGCCTGGCTGGCACGCTGCAGGGGCAGGCGACCACCGGCAGCGCACAACCGCCAGTAGCAACGGCGCCGCTTCCTCGCTTGCTGCTGCCGGGCGATACCCTGCTCAAGCCGCTTCTCGTCACGCGCGATTCGGTGCGATATGCGCTCACCATCTTTCGCGATGCCGACGAGATTCCGGTGGGCCGACTCGCCGAGACGCTGCGCGCCGATACCGTAAACGGCGTGCCCGTGGTGCGGCGTATCTTGCGCATTCAGCGCGGCACGATGTTACTGGTAGACTCCACCGTGCTCGATGCGCGCACGCTCGCGCCGCGCCAGCGCCGATCGCTGCAGCAGAACCGTCGCGTACTGCTCGAGTTCAACGGCGCGCACATCAAGGGTTCGCTCGCACCACTCGATGCGCCGCCGGTGCCATTCGATACCACATTCAAAGTGGTCCCGTTCGACGCCGGGAACTGGGAGCTCATTCTGCGCGCGCTCCCGTTGGAGCGCGGCTTCGCGGTGCGATTTCCGGTCTACGATCTCGATGGCGGCCTACGCGAGTACCGCGTGAACGTCACCGGCAGCACGACCGTGCAAGGGGAAGAGGCGCACGTGGTCATCCTCACGCTGGCACGAAACCGTGAGTCCGTCGTGTGGGTGAGCAAACAGACCGGCATCGTTCTGCAGATCGAAACGATGCTCGGCGAGACCACCATGTTGCGGCAGGTGCGCGTACGGCAGTAGCCTGCGCGCTAAAAGGTGCGCCCGAACTCCAACACGATGCCGTCGCCACGTGTGCCGGGTGTGTTGGCCAGCTTGTAGCCAACGATGATGACCGACTTGCCGCGGTGATAATTGATGCCGGGGACGAAGTCGGCGAACTCGTGCTGACCAGCCCACCATTCGGCAAGCAGGGTGAAGTTGTGCAGCGCATGACCCACTTTGCCGGGAAGCGTCGCGAGTGGTTGTTCGACACTGCCCACGAAGTGCGTCGTGGATTTGCCGAACATGGCCACGGGTCCGTCGCTCACACCCGCCATGAGTCGGGTGCGTGCACCTGGTATTCTGGCACTGGATTGCAGATAGCTCCACAGCCCCACGCGCTCACCACGCAGCGGGATGGCGAACATCTGACCGGCGCCGAGCTTGAGTTCCCACTGGGGCGCACGCGTAGCCATGCCGGGCATGTCGATGGCGCCCTTCCACCCCACGCCGAGTGTGGCGACTCGTTTGAGTGGTGTGCCGATGTTGTAGGCGGTGACGGCGACTTCGAGCTGTTTGGTGAGACCGTAGGTGACGAAATGCGTCGTCTGCCAGAAGCTCGTGTCACCCCACGCCCGGAGCTGCGATTCATGCAGCGCGAAGACGCGCCCCTTGGGCGTCTGATCGACGGACGGCGCATTGATCACGGTCTGCTGTGACCAGAGGCGCATCGGTGAAAGCATTGCGGCGGCGATCAGCGATGCGATAACGACAGCGACACGTCGCAAGGGCGACGGACGAATGGAACGGCGCATGGTGGCAAAGTGAATGGCAACAGAAGGATTGCCATGGCGCCACCTGGGGAGGCGCGACAGACCACGGCACGGAACTACGTGCGTGGTCTCGCACTCCGGACAGCCCTAAAGCTGTCCGGGCGCACCGCCGGAGGCGCTCCACCATGGGTGGTGCCTCGTATTGACGACGGTGTGCTTCACTGGCCCGGTATTCCAGGACAGTGAATGGCTACTCCCCAACGATTGCCGGACACATCACAGACCGGCGGGCGGGAGTCTAGGCGAACCGGGCTGGCGAGTCAATTGCCGACGGACTTATGGCTTCCGCACGATCACGCCAATGACGATAAAGAACAGCAGCACCGTGGGCACTTCGTTGATCCAGCGGCACGCCTTCTCGCTCAGGAAATAGTCACCGGCGAGGAAGCGCTTGCGTGTGTGCGAGGCGAAGCCGTGATAGCCGAGCAGAAAGACGATGGCGCCGAGTTTCATGTGCATCCACGGCATGCGCAGCAGCGCCGGCTGCAGATACAGCATGGTGGCGCCGAGCGAGATGGAGACGAGCATGGCGGGCATCATGATGCCGCGCAGCAGGCGGCGCTCCATGACCTCGAGCGTCGCCACCACCGATGGCTCGGCGCGCTTCTGTACGTGATAGACGTACAGGCGGAAGATGTAGAACAGTCCCGCGTACCACGCGATGACGGCGATGACGTGGAACGCTTTGATCCAGAGATAGTTGGCAGCCATGCTGCCTAATGTATCCCGGTGACCTCGAAGCGGCAGCAGTGGCCGCCGGTGGACTGGCACTCCACTTCGCGCACCTCGGCGCGCGGCGCGACGAGGGTGCGGATGAGATGTTCGAAGGTCCCGGCGTAGAAGTCGCACACCGGCTGACTGGTGTGCATATCACGGCACATCGCGCAGTCGTGGAAGGTGAGATCCACCCGTTTGGGCAGGTGGTGCACAGAAAAGCTGCCGCTGCCGGCGAAGGTCCATGCGTTGGCCTGCATGGCTCGCAACAGAATGTTGAGCCCCGCACGCTGGGGGAGTGCCTTCATGAGCCACTGCGCCGGGCGTGGTATGCGGTGTCCCATGAGGTAGTCGGCCGTGCGGTGCCCGGCCTCGTGCAAGATGCGGCTGCCCTGCGTGGCCCCCACGGCGCGCATGACGGTGCGTACGAACGCCTGCGCCTCGCGTTCGTCGACCATGGACTGGGGGAGAGCGCCCATGGCATACCCGGTCGACTCGAAGAGCAGCGTAGCCGCGACCCCCTCGCCGAAGCGGTCGCGCAGCACATGGGCGAGCTGAATGATGGTGTTCGGCCCGATGCGTGCCGCCGGAACCGCAGTGCGCGTGCTAGACCGCCCGGGAAAACCGACGAGGACCGTCGGCGGCTCCACGATAAGCATCGAGAGGGAAGGCAAGATTGCGGAGGAAGAACCGGCCGAGGGGGGTGACAGTAATCCGGTCGGTGTCGAACACGACGAGTCCATCGCGTGCGAATTGTTCGTACCGGTCGACGAGATCGTCGATGTCGCCGACGAAGAGGTCGAAGGGGAGTTCGGCGTTGCACATGAGGTGCGAGACCGCTGCCCCGCGCTGCCGGTCGTCGTCGCTCAGGACATGACCGCGCGATATGGGCAGATGCCCCGCATCGATCTCGCGTTGCCACGGACCCAGTTCGGCCGCGTTCTGCGCGAACCAGCCATCTACCTCGGAGATGGAGCTCGTACCCACGCCCAGCAGATGCTCCCCGCTTCGCGTGGTGTAGCCCATGAAGTTGCGGTGCAGTCTGCCGGCGTCGGCGGCGAGCGCCAGCGGGTCGTCCGGACGGGCAAAATGATCGATGCCAATCCAGCGATAGCCGTCGTCGGTGAAGCGCCGCACGGCATCGCGGAAGAGCGCGAAGCGATCCCACGCCCGGGGCAGCTCGCCCTCGTTGATGCGCTTCTGATGCGACTTCATCCACGGGACGTGCGCATAGCCAAAACAGGCCACGCGGTCGGGATTGAACTCGAGCGCCGTCTCGATGGTGCGAGTGAAGCTGCTGGGCGTCTGCCGCGGCAGTCCGTAAATGAGGTCGAGATTGATGCCGGAGAACCCTTCTTCGCGCGCCATCTCCACGCAGCTGCGTACCATATCCACCGGCTGCACGCGCCCGATGGCTTCCTGCACGTGGTCATCGACATCCTGCACACCGTAGCTGATGCGCGAGAAGCCCAGCTGCCGGTACGTACGCAGCTGCTCGCGCGTCACGAGACGCGGGTCGGCCTCCACGGAGCACTCGGTGCGTGCGTCGATGCCAAACGTGTCTTGCAGGCGCGAGAATAGCTTCTCGGCCTGCATGTCGGTGAGGAAGTTCGGTGTGCCGCCGCCCCAATGCATCTCGACCACGCGCGGTGCCGAGCCAATCGCGTGTGCGAGCATGTCCAGCTCGCGATAGAGCCGCGTGAGATATCGGTCGACGATTTCACTGCGCGTGGTGACGGTCGCGTTGCACCCGCAGTAGAGGCACCGCGACGCGCAGAACGGTAGATGCACGTACAGCGCGAGCGGCGACTCGGTGGTGCCAAGGGTGCGCAGGTGGCCGCCCCAGGTGGCCGCGTCGAACGCGCCGCGCCAATCGGGGACCGCGGGATAACTGGTATACCGCGGCCCCGGAATGTCGTACTTGGCGAGCAGCGCTGGTGTGACGTCGGGGATACTGAGGTCAACAGGCACGGACCGCTTCCTCTTCCTGCGGACGCGGCGTCGCGTGACCGAGTACCGGCACACTCCCGGAGAAGTCCACATCGGCGGCGAACTCGGGGCGTGCCTCCGACATGGTCCGCAGCTCTTCGCGCGTGAACACCTTGTCTTCGTCGAAACCGAAGTCCGACTCGAGCCCGGTGCCGTTGAACTTGAGCCGCTCGAGATCGTAGAACTTCTTGTTGATGGTGGTCTTGGCGAACGCGCGCAGACAACCGCGCAGGTATTTGCGCCTGAACGGATCCTTCTGCCACGGATACGACAGCACCGCCTTCTTGGCATAGAAGCGCGCGTAGTTGCGCAGCACGCCTTTGAGCACCTGATCGCGGGTCATCTCGTCAGGCTGAATGATGGGCGTGACGAAGTTGTACTTGGCGTAGTCGCGCACTTCCACACGCTCGCCAAGCTCCTGAAACAGCTCGGCGAATGGCCACGGCGTATACATGTTCCAGTTGGCCATGTCGGGCTGCCAGTCCTGCGAGTACTTGTACGTCTCTTCGATCGTTTCCGGCGTTTCGTTCTCGAGCCCGATGATGAACTGCGCCTCGGCAATCATGCCGGCGTCTTTCAGCATCTTGATGGCGCGCTTGTTCTGTTCGAGGGTCGTCTGTTTGCGGAAGCGGTCGAGCTTGAGCTGTGCGGCGGCTTCGGTGCCGAGCGAGACGTGCACGAGACCGGCCTTGCGATAGAGCGGCAGCTCCTTCTCGTCGCGCAGAATGTCCGTGACGCGCGTATTGATACCCCAGTGCACGGGGAGGTCGCGCGCGATGAGCTCTTCGCAGAGCGCAATGAACTTCTTCTTGTTGATGGTGGGTTCTTCGTCGGCAAGAATGAAGAAGCCTACCTTGTGGTCGCGGACGAGCGTTTCGATTTCGTCGACGAACTTTTTCGGATCGCGCGTGCGATACTTGCGCCAGAACTTCCATTGCGAGCAGAAGCGGCAAGTAAACGGACAGCCTCGCGCGAAGTTCGGGACGGCGACACGGCAGTTGAGCGGAATGTAGATGTACTTGTTCCACTCGAGCAGCGACCAATCGGGCGTCAGGTCGTCGAGGTTGGCGATGGGCGGACGCGCCGGTGTGGCGACGACCTGCCCGTCTTCCACGAAGGCAATGCCGCGGATGTCGCGCCGCGTAGCGAGGGCGGTGCCGTCACGCAGGTGCTGCATGAGCTCCGCAATGATCTCCTCGCCTTCGCCGCGCACGATGTAATCAATCCACGGCGCCTCGTTGAACACCTGCTGATACATGAAGGTGGGGTGAATGCCACCGAGCATCGTGTGCGCCTGTGGCGCGACTTCGCGCGCAATCTGCAGGGTGCGCTGCGCCTGGTAGATCATGGGGGTGATCGCCGTGGCGAGCACTGCGTCGGGCTTGAGCTCGATGAGCCGCTGCCGCAGCGATTCGTCGTCGATGTGATTGGTCATCGCATCGACGAACGTGATGTCGGTAAAGCCGGCGTGCTTGAGCGCGCCCCCGATGTACGCGACCCATCCCGGGGGCCAGTTGCCGGCGATTTCCGCTCCGCCGGCGTGGTAGTTGGGCTGCACGAATACCAGCTTCATCGCTGCTCCGTCTGTGTAAGTGAATGGACACAGACAGGGTGCTCATCGGCACAATTCACGACAGTCGGTGAAAAGGCGATAAGTACGTCGGGAATTGCTTTACATACCTATTCGGATGCGAATATCGGCATTGGGCTACTTGAGTTGCGGCACGACCTTCCGGATGCGCGCCTTGGCCGCGTCGATGGGCGCGGTCAGCGCGACGGGTCCTACCGCAATATCCGCAATGCGATCGATCGCACCGAGATAGTAGTCACGCCACACGTCGAGAATGTGCTGTTCGTGCGCGGCATTGCCACCGCGCGCCAGTGTATCGCGGCTCAGTGCCGTCTGCGTGCGGAGCGCTTGCTCGGCGGTCAGTACCAGTTCGTCGAGCGCGGCACGGGCTACGGCTGGTGTGCCTTGCGTGAGCAATAGTCCCGTCGTGAGCGCGCAGGCACCGACATTGGCGAGCGTTGCAGCACTCACATTCTCGATGCGATCGAGATCGGTGTGATAGAACACATCGGTGAAGTGCCAGAGCAGCACCGCGGGGATGTTGGCATTGAGGAACGGTGTATGGTCACTCCCGCCCTCGAACGGATTGGCCTTCACGACCCACTTGGTGGTGCGGGCGCGATCGAGGCAGCGGTTGCGCACGAAGTCGTTGAACCAGTACGCCTTGATTTCGCTTTCGGGGATGGGCTTGCCGCCCCACTCGCTGTGCTGGTCTTCGCCGCGTACCCACACGGCCGACGGGTCGGGCATCTTTTCAATGAGGAACGTCCCGCCGGTGAGCGCCGTGTTCTCGCCCACCATGTCGAGCGACATTCCCCACTTCACGCCGGCGCGCCGCACGCTGTCTTCCTTGAGGAAGCGGTCGGTGCTGCGGATTTCGTCGCCCCACAAGAAGGTGAGCGTGCGCGCGGGATTGGCGACGCCACGCCGCACGAGCGATGCGGCCACGCGGGCCATTTCGGCGAGCGTGCCCACGCCCGAGGCGTTGTCGTTGGCGCCGGGCTCCTGCACATGCGCGGAGTATACGAACCGCTCCTGCGGAGCCGTCGCGCCGCGAACTTCGGCTACGAGTGTGCGCTCGGGGGTACGGGAGAAGCTGGTGCGTACCAACACCTGCAAGCGCACCGGCCCCTGTGCGAGCGCGGCACTCAGAGAATCGCGCGTGACCGACGAGACGAAGAGCACCCATCCCGGCCGGATGGTATCGCGCGCAATGCCGGTGAACTGAATGGCGCGCGGATGCTTGCCCTGCTGATTGTAGGCGGGGAGTGTCTGCGTGTTGAGCACGCCGAGTGCACCGTAGCGTTGGGCACGCGGCAGCACGAGCCGCGCATTGCCCGTAGACAGCACGATGCGTCC
>CANGXD010000099.1 GCA_947457545.1 Gemmatimonadaceae bacterium
GCCGTTCACGCCTTCACTCGTGGCGGTGATGGTGGCACTGCCCGCGCTCACGCCCGTCACCACGCCGCTGCCATCCACCGTGGCGACGGCGGTGTTGCTACTCGCCCACGTGATGGTGCGGCCGGTGAGGACGTTGCTGCTCGCGTCACGGGTAACGGCACTGCCCGTCGATGTCGCCCCGACCGCGATGCTGGTGGGGCTGAGCGTCGTCGTCACCGACGCGACCGGCACGTTCGTCACCGTAATCGTTGCGCTGCCATTCACGCCGCCGCTCGTGGCCGTAATCGTCGCCGTCCCAGCTGCTACACCAGTGACCACGCCGCTGCCGCTGACCGTGGCCACCGCGGTATTGCTGCTCGCCCACGTGACCGTACGCCCCGTCAGCACGTTGTTGCTCGCGTCGCGCGTGACCGCACTGCCGGTCGAGGTGGCGCCGACCAGAATACTCGTCGGGGTGAGCGTCGCAGTCACCGACGCCACCGGCACGTTTGTCACCGTGATCGTCGCCGTCCCGTTCACGCCGCCGCTCGTGGCCGTAATCGTTGCGCTCCCCGCGCTCACGCCGGTGACCACACCGCTCGCGCTCACCGTGGCCACCGCGGTGTTGCTACTCGCCCACGTCACTGTGCGGCCCGTGAGCACGTTGTTGCTCGCATCGCGCACAACAGCGGCGCCCGTCGATGTGGCGCCGACCACGATGCTCGTCGGCGTGAGCGTCGCCGTCACCGACGCCACCGGCACATTCGTCACCGTGATCGTCGCCGTCCCGTTCACGCTCTCGCTCGTGGCCGTAATCGTCGCGCTCCCGGCGCTGACCCCCGTCACCACGCCGCTGCCGCTGACCGTGGCCACCGCGGTATTGCTGCTCGCCCACGTGATCGTACGCCCCGTGAGCGCGTTGTTGCTGCCATCGCGCGTCACCGCAGTGCCGACCGAGGTCGCACCCACCACGATACTCGCCGGCGTGAGTGTCGCCGTCACCGACGCCACCGGCACATTCGACACGGTGACCGTCGCCGCGTTGCTCACCCCCTCGCTCGCCGCGATGATCGAGGCCGTACCAGGCGCCACGGCCGACACCACGCCCGCCGCCGAGACCGTGGCAATCGCCGCATTGGAACTGGTCCACACCACGGCCCGCCCCGTCAGCGGTTGATTCGCCGCACCACGCAAGTCGGCCGTCGCCTGCGTACTCTGCCCCACGAACAACGAGGCAGACGCCACCGTCACGGTGACCGTAGCGACTGGCGTGGGCGACACCGTCAGCGTGGCCTGCCCCGATATGCCCTCCACCGTCGCGCGGATGACCGCTGTCCCCGTACTCAGCGCCGAGATCGTGCCGGTGGAGGTCACCGTGGCCACGGCAGGCGACAAACTCGTCCACGCTACCGGGCGCCCCGTCAGGACATCGCCCGCCTGACTGCGCGCGACCGCGGCCGCGGTGGTACTCTGCCCTGGAAGCACCGTCGTGGCCGCCAGCGAGACCGCGACAGCCGCCACGGGCACGGGTGCCACCGTCACGGTCGTCACCGCGGCGATGCCGTCGACAGTGCCGCTGATGACCGCCGAACCGGGCGACACCGCACGCACACGACCGGTCCCCGACACGACCGCCACTGTCGGCGCACTCGACGCCCACTGCACCAGCCGCCCCGCGATCTCGGCGCCACTGGCATCGCGCACGACCAGCGTGAAGTCACGGGTATCGCCGACGAACAGCTGCGGCGTACTCGCGACAAAACTCACCGTCGACACGGCCGCGCCCTGCACCACCACCGCGGCACTGCCGAGACGTCCTTCTGCTGAGGCAAAGAGCACTCCTGCCCCGGGGGAAACGCCGGTGACCGTGCCATCGGCGCTCACCGTAAAGAACGACGGCGCGCCGCTGAGCCACGTGATCGACCGTTGCGCCAGCACCGCGCCCGAGGCATCGAGCGCATCGGCGGTGAACCGCTGCGTCGCGCCCGTCTGCAGCGTCACCGTAGCCGGCGACACGCGTACCGAGGCCACCGGCGACGCACTCACCGTCACGGTGGCGGTGCCGCTGCGCCCTTCGCTGAACGCCGAGATGACCGTGCTGCCCGGGGTACTCGCCGTGACGGTGCCGTCTGCGGCCACGCGCGCCACCGCGCCGTTGCTGCTGAGGAACGTGACCGGCCGACCGGTGAGCAGTGTACCGTTGGCATCGGTCACCTGCACCGTGAGTCGCAGGGTTTGCCCGACGGTGAGCGCCGATTGCGACGGCGACACAATGACCGCTCCGACGGGGCGCGGCAACACGCGCACGATCGCGTCGCCGCTGCGACCGCCGTTCGACGCTGTGATGGTTACAGTGCCGGGTGCGACGCCAAGGACGAGGCCGGATGACGATACCGTGGCAACGCCTGCCGCGTTGGAGCTCCACCCGAACACGCGATCGGCCAACGCCGCGCCCGCCGCATCGCGCGCGACGGCCGTGAGCTGCGTCGATTGTCCGACAATGAGGCTGTCGCGTGACGGTGAGAGTTGTACCGTGGCTGTCGGTACCGGCAACACCGTCACACCGATCACCGCGGACCGGCTCTCGCTGGTTGCCGTGATCGTCGCCACGCCCGCGGCGAGCCCGCTCACCACACCGCTGGTGTTCACGATCGCCACCGCCGGCGCGCTCGATTGCCAAAGCACGGCGCGATCGAGCAGCGTTTGCCCGCGATCATCGACCGGTGTGGCCACCAGCGGGAGCGTCCCGTTCACAAAGAGCGACGGATTCGGTGGCGACAATTGAATGCTCGCCACGGCACGGCGCGAAACGCTGACGACCGCAATTGCACTCTTCCCTTCGGCCGACACCGACACGCGCGCAGTGCCGGCCCGCAGCGCCGCGACTTCCCCCGTTGCCGAAACCCGCACGACGGCAGTGTCGCTGCTCGACCAGAGCAACGGACGGTCACTCAACGGACGGCCCAATTCGTCGAACAACCGCGCCTGCAATACCGCACTGTTCCCTTCCACCACCGACGCCGCCGCTGGCGACACACTGACCGAACTCACCGGCACCAGCAGCGGCTTGGGCTCGGTGATTTCACTCAGCCCGGCACACGCGGATAGCACACCAGCCACCAGTGCCCCCACAAGCGAGTGCGCTGCGCGCCGCACCACACGGCGCATCCGCTGCGTGCCGAACGGGATCATCAGCGGGACGGCATCACGACGCGGGTCGGTCGGGACAGGTGATTGCGGGATCCGTCGCCGAGCTGTCCTTCCACGTTGAAGCCCCAGCACCAGAGGCCGTCGTCGCCGCTCGTGGCGCAGGTATGCGCACCGCTGGCGTGAACGGCCGAGAACGAAACGCCACCGACCACACGTGTCGGCATATCGCGTGTGGTGTTGCTCCCGTCGCCCAGTTGCCCGTAGATGTTGCGTCCCCAGCAGAACACCTGTCCGGAGCGCGTGCGCGCACAGCTGTGCACGCCACCCACCGTGACCGACGCAAACTTGGTCGAGCCGAACACCGGCGCCGGCACGGCCTGATCACCGGTACCGCCCGTCCCCAACTGGCCGACGTTGTTGCGCCCCCAGCAGAAGGCATCACCACCGTCGGTGACGGCACAACTGTGCGTCGCCCCCGCGGCAATGCTGGTAAAGCGGAGATCGCTGCTGACCGCCGTTGGCGTACGCGCGTCGGCACGACCACCATTGCCCAGTTGGCCGGCGCTGTTCGCGCCCCAGCAATACGCCGTACCATCGAACGCCACGCCGCAGCTGTGATTCCATCCCGCCGACACCGACACGAATTTGAGCCCGCCGCCTACGGACACGGGCGATGACCGGTTCGCGGACCCGCCGTCGCCAAGCTGTCCGTTGCCATTCGCACCCCAGCAGAGCACGTCGCCGCCGGTGGTCAACCCACAGGTGTGGTTCTGCCCCGCACGCAGAACGCGAAAATTCTGATTGCCCGACACGCGCACGGGGGCCGATCGCGACGTGAAGGTGGCGTCGCCCAGTTGTCCCCGGTCGTCGGCACCCCAGCAATACGCGTCACCGCCGCGCACCACGCCGCAGCTATGCGAGAGTCCGGTTGTCACCTGGACAAAATCGAGATCGCCGACAATGGGGGCCGGCGTACCACGCGCTTCGGCATCGCCATCGCCAAGTTGCCCACGATCGTTCGCGCCCCAGCAGAGCACACGGCTCGCGACGAGCGCGCAGGAGTGTCGCCCGCCGGCGGCGACGATGCCGGGATCGTCTGTAGCGCGCACGGACGCCGTGGGCGGAGCGGGTGCGGCAGGCGCTGCGGCGACCGGCGCGGTTACCGCCGGAGCGGCCACCGCGGGCGCGCCTGCTGCCAGTCGTGCCGCTCGCCGTTCGGCGCGACGTGCCGCTGCCATCATCGAGTCGATGCGCACCGAATCGGAGAGCCGCTGCGCGACGGCCAGCGAATCGCGCAACAAGGCCGCGTTGGCGATCGTGGCCGAATCCGAGGCCAAGGCTGCGGCGCTATCCATGATGGGCGCCCCCGCGCTGACGATCGGCAACTCGACGCCAGCCTCATCGTTGATCACCGCGGCCGACGACGCACCGCGCACCAATGGCGCAAGCTTGCCGGCGTACATCGCGTACGCGGCCCCGCCTACCAGCGCGAGTCCAAGCGACGCCGCGATCAGCCACCGCCGACGACCGCCTGCGGGCGGCGCCGTTTCGGTCGCCCACGAGGGCGCCGCATCGTCTTCCACCGCCTCCACCGGCTGCGGGGTCGCGACGCGTTGGGGAACGAGCGCCGCTTCCGCCATGATCTCCGGCGTCACGCCCGCCATTGGACGCGCAAAGCGCACAGTCGCGTCGTCGTGTGCTTCCGGACGGCCGGCGGCGGGACGCGGGTTGGCCTTCTCGCGCTCGCGGCGGCGCTTGTGCGACTCTTCCCACTGCCGCCAATCGCTTGGCACGACCCACGCGTTGAGCGCGGCCAGCAGGCCGTCAGCGCCCGCCCAGCGTGCGCCGGGTCGCTTCTGCAGCATGCGTTCGACGATGTACTGCAACCGGGCCGGCACCACACCGGGGCGCAGGGCATCGATGGCTGGGAGCTCTTCGTGCTTCTGCTTGTAGATGACGTTGTACAACGCATCGCCGGCCCACGGGCGCTCACCGGTGAGCATTTCCCACGTCAGGAGGCCGAGGCTGTAGAGGTCGGATCGCGCATTCGCCGGCGCGCCGTCGATCTGCTCGGGGGCCATGTACGCCGGCGTGCCAATCGCCGAGCCCGTCATCGTGAGGCGCGAATCGAATTCGCTCGAGTGCGCAATACCGAAGTCGCTGAGCATCGCGCGGCCGCTCTGCGAGTCGATGAAGACATTCTCCGGCTTCACGTCGCGATGAATGACGCCATTGGCGTGAGCGAAGGCCAACGCTTCGGCAACATCGTGCAGCACCCGTTCGGCGCGCTCGGCGTCGAATGGTCCGTCATCCTGGATGGCCTGCTTGAGCGTGCGCCCGGGCACGAGTTGCATGACGAGCGCGAGGCCACCGTCCGGCAGCCGCTTGACGGCGTAGACCGTGACGATGTTGGGGTGCTGCAACCGGGCGACGGTGCGCGCTTCGCGCTCGAGGCGCGCGATCGCTTCGTCGGCGGTCGCGGCGAAGCGCGGACGCACGACCTTGATGGCGACGTCACGAAAGAGGGCGCGATCACGCGCCTTGTAGACGATTGCGTTGCCGCCACGGCCGAGCTCGCCAAGTAGCGTGTACTCGTCGGAGAGATCGCCGATGTCCTGCGGCTCGTACGACGCGTCCATCGGTCAGCGGCTCCGGAAGGTGAAATGCACTTCGCCCATCTCGACGCGATCGCCGTCGGCCAGCGGACGCTCGGCGTCACCAGCCATCTGCACGCCGTTGAGCAGCACCGGGTTCGTGTGCGACAGGTTCTGCAGGAACCAGGTGACGTCACGAAAGCGCATGACGGCGTGGGCACGACTCACGGTTTTGTCGCGGAGCTGAATGTGACGGTAGAGCTCGCCATCGGCGCGGCCGAAGGTGACCTCGATGCCATTGGGCCCTTCAACGCGCACGAAGCGAATTTCGCGACCTGCATCGAGCCCGGCGCCAATCTCGAGACGACCGGGAAGGAACTGCAGCGTGCCTTCGGCGGGGACACTGAAGCGCAGCGAGTGGGCTTCGACCATGGTGCCCGGAATCCCAGCCGGGCTGACCACAGGTTGATCGTCCGCGGGCGGCGCGGGGCTCGGCGCAGGCGCAGGCACCTGCACGGCCGGCCGGGTGACGAACTCACGAATGACCGGCGCTGGGCGCGGCGGGGTCGGCATCGGCGACGATTCGGGACGTGCCGCTCTGGGCGCGAAGTCCGTCGCCGCGCTCGAGGGCACCGCCGGGCGCGACGCGGCCGGGGAGCGCATCCGCTCTTCGGGCGTGAGGCCGCCGAAAAGCGGCAACGGCTGATCGTCGTCGCGGTCGACCGATGGCGTTCGGTTGATCCACCAATAGACCACGCCCGCCACGATCGCCATCCCGCCCGCCAATGCCGCCAGTAACGTGGAGAGTTCGGGGGTCATTCGCGATTCACGGACGCAGGGGGACGCTCACACGAGCATGAGAACAGAACCACAAATCTATATCCACTCTGTCGTGCGGGGAGGGCGCAGTGTAATTCATGAGGCATGACTACCTCTCAACCGCTCGTCCCGTCGGTCGTGGTCCTGCACGGCGCGCTCGGGAGCGGGGCGCAGATGCAGCCGGTCGTGGAGGCGTTGCGCGCCCAACGTCGCTACGCCGAGGTCCTCGGGGTGGAGCTGCCCGGTCATGGGCACACCCCGCTGGCCGCCCAGACCGCCTTCGACATGCGCACCTTTGCGCTGGCCCTGCAGGCGGCCATTCACGACGCGGGGCTCGTGCGGCCGGTGGTGTTCGGCTACTCCATGGGGGGCTATGTGGCGCTCCTGCTCGAGCACCTCGCACCCGGGACGATCGGCGGCATCGTGACGCTGGGGACGATGCTGCACTGGACGCCGACCATCGCCGCCGCGGCGGCCTCGCGCCTCGACCCGCACGTGATCAGCGCCAAGCTCCCCGCCTACGCGGCGGCACTGGCCGCACGACACAGCGGGGCCGGCGGCTGGGAGCTGGTCCTCACACAAACGGCGGCGATGCTGCGCGAACTCGGCGAGGAGCCCTTGCTCACCAACGCGTTACTCGGGTCCGTACACTGTCCCGTACATCTGCTGGTCGGCGGACGCGACGATTCCGTGTCGCTCGACGACGCCGTCAGCGCCGCTGCGCACCTGCCACGCGCGCGCGCCTCGCTGCTCCCCGACGTGCCCCACCCCATCGAAAAGGTCGACGTGCAACTCGTGTGCAATGAAGTCAGCGATCTTGCGTCACAGCTCATCAGCGGAGACTGACCGATGTTCGGATTTTTGCGGGTCCCGGAGCGGTTGTTCGCGATGGCGATGTGGGTCGTGTCCATCGTGTTCGCGAGTTTTCTGATCGGACTTGGCGGCAAGATCGTCGGCGAGTTGCCCGGCGTGGACCGTTCGCTCTCTATTCGCGACTTCATCGACCCTGCCACGTCGGCACCGTTGCAGCTGCGGCGCGATTCGCTGGTGTCGCAGTCGTCACGCCTGCAGGACGAGCACGCTCGCGCCCAGCAGTCGCTCGTCGCATCGCGCAATGCGTGGACGGCGCAGCGCGAACAGTTCGATGCGTGGATTGCCACGCGCACGGCGACGACCGATCCCAAGCAGGACCCCGAGGTATTGTCGCGCACACGCGTACTCGACTCGCTCAAGGGCGTTGAACGTGCCGCAGAATCGGTGGTGGAGCGACTCGATGCGGATTTGCTCGCCGTCAGTCAGGCGACGAGCGAGGTGCGCGAGCAGGAAGCCGCGCTCGAGACCGCCGCGCGCGCACCATTCGAACGGGCCGCCTTCAAGCAGGAGCTGCGCACATTCGGCATCCGGCTGGCGATCACGCTACCGCTGCTGCTGTTGGCCGGATGGCTCATCGCGCGCAAGCGGCGCAGTGAATACTGGCCCCTGTGGCGCGGCTTCGTGCTCTTTGCGCTATTCGCGTTCTTCGTCGAGCTCGTGCCGTATCTGCCGAGCTACGGCGGCTACGTGCGCTACGGCGTGGGCATTGTCGCGTCAGCTGTCGCGGGCGTGTACATCATTCGCGCCATGCGACGCTACCTCGAACGGCGGCAACAGGAGGAGCAGAAGAGCGAGGCGGAACGGCGTCGCTCGGTGCCATACGACGCCGCGATCAAGCGCATCGATGGCGGGGTGTGCCCCGGCTGCGAGCGCGGGATCGCCAAAGGGCCGAACGGCCCCGCAAACTTTTGTGTGCACTGCGGGCTTGGGCTCTTCGACACCTGCACCAGCTGTACGACGAAGAAGAACGCCTTTTATCCGTACTGCCCGCAGTGCGGTGTGCCGGCCACGCCCGACGCGGCGGCGTCGGGTGCTACTTCTTCCGTTCCCCGCTGAACGTCGCGCCACCCTGTCCGCCAAAATCGACCTCTCCATTCACGGCATCGTCGCTCACGATGGTGCCGTTGAACGTGAGCGTTGCACCGCCCGAGGTGCTCACGGCAAACGTAAAGGTCTTGCCTTTCACTGTGCCCTTGAACGGCAAGGCCCCCATGCGCGCCGACTCGTAGGTCCCCGACAGCGAGTCACCCTTCTGTCGCATCGTCACCGTCGGCGTTCCCGTGCCGTTCTCCGTAACGACCTTGTAGTTCCAGTTACCGGTGAGATCGGTGGCGATCCGCGGGGCGTCCGATTGCGAGGTGATGCTCGTGACCGCCCAAACGACGGCGGTGGTCGGAAGCAGCAAAAGTGTGCGCATGGTGTGAACCCGGTGAAAATACGAGGCGTCGTGGCGGGAAGGCCCCGCGAACGTTGCGTGGGTGTGACGCCGTCGACGAACAATAGAAATATTCGGCGGGCAGGATAAGGCATGCCGACAATTTCACGCGTGCTCGCGGCCATCCCGCTCTCGGCGTCGCTGATAGCCCTGTCGGCACCCTCCGCGCGGACACCCGCGTTGCTGGAGCGGCGGGTGGTCGCGCCCGGAGAGTCGTTGGCCGTGCTGGCCACGGGGCCGGCGCCGCGGGCGGGTGAACCAGCCGTGCTCTTGATACCAGGGCCCGTTGGGTCAGCGCACAGCGTCCGCTTGCTCGTGAGCGGTCTCATCGCACGCGGCGTGACCGTCCGCGTCATCGACCCGTTGGGTATGGGGCAATCGAGTCGTCCGGATTCGGCGGACTACTCGCTCGGGCAACAAGCGGTGCGCCTGCTGCAGGTGACGCGCGCCGAGCTGCCGAGCGTGCCCGTCGTCGTGGCGGGAATCGGGACGAGCGCCACCATCGCGATGCACATGGCGGCCACCGCGCCGAACGACATCGGCGGCGTGGTCTCGATCGCCGGCGGCCCCATGGATCAGCAGGCCACGAAGATGATGCGCATTGCGCTCGCGGTCTCGCCGCTGCTCGACAATCGGGTTGGCCGAGCGTTGGCTCGCCGGCGGTTCGTCTCGTCGATGAAAGCGCAAAGCGCCTCTTCGACGTGGATGACCGACAGTGTGGTCAAGGCGTATACCGAGCCCATCGAACGCGATCTCGGTCGCGTCTTTCGCGCGTTACGCGCGATGGCGGCCGCACACGAGCGTGTCCCGATTGCCGATCGTCTGCCGCGGATCACCGCTCCGCTGCGATTACTCGTGGGAGACACCCCGACGCCCAGCGCCCCCACGTCGGCCCAAGTGGACGTCCTCCGCCGCACCGTGGCCGACTTTCAGATCGACACCATCCAGCAAGCAGGGACGATGCTGCAAGAAGAGCAACCCGCGGCCGTGGTGACGGTCATCGACGCACTCGTTCGCAGCGCGCGTGCCCGGAAAAAGCTGGCGGTGCCGGCGCAGCTCGATCTGTTCGACAACTGAACGCGCCGGCGTAAGCCGCTAGCGAATGAGCCCGTCACCGAAGCGCGCGATCCCCGGCAACGTGATGGGCAGCTTACCGGTAATCGGGGCACGCCCCAACATCGCCCGCGCGGCGGCACGCTGCGACATCGTCCACGGGCTCCACGCAATCACGTGCGCTTCGGTGAGTGGCAACCCGAGCTGCAGATACGGATTGTTGAAGCTCACGAGCGCCACCTTGGTTTTGGCCTCGCGCAACGCCGTGAGCAGCTCCGGCAATCCCTTCGTGGGCACCATCGACGCGGTGTTCGATGTTGCCCCGATGTAGCTCGACACCAGCACCAGGTCGGCGCCGCGCGCAATGGCAATGGCGTTCTGCACCGATGCAGGGAGAATGGTGGGATCGGGAGTGACGCGATATCCACCGGCAATGCCGGCCGCGGCCCCCGCCGTCGCTTCGGCGACGACTTCGGGCGTCAGCGTCAGCGAGAGCAGATTGGGATAGGCACTGCGCAATTCGGCATCGAAGCCGCGCCCCGCCCCGAGATCGACACGCGACGACACCGTGATGCTCACGATCTTCGCGTCACGCGCCATCTTGAGAGGCACGAGCGAGAGCGAATCACGCACGAGCGTAATGGCCTTGGCCGCCGCGTCGCGCGCGGACGCCTGGTTGGCAACGGTCCCGACTTTGGCCCGCACGCTGTCGACGTCGACCACGCGAGTGCGATGCAACCCGAACTCGTGCTTGGCCATGAGCAGCTTCTTCACCGATGCATTGATGCGCGCTTCCTTGATGCGTCCCTGTTGCACCGCATCGACCACCGACTGAATGGAGACCTTGGCGTCGGAGGGCATGAGCAGCACATCGTTGCCGGCCTCCACCGCGCGCAGCGTGGCCTCGCCCATGGTCATGCCCCCCAGGACGCCGTTCATGTCGAGCGCGTCGGTAACGAGCAGGCCGTCGAACTTCATCTGCGTGCGCAGCAAATCCGTCATAACGGCGGTGCTGAGCGTTGCCGCGGTACGCGTGGTGTCGAGCGCGGGCAGATCGCCGTGAAAGGTCATCATGCCGCGCAGTCCGGCGTTGATCGCCGCCTGAAACGGGCGCAGCTCCACACTGTCGAGACGCGCGCGCGACACAGTCACCCGCGACAACTCGAGGTGGGAGTTCTGTTCGGTGTCGCCGTGTCCCGGGAAGTGCTTGCCGGTGGCGAGCATCCCGTTCTCCTGAATGCCACGCACGAGCGCCGTGCCCATCTCCGACACGAGCGCCGCGTCTTCACCGAACGAGCGCGCACTGATGACCGGATTCTTGGGATTGTTGTTGACGTCGAGCACCGGGGCGAAGGCCATGTGAATGCCCAGCGCGCGCCCCTCTACCGCCGTCACGCGTCCCATTTCGTACGCGAGCTTGGGATCGCGCGTCGCGCCAATCCCCATCTGATACGGAAACGACGTGGCGCCGCCAAGCTCGATCGCGTTGGGGAGGAACCATCCCCCGCGCGCGCGGAAGGCCGCGCCGGTTTCGAGATCGGCCCCGACCAGCAACGGCAGCCGTGCCGCGCGCTGCAGCGCGTTGATCTTGGTGGCGATATCCATGGGGCCACCCACGGACACGATGATCCCGCCGAGCTCGAGGTCGATGACCTGTCGCTCGATGGTGGCATACGCCGGGTTATCGGTGGCGGTATAGTCGCCAAGCGTCCACACCCACACCATCTGCGCCGCTTTCTGGCGAAGCGAGAGGGTGGAGAGTACCGAGTCGGCCCACGCCTCACGCGAGAGGGGGCCGCGGGCCATGACATCCCGGGGAGCCGCATCACGGGGAGCCGCAGCGGACGGACCCGCGGGTGCCGGCGTCGTTGAGGCCGTGGGACCAGCGCCAGCGGCCGACACACAACCAACCGCCAGCAGGGTGCAGAGAGGGGACAACCAGGCGCGCGCCATGGAGAGCTCTTCGGAGGGACACAACCGCGGCGCAGCGCGCCGGACACCCAGCAAATCTACACGAGGGAGCGGAGTTTCCGCCGCGCGCTCTCTGACACCTCAGCTCTGAGAACTCAGTCCTGAGAGTCGAGAACCGAGAGTCGAGAGTCCAGAGTTGAGTTCTGGATAGGCGTGAGAGTCGAGCAACGCAGCAGTGAGAGGCGAGGACCGGCGGTTGGGGAAACCGCCACCGCGGGGCCTGGCTGCTCACTGCTGCGTTCCTCGACTCTCACACCTATCCGAGGCTCATTTCTGAAGTCTCGACTCAGACTCTGAGTTCTCAGAACTCAGATCTCCGCAGCGAGCACTCAAGGCAGCGCTCGGTTGAGTGCCCCCTTTCCTCCCACCACCGGCAACGACATGGAACTCCCGTCGAGGTCCACTGTCAGCACCGTCCCCGGCATCGGCCACAGCGTGAAGTCCTTGTCGCTTGAGAAGATCATCAGGCCGATGCGCTTGCCTGCGGGCACGATCTGGTCGTCGGGCTCGAGGTCGAAGGTCACCGTCACGGGCTGCCCCGGTACCAGCGGCTCGCTCATGCGGAGCGACTTGGCGTTCTGCGGGTCGGCCCAGCCGCGCGTGATGATGCCATTCGGGTCCATCGCGCCGCGGGTGTTGGCGGGCCACGGCAGTTCCACGAGCCACACCGACAGGTTGGCGGCGGCCTTGCTCGACGCCACGCGGATGCTCACCCGCGCGGTGCCGCTCAGATGCACCGGTGCCTTGAGCTCGGGGGTGGCGTACAGCAGACGGTTCTTGGACGACGATGCGGTGGCGAGCTGTGCGCCGCTCTGGTTCACGTCGTCGGTGAGCGCCTCGCTCCCCTGCCCCGCGACCGGCGCAAAGGCGAGTCCACCGACCTGCGTACCGCCCTTGACCGGGTACAGCGTCACTTGGGCCGCCTCGGGATGCGGATAGGCGGCGTACGGGGTGGGGCTCGTGCGGGCGGCGCCCTCGCGGACGACGTACGAACGCGGGTCCTGCTCCACGCCGTTGTTCACACCCAGCAGGTAGCGCGTGAACCACCGGTTCATCATCCCAATGGGCGGCTCGCCGCCGTGTCCGCCCTGATGGAAGTACATCTGCACCGGCACACCGTTCGCGCGCACCGCCTCGGCCATGATCGTCGTGTGCGACGGCATCACGTTCCAGTCGTTGAAGCCGTGGGCGGTCAGCATCGCGGCCTTGATCCCCTTGGCCTGCTCGATGTAGTCCCGCTTCGTCCAGAAGTCGCTCAGGTCACCCGTGCGACGGTCGAGTCCCTTCCAGATGATGTCGGCGCGCACTTTCTGATGGCAGAGCGCGCGCGTTTCCGGCTTGCCACTCTGCACGTAGTCGTAGAGCACGTCGACATCTTCGCCGAGGTAGCCACCCGGGCTGCGCACGAGGCCGTTGGAGCGGTAGTAGCGGTAGTACGAGTTGTTGGGCGACACGGGGATGATCGCCTCGAGCCCCTTCACGCCCGTGGTCGCCACGGCCACCGGGAGCGTGCCGTTGAAAGACGTGCCGGTCATGCCGACCTTGCCCGTCGACCAGGTCGCCTTCACTTCGGTGCTGCCGTCAATCGTCGTGAAGCCTCTGGCGCGTCCATTGAGCCAGTCAATGACCGCCTTGGGGGCCAGCGACTCGTTCATGCCGCCAATGGTGACGCACCCCTGACTGAGGCCCGTGCCCGGCGACTCGCTGTGCACCACCGCGAAGCCACGCGGCACCCAGTTGCGCACCTGCGAGTTGGCGATGCGTGTGCGCCCCGCGTTGAAGGGGGCGCCCTTGCCGAGTTTCCGCGTGGGGGACGAATCCCCGAGTTCCTGCTTCACGGGCCAGAAGATCCCGTCGTCCGGGTCGGTCCCGGCGAAATAGGGGCTCGTTTCGTACACGACAGGGACCTTGAGACCGGCGCCCGTCGGGCCCGGCCGGGTGACGTCTACGTGCATCCGATCTTTCTTGCCGTCGTAGTCGGAGTCGAACTCCGTCTCCACCCAGAGCCGCTCCCGGATCCACTGCGTGGTGTCGGCGAAGGCGGGGACCACCTGCGACTGGCCATCGGTGATGACGTAAGGCGCGGGGAGGGCCGCGGTGCCGGCGGGAGCCGTCGCGGGTGACGCGGAGGGGCGGCAGGCGGCGAAGACGCCGAGGACCAAGGCGGCCGGAATGGCGGCCGCGCGCAATGTGGAAGGCATGACGGTGGGGAGGAAGGACGGAGCAAGCGACGTCAACGGGGCTAATCTAACGCGGAGCGCCCGCCCGCCTTTATGCGCGGCGCTACTGGCAACATCCCGCTCAGGCGGTGATTTTCCACGGGATATCCCCAAACCGTCCCGGTTTCCCCGGGGCCCGTGCCATTTCCTCCCACCCACCCATACGTGCTCGAGCAGTACGCCCTCATCCTCGCGCTTGGCTGCGCCGCGATCGCCATTGTGTACGGCATCGTATCGGCGCGCTGGATCATTGCCCAGCCTGCCGGCAATGAGC
>CANGXD010000100.1 GCA_947457545.1 Gemmatimonadaceae bacterium
AATTCGGCGGCGCTGACCGTCGCGCCTTCCACCAGCCCCTCATCCCACAGATAGTGGGAGTAGAACTCGTCGAGGACGAGCGTGCACTTGAGCTCACGGGCCTCGTGCACCCACGCGGCCAACGCACTGCCGCGCAGCACACGGCCCGTGGGGTTCGCGGGGTTGGAGAGCAGCAACGCGCCCAGTCCGCGGCCGGTGATTTCCCGGCGTAGGTTCTTGGTGCTGAGGGCGTAGCCCGCTTCGGGCTCGAGCAGCAGCGGAATGGCGCTGAACGTCCCGAAGATTTCGAGCAGCTCCTCGTACGCGGTGTAGTCGGGGAGCACGTGGCCAAGATTCACGTTGCCCAGCGAGGCTACGACCCGCGTGAGCGACGAGCGCCCGCCACCGCAGATGCATACGTTCTCGGGGCCGTACTGACTGGCTTTGCCCTGGCGGTAGCGCGCGTTGTACAAGTTTGCGACCGCGCGCCGCAGCGCGTCGATGCCACCTACTGGCGCGTACTCGTAGTCGTCCGCGCTGATGGTGACATCGCTGGGGCGTTCCGGCGAGCCGGGCAGCGGGCCGGTTTCCGGCTGTCCTTGCCCAAGGTTGCACCACCCGTCGGCGCCGGCGCGGAAGCCGAATTCCTTCGCGCGGTCCATGACATAAATGACGCCCGTGCGGGGCACGGGTCGGAAACCGGGGACGGGGGCGTGGATGGGGTCGGTCATTTCGCAATATAGGCGTAGCACCTCAACGCATGACACTCACGACTCCTAACGCAAACCCGCGACTCGAAACTGATCGGTTCCGGGTCATGGGTTTGCGTAGTGGGTCTGGAGTTGGACGCGGTGAGTTTTCTCGTCGTGTGGGGCGCTTGGGGTTGGCACCGCGGCGCTTACCAATCAAGGGGCCGCGCGACAACTTCTCGCATGCATCGACGCGAATTCCTCCGCTATGGCGGACTGGGCGTGGCTTCGTGGGCCACGGGCAAAGGCATCTCCTGGGCGGCCCCTATGCAGGTGGGGTGCGCGGCCATCACCTGGGGCGGCAATGATCCGGCCGCCATTACCGATATCGCTGCGGCCGGGTATCCCGGGATACAGCTGCGGGCGTCTGCCGTACAGCGCTGGCGCGAAACCCCGGACGTGCTCAAGGCGCTGCTGGCCCAGCATCGCCTGACATTCCCGGCGCTCTCCAGTGGTAGTGTGCCCTTTGATGCCACGCATCTCACCGAATCCATGGCGCTCCATGTGCAGCATGCGCGTTTTGCCCGCGCCACGGGATGCACGTTTTTGCAGGTCACCGACGAGCGGCCCCGCAACGCCACTCCGGTGGCTGACGACTACGCGCGCATGGGCCGCGCCCTCTCCGACATTGGCGCCCGCGTCGCCGACGAAGGCGTGACGCTGGTGTACCACAATCACATGAACGCGTTGGGTGAACGCCCCGACGAGGTGGCCCGCATTCTCGACGCCGCCAATGCCGATCATGTGAAACTGCTGCTCGACGTCGCGCATTGGCACGCGGCGGGTGGCGATCCGGTGGCCGCGGTATCCCAATACGCGTCACGCATTGCCGTGGTGCACCTCAAGGATCTGGAGCGGCCCGCTCCGGGCGGATCCGCGACGTCGTACCGCTTCCGTGAACTCGGCGCGGGGCGCGTCAATCTGCCCGGCGTACTCGCGGCACTCAACGCGACCCGATTTGCCGGCTGGGGCATTGTGGAGCTCGATGGCGTGCCCGATCCCGCGCAGTCACCTCGTTACTATGCTGAAGGCTCTCGCCGCTATCTCGAAGCGCAGAACGTGCGCGTCACGCGCTAGGAGACCACATGGAACGACGTGATCTCCTGCAACTCGTAATGTCCACCGGCGCGCTGGCCGCGCTGCACCAGTTGTCGGTAGACGATGTGGCGGCCTTCGGCGAACACGTGCATCGCGCCGCCGCCACGATCGCCAACACCACGGACCGTCAGCGTATTTGGTCTGCGCTCACCGCCGCACAGGCTCGCACAGTGCAGGTGATGGCGGAGGACATTATTCCGCGCACCAGTACCCCCGGTGCGACCGACGCCAACGTCACCGGGTTCATCGATCGCATGCTCGCCGAATGGTACGCGCCCACTGAACGTGATGTGGTGCTGAAGGGATTGCCCATGCTGGAGACTCGTGCCGCGGCATTGGGAGGAGCGTCCTATGTGGCGCTGCCCGCCGCTCGCCGGGTGGAGTTGCTGGAAGCGCTCGACGCCGAAGTGACGGCGTTGCGCCGCACTAACGGTGCGGCCGCCAACGCGCACTGGTTCAGTACCCTTAAGTATCTCACGGTGTTTGGCTACTGCACGTCGGAAGCGGGGATGAGCAAGCACCTGGACGCATGGCCCCTCACCGGGCGCTACGATGGCAATGCCCCCGTGCGGAGCTGAATCACCATGACGCACACACCCATGGAAGGTGGGCCCGTCAACATCCAAGCGCGTGCCGTGACCTACGACGCGATTGTGATTGGGTCGGGCATTACCGGTGGCTGGGCCGCCAAAGAACTCACGGAGCGCGGGCTCCGTACCCTCGTGCTCGAAGCCGGGCGCCCGGTGTCGCCCGATCGGGACTCGCGAGAGCATGTGGCGCCATTCGAAATGCGCTTCCGCGGCCTGGGAGATCGGCGCGCCATGGAAGCGCGTCAGCCTGTGCAGCGCAACTCGGTGTCGTTCGACGAAATCAGTCAGCGCTACTGGATTGATGACATCGAGAATCCCTACAGCACGCCGGCCGATCAACCCTTTGACTGGTTCCGGGCGCGACAGGTGGGCGGAAAGTCCATCATCTGGGGACGTCAGGTCTATCGCATGAGTGACCTCGATTTCGAGGCTAATCTGCGCGATGGCGTGGGCGTCGACTGGCCCATTCGATACCGCGACATTGCTCCGTGGTACGACCACGTGGAGCGCTTCATTGGCGTTACCGGACAACGGGAGAACATTCCCCATTTGCCCGACAGCGTCTTCGATCCACCCATGGCGCTCAACGTGGTGGAGCAGCACGTCCGTGATGGTATTGCGGCGCGCTTCAAACGCGATCGCGTGCTCACGATTGGCCGAGCCGCCATCCTCACGGCGCCACGCCCCGGACGCGCCGCCTGTCACTATTGCGGCCCCTGTCAGCGCGGTTGCATGACGCGCTCGTACTTCAGCTCCATCAACGCCACACTCCCGGCGGCGCGCGCGACCGGTCGCCTCACGCTTCGCCCATGGAGTATTGTCCGGTCACTCGAGATTGATCCCTCCACTCGGCGCATTCGCAGCGTCCACGTGATCGATGGACAAACCGGGCAGGAGCACCGCTTCACCGCCCGCGTGATCTTTTTGTGCGCCAGCGCCATTGAGAGTGCCCGCATTCTGCTCAACTCGGCAACCACCGGCGCGGAAAATGGACTCGCTAATGCGAGCGATCAGGTGGGGCGCAACATCATGGACCACATCAAGAATGCCGGCGCCACCGGCACCATTGACGGGTTCCTCGACAAACGGGTCGTGGGCAATCGGCCAAACGGCATCTATGTGCCGCGGTTCCGCAACATTGGCAGCACGCATCCTGACTTCATTCGTGGGTATGGCTTTCAGGGCGGGGCACAGCGCAGCGGGTGGCAACAGCTCACGCGAGCGCCCGGCATTGGCGCAGCCTTCAAGCAGCAGCTGCGCGAACTGGGAGGGTGGACCATGACCTTCAACGGCTATGGCGAAACGCTCCCCATGCCGCACAACCGGGCCACGGTGCATCCCACGCTCACCGACAAGTGGGGCATCCCCTCGCTGCACATCAGTACGCAGTGGTCACCCAACGAACTGGCGCTGCACCGGGACATGAAAGTGGGAGCCGCCGAATTGCTCGAGGCGGCTGGAGCAAAGAACATTCAGCCCACGACGCGCCCGCCGAGCACCATGGGCAACGCCAATCATGAGATGGGTACGGCACGCATGGGGCGCGACCCCAAGACGTCGGTGCTGAATGGGTGGAATCAGGCGTGGGATGTACCCAACCTGTTCATTACCGACGGCGCCGCGATGGTCTCGAGCGGTTGTCAGAATCCGTCGCTCACGTACATGGCGCTTACCGTCCGCGCGGTGGACTATGCGGTGCAGGCGCTGAAGCGGCGGGAGTTGTAGCTCGTGCGCTATGGTAGCCGTTCACCACGCGCACAACAGGCGATGAGCGTGGCCAGTCGAGATTCCCGAGTGGCCTCGCGCTTGGCGCTCACCACCCACCAGACGGCCTGCTTCCGATAGCCGGCCGGCAGGGTGGCAAAGAACGTGGCGGCTGTGGTGTTGGCCGCGAGCAGCCCCGCGTAGGGCTCCGGCAACTCCGCCGTGCGCTGCTCAAAGGCGTACACACCGGTCTTGTTCGCCGTGCGCGCTTCAAAAGCCCGAATCCCGGCGGGTTTCATCAGTCCGGCCGCAATGAGCTCTTCCACGTGCGTCACATTCACCGCGCTCCAGATGCTCTTCGTCTTCCGCGGCGTGAAGCGAATGCTGTAGCGGGACTCATCCACCCGGTGCCGCACGCCATCTATCCAGCCATAGCAGAGTGCTTCGCGCACGCTCTCCGTCCATGTCATGCTCGGCGTACCGCTCCCGACCTTGTGGAAGCCCACGACCAGCTCGGTGGCGCTCGCGTGATGCTGCGAGAGCCACGCGCGGAAGTCGGCGGGGGTGGGGAAGTAGGTGGGGGGCATGCGACCCTTGAGTCCCTACGGCACCAACGCCTTCGCCGCCGGCTTCCCCGCACCCTTCACATGCACGTCCATCCACGCCACCCAGCGCGCCCACAAATCGAGATCGCTGGCGTACGTCGAGACGGAGTGATCTTCGTACGGGTACATGTACAGCGCCGCGTTCTTGCCCAGCCCTTGCAGCGCGGCGAACATGCGCGTCGAGCTCATGGGCGCCGTACCCTGGTTCTGATCTTCCAGCGCGTGATACAGCAAGAGCGCGCCCGAGATCTTGTCGGCGCGCAGGAACGGGGACATGTCGAGGTACGTGTCCTTTGCCTGAAAGAAGTTGCGGCGCTCGCTCTGGAAGCCGAACGGCGTGAGCGTGCGGTTGTACATGCCGTCACCGGCAATGCCCGCCTTGAAGTTGGGCATGAGGGTCATGGCGTTCACGGTGCTGAAGGCGCCGTAGCTGTGGCCGCCAATGCCCATCTTGTCACGGTCCACGAAGCCGCTGTCTACCACGGCATCGAGCACGGCGTCGAGATTCTCTTCGAGATCGCGCGTGTAGTTGTCATTCATGCGCCCGGCATCGCCGTAAATGGGGATGTCGGGCTGAATGAGCGCATAGCCTTGCGAGACCCAGAGCTGCATGCTGGAGGCGGGGCGCGCCGACGGCACGGCGGGGAACTCGTTGATGTTCGTGCCGTAGCGTGACTCTTCGTACGACGTGAGCGTGGCGTACTCGCGCGGGTAGAACCAGATGACGCCAGGCACGCGCTGCCCAGGCTTCCAGTCGCGCGGCAGGGTCACGTCCACCCAGTACTTGCTGCCGTCGCGCGGCCGCACCACCTGAATGCGCTTGAAGACGGCCTGACTCACTTCGGGGCCCACGTCCACGTTCTTCGTGAGTTGCTTCGCGTCGGTGCTGCCGGCGGTGCGCAGCCACGCATCGGTAATGACGGTGCGCGATTCACGCGTGACGATGAAGCGCGACAGGTCGGCGTCGACGGCGGCGACGAACTCCTCGAACGTGTCGGCCGGTGAATCCATGAGGCGTGTGCGCGCCTTGCTCGTGATGTCCATGCGATCGAGCCACGGGCGCGGTGCCTGCGTATACCACTTGGCGCCCGGTGTGCGGGTACCGGTAAGCGCGACGCTCTTGCCGTCTTTGCCGAGCAGGACGTACGAGGTGCCGGCAATGCGCCGTGACACGAGCTGACCGGCGGTGCTGTCGCTGTTGGCCCGCCCGCCGCCCAATCCGCCGAACGCGCCCGCGGCCACTGGCAGCGACACGTTGCGCCCCAGATTCCACCGTTCGGACGGGTTCTTCACGCGCACGGCAATGACCGCGCCGCTGTCACTCACGAACATCGTGCTGCTGTCGAGGCTGAAGGTGACGTTGGCCAGCTGCGGGCCGCCGCGATAGAGCACCGTGGTGTCGTTCGTGCCATACGGCGCCTTCCAGAGCACGACCTGACCTCGCGGCGCGCGGACTTGGATGGGCGCATTGGCTGACGGGCGATTCGCCGGCCCGCCTTCGTTGCGCGCGCCACCCGCCGGCGGCGTCGTCGCCGCCGCCGCCGGAGCCGGCACGTTCTGCAGGAAGAGTAGCCCCGGACCAATCGGGTTCCACTGCATCGCGCGACGGCTCGTGTCGTTCGCGGCCACCGCGCGGGCGAGTCCGGCTGCGGCGTCATCACCTCGGCCTCCCTCACGCAGCGGCTGCGTGTTGAGCGTGGCGACCACTTTGCCGGTGGCGTCCCACAGCTCCTGCACCGAGCCGAAGCTCGATACCGGGACGAGGTACGAGAACGGTTCCGTCATGCGCGTCACGCGCACATGGCTGCCGTCGTGAGAGGCATCGATGGCGCGCACCATCGTGGGCGCACCGATCGCCTTCACCGCCCGTGAACGAATGTCGATAAGCGCCACCTGCCCGGTGGTGTGATACGTGAGCAGGGCTTTGTCGTGCGGGTCCTGCAGCAGGGAGAAGTGCACCGGCTGCGGAATCGCCTTCGACTCGGTGAGCCGTACCTGCGGCCCATCTTCGATATCGCCCTCGCCGTGCGTGGGCGCGGCGCCGCGGTTCTGCGGCACGAGCACCGTCACGATGTGGCGTCCATCGGCAGTGAAGTCGATATCGGTCACCATCGTGGCCAGCAACGGTCGCTCGGAGAGTCGCGTGATGCGCCCCGTGAGCACGTCGGCCACGTACGCGTACGACGCTGTGGGATAGTTCACCATGAAGGCGATGTGCGTGCCACGCGGCGACCACACGGGGGCGCTCATCGTGGTGCCCGCGGGAATGGCGATCTGCTTCTCCGTGCCACTCACCGGGTCGACGAGCGTGAGCCCGGTGCGCGTGCTCGTGGTCACACTTCGTGCGCGATTCGCGCGCGTGTCCACCTGCAGGCCACCCAGCCAGATATGCGGCGCACCGTATGCCTTGATGTCGCCACGATCGGCGCCGCGCGTGCGCATAAACCATCGCCCATCGGGGCTCTGATTCGTGAACGAGATATCGGTGCGTGGCGCCATGATCATGCGCGTGATGTTCTCGGGCGGCTTCACGAACCGTTCGGTGCGCAGGATCTGCTGCGGGTCCCAGGTGGCGGGCGCATTGCCGTTCTGTTGCGCGCCCAACGGCAGCGCGAACAGCAGCGAAAGGGAGAGGGCGGACACTCGGGACATGCAGGCTCCTGAATTGAGACGGGGTTCAGGGAGAATACGCGCGGGAGAGCGATGGCGTTTGGCCGGCCGACCCGCTCCTGCCACCGCCTTCCGGAGGAGCACCTCCACGCCGTAACATACGAGATGCTCCGTCGCTCCTTTCTTGCCTCTGCGGCCGCCGCTCTGGCCAGCCGCCATATCCCCGCGAGTGCGCTCGGCGCCCTCCACCTCCCCGCGGGTAAACTCGACCGCATCGGCATCGAGCTGTACGCCGTGCGGAACGCCATGAAGGCGAGCCCCGAGCGTACCCTCGAGGCGCTCGCCAAGATCGGCTACACCGACGTGGAGCTCCTCTGGAGCTTCAAGAACTTCGGCCAGTCCATCAAAGAGGTAAAGGCGAGTCTCAAAGCCACCGGCCTCAAGGCGCCGTCGGCACACATGGCGCCCGAAACCATTCTCACCGAATGGGAGCAGCGCTGCGCCGAGGCGAAGGAGCTGGGGATGACGTATCTCACGGCGCCGAGTCTTCCGGCCGAAGCCAACAAGAGCATCGAGGTGGTGAAGCTCTGGGCGAACCGCTTCAACAGCGCAGGTGAAGTGGCGCGGCGCTTCGGGCTGTGGATTGCGCTGCATAACGAGCCCAATCACGAGAAGAGCATCATGGGACAGAAGCCCATGGATGTCTTCCTTGCGGAAACCGATCCCAAGCTCGTGCGTTTTCAGCTCGACGTGGGGAACATGCTCATGGGCGGCGGCGACCCGCTGGCGTTCCTGCAGCAGTACCGCAACCGCTGCTGGAGCTTTCACCTCAAGAACGTCATCGCCGATCGCACCAAGGACACGGAGCTCGCCAAGGGCGTGTTCGACCTCAAGACGTTTCTCGCGGCCGTACCCGAGCTGGAGAAGAAGCCGTGTTTCGTGGAGCAGGAAGGGAGTGGCGACGAGCTGGCCAGTGCGCAGGAAAACTTTGCGTACCTGCGCGGACTGACGTGGTAGTCGCCTACCAGTCAGTCGGCTTGTAGTCCTTCAAGAACTTCCCCCACACATGCTCGCCCGTGTTGATCCCATCAATGATGGGATCGACAATGCGCGCCGCGCCGTCCAAGATGTCCATCACATATCTCTCTGGACAAAATTCCAAGGGCAGTTGCGGGGGCGAAGGTGCCAGCGCCAAACGCGCCTCGAATCGGAAGAGGCCGCGCGGCCAACGATGATTGACTGCTCGGTGGCGAATAGCGTATCGCCAGAAATCTTCAGGCGAAACCACCGGTCGCGGACCTCAGGGAGCGGCAGATCCAGACAAACCTGAAAACCGCGATAATTGATCAAAGATAAGAAGAACGCGCGCGAGCTTCGCTGCGGTGAGTATCGCGAACTTTCGTGCACCACCACTGCCAGAGAGTCGTGGAGGACTCCGAGAAAAATTGGTTAACTGGGTAAGGTGTCAACGCGACCGCTGCGTCCGTCTATCGACCACCTTCGAATGATCGGAAGCGAAATGCTGTCGCGTTGGCCAGTTGAGCGGTCTGAAGAGTATAGCCGGCCGATCGTATCATTTGTGCTAAGCTCGACCGTGGAGTCCGTGGTAAATGCCGAAATCCGGTGCAATGCGGATTGGGGCGATGTCTCCGCATAAGTCTCGTTTTGAATTGGGACAAAAGTGCTGTCTACAAAAGCGACACCAACTGGCCCATTCGGTTGCGACTCGGTCGCGATCACATCGTCGTCCACATGGCTATCTCGGGGCGAGCAGCCGACAATCTCGCTGGCGCAGAACAAGAGCCAGAGTAATGCCAGTCTTCTGCGCGATTTTGCGGAACTTGCAATAGATCCTGCAGGTGCCAAGATGTTCAGCAAATGCCTGGACACTCCTCTCTCCTAGCGCTGGCGCGCGGTGCAGGTCGCGGGCAATTGGAATCTGACGACGTACGTGAGAGCGTCACCGTCACCAGGCACATGCTGAACCAATGCATACACAGCCGTCCCCTGTAATGCGAATTGGGGAAACGGATCACGAGGGACATTCAGTTGGAGTTCGGCGCACGAAATGCGCGTGCGAGTATTCACGACACTGACAAAGAAGTGTCCCTCGAAAACCCGCCCGCGGAACTCGACGTCGCTGAGCACGACCGCGACTGAGCTGTCCGAGATCCAGCCGATTGCCACTGGAATGGATGACTTATACAGGGCGTCGAGCCCCCTCGCCGTATCACGCCCGGCTGCCTGCAGTAGATCGCGACGCGCGCCGCGACGCGCCACCTTTTGAATCAAGATGCTATCTGCACTGTCGCCGGTTCGTCGCCAAAGGTAGAGGTAGTCGCTGACTTCGAACACCGCTGCAATGCGTTCATGGCGATCGTCGTGCAAGACTGTGCCGAAAGGTCCGCCAAGTATGGGGAAGCGCTGAATCAGTTCGGGTAACGGACCAAAGACAGTGGGTTTCCCATTCGGTCCTCGGACTTCGACTATAGAGGCCTGCTTGCCCATCTCGATGCTGGCGCCCCTTACGACGCCTCCACTTGACGTTATCGAAAACGGCCGCCGAGGGAGCGCAACGCCCCACTTGTATTTGCCATCGCGGACGGCGAACGCCTCGACACGCAGTCGAGAGGCGTTATTGATCAGAAGCAACGTGTCGCCATCCAATGCCATCTGTAGGGCGGACTCCAGTTCGCCAGGGCCGCTGCCTTTCCTCCCGAACTGACGAACGAATCGCCCGCTCGGCGAGTATGCCCGGACCACTTTGTTTCCGTTGTCCGCTACGAAGATGCTTCCAAAACGGGAAACTGCGAGTCCAGAAGCTCTCGCGATGATGCGCCCCCCGCTCTCGTCCAGGCGAACACTGTCTGCGCCACGGAGCCGCTGCGCCGCTGCAACCCAAGGAGTACAGGCTTCAAGAACTCCGCAAGCAATCAGCATCCACCCCTTGCATCCTGCATTCGATCGTCGCGAGGAGATCAGGGACATCGACCTATTCATCACGAACCCAAACAATTGCTTGATTCACCGAACCCTCCATTTGAACAGGATAGTTGAGAAGGGTGAGATGATTCACTCCTGTTGAAAGCTTGTCAACGTTTATCAAGCAGAGAGTGAACGACAACCACGACCTACCAATCGGTAGGCCGGTAATCCTTCAAGAACTTCCCCCACACATGCTCGCCCGTGTTGATCCCATCAATGATGGGATCGACAATGCGCGCCGCGCCGTCCACGATATCCAGCGGCGGATGGAAGCGATGCTCCTCCACCTTGCGCGCGGCAATGTGCACGGGATCTTCGTCGGTCACCCACCCGGTGTCGACGGCGTTCATGTGAATGCCGTCGGTTTCGTAGTCGGCCGCTGACGTGCGCGTCATCATGTTCAGCGCCGCTTTCGCCATGTTCGTGTGCGGGTGGCGCGTCGTCTTGAACTTGCGGTAGAACTGACCTTCCACGGCACTCACGTTCACGATGTGCTTGTCGCGGTTGGCGGTGCGCATCATGAGCGGCTTGAGGCGCGCGTTGATCAGGAACGGCGCAATCGCGTTCACCAGCTGCACTTCCAGCAGCTCCACGCTCGGCACTTCGTGCATGAGCAGGCGCCACGAATTGCGCTCGCGCAAATCCACCTGCTGCAGGTCCTGATCGAGGCGCCCTTCGGGGAAGAGCTGCGACTGGTCCTGATATTCATCGGCGAGCAAAGGCACCTGCGAGAGCTCGGCCGCATGCGTCATCCCCGCCACCTCGGCGAGGGCGCGCGGCAACGTGGCCGGCGTGATCATCTCGTCTTCACGCGAGACACCAGCTTCCGGAAGCAGGTGATAGCCGCGAACGCCTTCGTACGCGCCGAGCAGCTTGCGCGCCTGCTCCGGCATGTCGCTGAGTGAGGCGCGCTCGAGATCCATCATGTGCTTGTAGAAGTCGGGCGGACGCCGGACGGTCTGACAGGCATTGTTCACGATGAAATCGAGACGGTCGTGCGTCTGCATGAGGTGGTGGCAGAACGCCTCCACACTCGGCGTGTGACGCAGGTCGAGCCCGTAGATCTCCAGGCGATGCTTCCACTGCTCGAAGTCGGGTTCAGCGGCGTAGCGCTGCGCCGAGTCGCGCGGGAAGCGCGTGGTCACGATGAGATGCGCACCGGCGCGCAGCAGCTTGATGCCGGCCTGGTAGCCGATCTTCACGCGGCCGCCCGTAAGCAGGGCGGTGCGACCGGTCAGGTCAGCTAGCTCCGTGCGCTTGCGGTAGTTGAACTCGGCGCAGCTGGGGCAGAGCTGATCGTAGAAGTGGTGCAGCACGGTGAACTGCTGCTTGCATACGTAGCAGTGCTGCGCTTCCAATGCTTCGGTGAAGTCGGGTTCGTCGACGGTGATCTGCTCGTCGCTGCCGGGGAGCAGATAGTTGGGCGTCGTGAACACCGTCTGCCGCCGCAGCTTCCGAATGCCGGTTTCCTGCAGCTGGTTCTCGGCTTCCTGCAGCTTGGCCGTGCGCTCGACTTTCTTGAGACGCTTGGTGGCCTTCACCATTTGGCGGCGCAGAATGGCATCCGGGCGCGACACTTCGCCCGCGGCCTTGAGCAGGCGCGTGCGCTGTTCTTCGGGGATGTCGAGCAGGTTGGCGCGGTCCTCCGCGAGCTTTTCGAGCAACGCGGTGGCGGCGGCGATCTGTTCGGCCGAAATGGACGGCGTCGAGCCGGGCTCGGCAGGAGCGTTCTGAGGCAGCAGGGATTCCGACATAGCCTCTAAAGATAACGACTCCGGCCCTGAAATCACATTTGTGATATCAGGGCCGCATGCTCAGTACTCCGCCTCGAACGCCAGCCCCTGCTTCTTGGGGAGCAGCCAGTAGTACCAGTGCTTCTCGCGGTCCCACCCTTCGGCGGCGGCGTTTTCCTCGCCCCACACGCAACGGCCGCTCGGGAACGTGGCGTTACGGAAGCGCGTGTCGAGCTCCAGCAGGTCGGCCCACTGGTCGTCGTGCTCCTCGATGACGCGCAACTTGTGGCGCATGTCGAGGTCGTTGAGATAGTCGTCGAAGGTGAGCTCGTACCCACGCTCTACCTCAGTCACCGTGCGGGACCACTGGGCCAACCATTCGTCGCGTTCGTGCATCACAGGGCGGGGGCGGGAAATCAGGAACGGGGAGAACGACGGGCCTGCCGCTTGAAGTAGGCTTCGCCGTCGTTGGGCTTGAAGAAGGTGCGAATGGTGCTGTCGGCGTCGAACGCCAGAAAGGCACCGCTCTCGCGGTCGAACTTGGAGATCACGCCGTCGGTGGGGCGGGTGAGCTCGAGGACCGTGGCCGATGGCGGCAGCGCGCGGACACGTTGTGCCATGGCGAGATAGTCGTTGGCGGTCGCCGCGGCGAATTCTGCGCCATGCTTGGCAAAGTGCTCCTCGAGGCGGGTTCGCGAGCGGAAGCCGATGCTGCTGCGAGGAGCCGGAGGCGCCGGGCTGAGAGATGGGGCCGGCGCGCCAGAGGCGGGGGCGCTGGGCGCCGCTGCCGGGCCGGGAGGCACGGTTTTGGACCCACGCGGGGTGCACAACAGCCACGTGCCGGCGGCAACGCACACCAGCGCAAAGAAGAACGAGCGGAAAGCGCGATTCATGCCTCATATTCACTCCATGAGCATCGTATCGGAACTGCTGGAGCTGCTCGAGCTGGAGAAGCTCGAGGTGAACATTTACCGCGGGAAGAACCGGGACCTGGGGACCGGCCGGGTCTTTGGCGGACAAGTCTTTGCGCAGGCACTGGTCGCCGCCCGGCGTACGGTCGACGAGGCCCGCGAAGCGCACTCGGTGCACGGGTACTTCCTGCGCCCCGGCGACCTCAAGGCGCCGATCGTGTATTTCGTCGATCGGCCGCGCGACGGCGGCACGTTTACGAGTCGCCGCGTGACCGCCATTCAGCACGGTGAAGCGATCTTTCACCTGTCGGCCTCCTTTCACATCGAAGAGCCGGGACTCGACCATCAGGTCCCCATGCCCAATGTGCAGGACCCGGACAGCATCAAGCCCGAGCTCGAGCAGGTGCGCGAGAACGCCGCCATTCTGCCCCCCGAGCTTCGCACGGTCCTCACGCAGGACCGCCCCATCGACTTCCGCTCGCCACAGTCCCATTTGCCGGGCGGGCCAAGTGCGGGCGAGTCGCAGCGCTACGTGTGGTTCCGCGTGATCGATCGGTTGCCCGATGACCCCATCGTGCATCAGGCCATTGTCGCGTACGCGTCAGACTACGGCTTTCTTCCCACGGCGCTGTTCACGCACGGCGTCCGGTACGGCGACCCGCGGCTCTTTCTGGCCTCACTCGATCACACGCTGTGGATGCACCGGCCGTTCCGAGCCGACGAGTGGTTGCTGTACGTAATGGATAGCCCCAGCGCGTTCGGTGCACGCGGCTTCGTACGCGGGCAGATTTTCACGCGGGATGGACAGTTGGTCGCCTCGGTGGCGCAGGAAGGGCTGCTGCGTCTGAAGGACCCCAAGCCGCCCAAGTAACGCTCGCGCCGCGACCACCTCGCCGAAGACGAAGCGGTAACGGCGTCAGGGCGGGCGGACAAACGACACGATGCGATCACGCACGCCGTTTGTCTGACTCGGCGACACGATCCGCCCGACGAGCACATGGCCATCCTCACCCTCGGTGGGCGTGATGGATACCTGGTCCACTTTCGATAGCGCCTCCGTCCCGAGTGCGTCGAGCCACTGCTTGGTGCGCTCGGCGTCGACGACTTCGTCGCCGTTGTTGAAGAACACAAGCGTCGGCACGTTGTAACCCTCCAACGCACGCGCTCGTGTGTGCTCGACCAACGCCTGCATGGGAAAGAGCGCTGTCGACGGATACTTCACCGTCCAGAAACGGCGCTGCTCGTCGTTGCGCGGCGTCCACTCGCGCGAAGGAATGACGCGCGGCAACAGCACATTGGCCCACGGTAGCGTGAGTATCTCTGCCT